>NZ_LVDR01000004.1:0-165840 GCF_007636515.1 Shewanella sp. MSW
TTGCGTTCAAGCGAATGATTTGATCAACAACGCCATTTCAAAGCCTAGTCAAGGCTTTGCGAAACATCAAAAAGATATGGCTGTCCTGTATTCCTTGCGTTGATTGCCTTGTTATAAGTATTTATCCACGATCTAACGTTACATTATTTGAGAAATGTGTGTACCTGTGAATTTGGTCAAGGATCAAAAAGCCTACAATTGAAGAGCTCAGCGTTAAAGCCGACTCTCCAACAGAACCATGAGAAAGCGAATTTCTACTAACAAAGTCACTCTCGACATCAGGGTCAAAATCTTTGAAATATGACTTGAGAATATACTCACTAAATTTCTCAGGAAAATAACGACTTAGTTGATGCGAGTAACCAGTAATATTAGTTCCTATGTGGTTAGCTAGAATCTGTTGCTTTCTCCCTTGCATACCTGGGTTCTTCGAAATGAAGTCTTCTCGCAACAGAGCTTCTAGCCTTGGGTAAAGTATATGTATAGCCGAGTCATAGTCACCATTCACGTGATGGGTGAGCGCTTTGCTAACCAAGTTAAGATGTTTGCTAAGAGCTTCGTTGGCATTCAAAGCTGCCAGCCATTCGTCTTTACCACCAATAAAAGTATCGTTTATACCCTCAATAATAGCGCTCAAGTCCCAGTCATACTTTATGTGATTAATCAGGTTTTCTTGTTGTTCATATGTCATATATGAAAACGGAAACCAACCTGTATTAATAATTTTCTCCCACTCTGTTGACGACAAGTCAAACATTTCAAAGAATAGAGACGCTGATAAACCGAGCCCCAAAACTCTGTTTACATCATAATCTATTAGCTTCCGGTCATCAGAACCGATTGTAGGACCAAAATCATAGTAAAAAACCCTATCCCAACCATTAGTAAGTAAAACAATATAGGAGCAGTCATTGGGAAAGTTAATATCTGATAGGTTCACGCTATGAATGTGATAAAGGTCATTTTTGGTAACAGGATCGCCCTTGTTCACGCTTTTACTGACAACAGCACTCGCCATTACATCACACTCGTTTATATAAACGTCAGCCTCTAAATTCTGTTTTATGATAACAACCAACGTTTTGACATCATTAGGACTTATAGACACTGGCAATTTGCTAAGTATTCTATTAACAACACCCTCGGCTTTTCTTATAAACTCTCGTCCCTCAGATTGGAGGACAAAACCTCTATATTGAACAGAAACCAGTTCATCACCTTGAGATGTGCTCAAACTATAGCCAGCAAGAATTTCATCTAATTTTATTTGATACATACATCTCCAAATACTTATAACAGCTGTATAGTGCGCATGCGCGTTTTAGTCCTCGGAGGAGTGTAAACACGCATAGCTATCTATTTGTATTGGCTGGATATAATACCATTTAGTCCAAATATCCCTTGCAGCTAAACGCGCATGCGCGGTTTCCAAACCTATTATCTACCAGCTGTATTTTTTAACTTTATGAATTTAAATCTATTTTCTAAAATGTTACAGAAATAACGCGCAAGCTTAGCTGCAAATTCCCGGCATTTTGTCGAGAAGAACAATAATACTGTATAAAAAATCAGTTCTGAGGTGTTTGTCATGAGCGCGCCAAGCCGTACAACCGAGAGCCCTACAACCCAGGCCTTACAAAAAAAAGTTAAGTAAAGCCATGGCTACCGCACGGGTCCAAACTCTGTTCATCCCAGAGTTCCGCTGAAAACAAAAAAGTGTTACTGCTTCCAGCCTTAAGCTTAAGGAAGCGCTAAAGCTAAGCGATTGAATTAGTTATACAATACCCAGTACTGAATGTTAAAACAATTAGCCAAAGGTCAAGTTTTTGACAAAGGCCACAAAACCCTGATTTGGCTGATTTTTGCAATAGAATTGACTGGCTTTGAAATCTAAAGCGATTTTCCCTGTTAATGGGCCTGATTCAGTCACGCTGGCTGGTGTCGAGCACACTGGTATTATGGCCTGGAACTTTAGCCTTTGAGCCCGATACGGGCGAAATAGATGGCGGTTTTGCCCTCATGGCTTGAGTAATACACCAGCTTGAGTTCATCGCCGTCCAGCTCGATACCGGCGTAGCTGGTATCGCCGCCGGATGGCAGGGTTAAAAGCTCGGTGACCTTGGCTGTGGCGCTATCGATTTCCACCAGCGAGGTGCGCACCTTATTATCATAGAGGCGCACCACGGCCAGCAGGCGGTCGTTATAGAAAAAGGCCACCGGACCACCGATACGGCAACTGAGCTGCTGCCATTGCCAGGTTTTGAAAGGAGCCTTGGCCTTGCCGAGCAACCCGGTTTCTTGTGCGTCCCACACAGGATCGCGCCTTAGTAGGCAAAGCGCTTCTGTGTTTGAAGAGGATTGATTAGAGCGAGTATGCTCGCCGCCCCAAAACAACAGTGATGATTCATTGACATAACCGTCATTTTGCAAGGGGGCGACCCAGGGCGTAAATTGCAGTTTACCGGTTTGTGATGCTTGCAGGCGCTCACTACGATAGAGCCTGACATCACCATCGGCGCCTGGGCGATAACCCACGCCGTAGAGGCCATCTTCAGCCTCGGTCACCCGCCAGAGCCAGTATCCGGTATCGGCGACTTTTTCGGGGGCCGACCAGTTGATGCCATCCAGCGAGTGCCACATCAAGGACTGCAGCGGCGCCTTGCCATGTTTGGAGGCTGCGCCAAAAAGCCATAAACGGCCAGCATGGGCGAGCAGTTTGCCGTCGCGCAGATCGCCAAGCTCGCTTTGAATAAGCGCCTCGGCCTGCCAACTTTGACCGTCGTCGCTGGATTTAAGCACTCTCAGTGCACCATCATCAGACACATGGGCCTGGCCCTCCCGAAAGACGCAGTAGAGCGCCCCCTGCCAGCGGCATAGATCGCAAAAGGCGTTGTGTTCGCCTTGGTCCCAAATTTTTGTGTGTGAGATCAGCTGCATGCCTTGGCTCCCTGAGTTGCTGTTCCTTTATCTTATACCATTACTGAACTGCGCCAAGGTAAGTGGACTTTCTTATGGTAAAAAGTGATGGTAAAAAACTTTGGTAAAAAGCTATGGCAAAAACAACGACAAAAACTATGCAAAAGCAGCGAGAAACAGTGCAAAAAAGCTTAGAAAAACAGCAACAAAAAAGGCCGCCGCGGCGACCTTTCATTGCATTGGAATCACATCTTTAGATGGGATTAGATAGGCTATCGACAAGCTGTAACACACTGCCGATAAGGCCTTGGCGGCATCAGCTGCGCTGCCGGGTTGGCTTGGGCTTGCCCGCCGCCGTCTTGTGTTTACGCACGGCGCGGCGCACCTTGGCACTGCGTACCTTGTTACGGGCCACGCTGTGTTTGTCGGCGCCCAGCATGGAGCGGGTTTCCGGATCCATGCCCGCCAATTGGCGCAGGTAGTTGACCTGCTCCAGCGGCAGTTCGACCCAGCCGCCACGAGGCAGGCTCTTGGGCAGTTCTATCATGCCGTAACGCACCCGAATAAGGCGGCTCACCTGCACTTCCTGGGATTCCCACAGACGACGCACTTCACGGTTACGCCCTTCACGCAGGGTAACGTGCCACCATTGGTTGATGCCTTCGCCACCGGCGGCCTTGATGTGGTCAAACTGGGCCGGGCCATCTTCCAGCATAACGCCGCTGCGCAGACGCTGCAGCGCCGCTTCCGGCACTTCACCGAAGGTACGCACGGCGTATTCACGCTCCACTTCATTGGAGGGGTGCATCAGGCGGTTGGCCAGCTCACCGTCCGAGGTGAACAGCAACAAACCCGAGGTGTTGATATCCAAACGTCCCACTGCAACCCAGCGGCTGTCACGGGTGCGGGGCAGACGATCGAATACTGTGGGCCGGCCTTCGGGATCTTTGCGCGAGCAGATCTCCCCTTCCGGCTTGTGGTAGGCCAGTACCCGGCAGATCACCTCATCGGCAGATTTCAGCGATACCGCACGGCCATCGATACGTACCTTGGCGTCGGCTTCGATGCGATCACCCAGTTTGGCGATTTCTCCGTCAATACTCACGCGACCTGCAGCAATCCATGCCTCCATCTCACGACGGGAGCCATGGCCTGCACGGGCCAAGACTTTCTGCAATTTTTCGCTCATTCAAGTTGACTCTTCTAAGGGTTCCGGCGGTGTTTTCATCCCCGAAAATACCGCCTCTAATGATTCGGCGTCAGACAGAGGCGGCAGATCCGCTATGCTGTCCAGACCGAAGTAAGCCAGAAACTCTGTAGTGGTGGCGTATAACGAAGGCCTTCCCGGCACCTCTTTGTGCCCCACAACGCGGATCCAGCGTCTGTCTGTTAAATTCTTGATAATCTGGCTGCCGACAGCCACCCCTCTGACCAGCTCAATTTCGCCGCGGGTCACAGGCTGACGGTAGGCGATAACCGCCAGGGTTTCCAATGTTGCCCTGGAATACTTGGGCGCCTGCTCCTGCCACAGAGGTTGCAGCAAGGGGCTGAGGCTATCGCGGGTCTGAAACCGATAACCACCGGCGACCTTGACCAGCTGTACTCCGCGCTCCTGATAATCCAGGGTCAATTCATCCACCGCGGCGCGAATACGCTCGCGGGAGACACTGAAATCGGCCAGCACGGTTTCTCTCAGCGCCTTCAAGGTCATGGGCTTGGCCAGCACAAACAGACTGGCCTCGATCAGTTGTTTCAGCTGAAGGTCGTTAATCTTCGCCAAGTCGGCTCCCGTCAGTACGCCTTGAGATAAATTCGCGATAAAGGTTCGGCCTGGATCAGTTCCACCAGCAGTTCCTTTACCAATTCCATCAATGCCAGAAAGCTGACCACCACTCCGGCGCGCCCCTCTTCCACCTTGAACAGAGCTTCAAAAGGGGTGTAATGCTCACTGGAGAGCATGGCCAGAATTTGGCTCATCCGCTCCCGGGTAGAAAGCTGCTCGCGCTGCACCTGGTGAGAAGTGCCGGCTTCCACCCGCTTGAGCACTTCGCCAAAGGCCCGGGCCAGTTCGGCCAAAGACACATCCGGCGGCACCAGCAAGGGCTTGATATCCGGTGCCTTGCCCGCCTTGGCCTGGAATACATCCCGCTCGAGCCTTGGCAGTTCATCCAGCCGCACCGCCGCCTCTTTGATGGCTTCATAAGCCTTGAGTTGGCGGATCAGCACGGCTCTGGGGTCTTCCTCTTCCTCGGCTTCCAGCTCCGGCCTTGGCAACAACAAGCGCGACTTGATTTCCGCCAATGTTGCCGCCATCACCAGATAGTCGGCCGCCAGCTCTACCCTGGCGCCCTGCAGCAGCTCGATATACTCAAGATACTGGGCGGTGATCCTGTGGATGGGCAGATCTACCACATCCATTTTTTGCTTGCGGATCAGGTACAAAAGCAAGTCGAGCGGCCCTTCAAACGCCTCAAGAAACACCTCAAGCGCCTCGGGAGGAATAAAGAGATCGGCAGGCAGCTCTCTAAGCGCCTCACCCCGCACTACGGCAAGCGGCAGACTCTGTTGAACGCCTTCACTCAAGCCGTTTTCTCTCCTCTGGCAGCATCTTTAAGGCGGCATAGGCCGACCAAACGCGCGATTATACCTTTATTGAGCGGTTAAAGAAATGGGCTGATATCGCCACTGCCTTCACGGACTATGACCATTTCGCCTTCAGACATGTCTATCACTGTGGTGGGCTTTTCGCCCAGGTAACCGCCGTGGAGAATGGCATCTACCTGATGTTCGAGAATATCGCGGATATGCTCGGGATCCGACTCGGTAAAGTCGTTGCCGGGCAAAATAAGACTGGTGGACATCAAGGGTTCACCCAGAGCTTCCAGCAGCGCCAGGGCGATAACATTGTTCGGTACCCGAATACCTATGGTGCGTTTCTTTTCGTTCTGCAGTCTTCTTGGCACCTCTTTGGTGGCCTTAAAGATGAAGGTGTAACAACCCGGCGTGTTGTTCTTCAGAATGCGAAACGCCTGGTTATCGACTCTGGCATAGGTCGACAGCTCAGATAAGTCGCGGCACATCAGCGAAAAGTTATGATCATTGTCTATCTGGCGAATTCTGGCGATACGGCTCATGGCGTCTTTATCGCCAATCATACAACCCAGCGCATAGCCGGAATCTGTGGGATAAACTATGACCCCGCCGCTTTTCAGAATGCTCACCGCCTGGCTTATCAGACGGGTTTGAGGATTCACCTCATGTACGTAGAAAAATTGACTCATTTAGTTATTGTCCATTGCTTGCATTGCCAGACCCAGTTCAATCCCTGGGGCCGATACAGATTCTTGCCCAGTTCCAGCCAGCGGCCGGGAAAGTGGAAATCGGATCCCACCGAGGCGTAGAGGCCGTTGAGAGTGGCCAGCGCCCCTAAATTATTTCTGTCGTCTGTGGTTTGCTGCCCGAGCACCACCTCCATGGCATCGCCACCGGCGGCCTTGAATTCGCGTACCAGGCGTTTGAGCCACTTGGCCGACAGTTGATAGCCACTGGGGTGGGCCAACACGGCCACTCCACCTGCGTTGTGGATCACCTCTATGGCCGTCGCCATCTCACCCCAGTTGTTGGGCACATAGCCCGTCTTGCCGCGGCCAAGAAACTTCTTGAACACGCTGGCGCTGTCCGGCGCGTGCCCCTGCTCGGCCAGGAAACGGGCATAATGGCCACGGCTCAGCGCCGCATCACGGGCGAGCGCCCTGGCGCCTTCATAAGCCCCGGGAATACCGGCCTTTTCAAGTCTTGCGCCTATTTCGCGAGCCCGCTCTTCCCTGAGCTCACGTTGACGCTCGAGAAAGGCAAGCAGGTTTTCGTCATGGCGGTCGATATCCAGCGCCACGATATGAATATCATAGGCGTGCCAACGGGTAGAGATCTCAACCCCATCCACCAAAGTCAAAGGCGCGCTCTGCCCGGCATTGAAAGCATGGGCCTCATCCAGCCCGGCGACTGTGTCATGATCGGTAATCGCCAGCAGCTCAACCCCCTTTTCCAAGGCGCGCTCGAGCAGCTGAGATGGTGTCAGTTGGCCATCTGAGGCTGTAGTATGGCTGTGAAGATCGGCCAAAGTATTTTCAGTTATCATAACGCTATTGTACTTGGTTTTGTTGGTAAAATGCGATTTATCTCCGCTGGGCGACGGCAAATTGGCATAAATTTGCATAAATTAAAAATATTCAATTGACATTGGCGGGCAGCTGGGTTTCTCTATAGGTCAAACGTCGAGAGGACAAATTTTCAATGACACACTTCAACGCTTCACTCAACATCATCTGGTGGTGGCACTTCCCTTAACGCGGGTAGTGTGAAGCGCTGTGCACGATTGAAAATAACGCAGCCAAATTCAACAAAAAGCCCGCAAGAGATTGCGGGCTTTTTTGTGCTTAACGGTCAGGAAAACCCCGCAGCCAGGCTAAACAGCGGAACAACAGGAAGAACAGATGAACAGAATCGAGCCAATCGCCAGAGTACACCGCCAGACGCGGTCACTGCCCTATTACGACGATCCCCTGAAACTGTATCAGCAACTGACGCGGGACAAGCCTCACAGCATGTTGCTGGAGTCGGCCGAAATCGACAGCAAGGATCACCTGAAAAGCATTATCCTCAGCCACGCGGCGCTGGCCATTCGCTGTGACGGGTCGACCTTGAGCTTCGAGGCTTTAACAGACAACGGCGCCGGACTGCTGCCCGCGATTCACGACTTCTTTAACTCGCGCGGTGAAGTCAGCCTGGAGCAGCAGAGCCTCAAGGTCGTGCTGCGCCCGATCACTGCCGAGCTGGATGAAGATGCCAGACTCAAGGCAGGCTCGCCGCTCGATGGCCTGAGATTACTGCAGCAGGGTCTGGTTGATGAAAAAGAGAGCCAGTTTGAAACCGGATTTCTGGGCGGCGTTTTAGGGTACGACCTTATCGCCAGCACAGAGCCGCTGCCAAGCGTAAGCCAGGGCGCGAACCACTGCCCCGACTATCTGTTTTATCTGGCTGAAACCCTGATAACGGTAGATCACCAAAAGGGCTGCGCCGAAGCCGTGGTGATGGAGTTTAATGGCAACAGCAAGGTGCAGGCCGAGCTTGGTGCCAGACTGGATGCCATAGAAACCAACTGCCAGTTGCTGGAAGATGTTGCCCCTTTGAGCGGCGTACATGCCGAGGCCAGCGTCAATATCAGCGACGCCGATTTTTGCCGCCAGGTGAGCCGCCTCAAGGAGCATATCTGCGCCGGTGATATCTTTCAGGTTGTGCCATCACGCAGTTTCAGCCTGCCCTGCCCCAATACTCTGGGCGCCTATCGGGCACTGAGACTGACCAACCCCAGCCCCTATATGTTTTACCTGCGCAGTGCCGACTTCACCCTGTTTGGCGCCTCTCCGGAAAGCGCCCTCAAGTATGAAGCCAAGGGCAATCAGGTTGAGGTTTACCCCATCGCCGGTACCCGCAAACGCGGCAAGACCCCGGATGGCGAGATAGATTTCGATCTCGACAGCCGCATAGAGCTGGAGCTGAGACTCGATAAGAAAGAGCTGTCGGAGCACATCATGTTGGTGGACTTGGCCCGCAACGATATCGCCCGCATCAGCCAGAGTGGCAGTCGTAAAGTGGCCGAGCTGCTGAAGGTAGACAGATACTCCCATGTGATGCATCTGGTCAGCCGAGTAACCGGGCAGCTTAGGGAAGATCTCGACGCCCTGCACGCATATCAGGCCTGCATGAACATGGGCACCCTGGTGGGTGCCCCCAAGGTGCGCGCCGCCCAACTCATTCGTGAAACCGAGCAGCAGCGCCGCGGCAGCTATGGCGGCGCCGTAGGTTATCTCAACGCGCTTGGCGATATGGACACCTGCATAGTGATCCGCTCTGCCTTCGTCAGCGAAGGCATGGCGCACATCCAGGCCGGGGCCGGAGTGGTCTATGATTCAGATCCCCAGGCCGAGGCCGACGAAACCGCGCAAAAGGCGCAGGCAGTGATCAGTGCAATCAAGATGGGAGGTGGCCTGTGAAACTCTATCTATTGGATAACTTCGACTCCTTCACCTACAACCTGGTGGATCAGTTCCGCAGCCTGGGCTTTGAAGTGCTGGTGTACCGCAATAATGTCAGTGCCCAGTTGCTCGCCGAGCGGATGCTGGCGGAACCGGGTCAGGCAGCGCTTATTTTGTCTCCCGGCCCGGGTGCCCCCGGAGAAGCCGGTTGTATGATGGAGCTTATTGCGCTGCTGGCCGGCAAACTGCCGATTCTCGGTATCTGCCTTGGTCACCAGGCCCTGGTTGAACATTACGGCGGCAAGGTTGAGCGTGCCCCCCAAGTGGTACACGGTAAGGCCAGCCCGGTAGAGCACAACTGCGATGGCCTGTTTGCCAACCTACCATCCCCCTTGCCTGTGGCCCGCTACCATTCACTGGTGGCAACCAAGGTGCCCGACTGCCTGGAGGTGATTGCCACCACAGAAGGTATGCCTATGGCCATCAGCCATCGCTGTGATGCCGCCGTCGGTTTCCAGTTCCACCCCGAATCGATTCTCACCACCCTTGGCAGCACCTTGCTGGTGCAAACACTGCAATACCTGACCATGAGCCGCGAGGAAACCTGCCATGACTGAACTGCAACCTCTGTTTGACCGCCTGTACCGGGGCGAGTCTTTGAGCCGTAGCCAGGCCGCCAGCCTGTTTGCCGAGCTTATCGACGGCAAGCTCAGTGAAAGCCAGATGGCGGCCATGCTGATCGCGCTCAAGCTCAAGGGCGAAACCATAGACGAGATCAGCGGCGCCGCCGATGCCCTGCTGGCCGCCGCCAAGCCGTTTCCGCACCAATGTCAAAGGGTAGTGGATATTGTCGGCACCGGCGGTGACGGCCACAACACCATCAATATCTCTACCACGGCCGCCTTTGTTGCCGCCGCAGCCGGAGTCAATGTTGCCAAACATGGCAACCGCGGAGTGTCCAGTAAGTCGGGCTCTTCCGATCTGCTGGCACAGTTCGGCATAGACTTGACCATGTCGCCCGAGTGCGCCGCCAAACACTTGGCAGACAACGGCCTGTGTTTTCTGTTTGCACCCCATTATCACGGTGGAGTGCGGCACGCAGTGCCTGTGCGCCAGGCGCTCAAGACCCGCACCCTGTTCAATGTACTCGGCCCGCTGATTAATCCGGCTCGCCCCGACTATATGCTGCTCGGGGTCTACAGCCCGAGCTTGGTTCGCCCCATCGCCGAAGTGTTGCGGGCCCTTGGCGTCAAAGGCGCCATGGTCGTTCACGGCAGCGGCCTGGATGAAGTGGCACTGCACGGCGCAACCCAGGTGGCTGAACTCAAGGGTGAAGAGATAGTGGAATATCGCCTCACCCCTGCAGACTTTGGCGTGCCGCAGGCTACGCTGGCCGAGCTGGAAGGCGGTACCCCGGCAGAAAATGCCCTGATTACCCAAGCGCTGTTTGCCGGTAAAGGCAGCGCCGCCCAGCGTCACGCCGTGGCTATCAATGCCGCCTGCGTGCTCTATCTCGCCGGCAAGGCTGACAATCTCAAGCAGGCCACCCAACTGGCACTGGCCACCCTGGATGATGGCCGCGCCTGCGCCAAACTCAATGCCCTGGCGGACAAGGCCCACCAAACCCAAACTGAAAACAATGACGCCAACTCACCACAACCCAGCAAGGCAGGAGCCATATCATGAGTAACGTGCTTGAGCGTATCGTCGCCACCAAGCAGCAGCATATTGAAGCCCTAAAGCTGCGTTTTCCCGAAGATAACCTGACGCCCAAGACGTCGGATCGCAGCCTGTATCAGGCACTCAGTGCAAAAGGCGCCGGCTTTATTCTGGAATGCAAGAAGGCCAGCCCCTCCAAAGGGCTTATCCGCAAAGACTTCGATCCGGTTGCCATTGCCGATGTTTACAGCCGCTACGCCTCCGCGGTGTCGGTACTGACAGACGAGGCCTTCTTTCAGGGTGACTTTCGTTATTTGCCCAAGGTGCGGGCCAGAATCAAACAGCCGGTATTGTGCAAAGATTTTTTTGTTTCGCCTTATCAGGTTAAGTTGGCGGCCCATCAGGGTGCCGATGCCATCTTGCTAATGCTGTCGGTACTGAGCGATGAGCAGTATCGATTGCTGGCGAGCGAAGCCGAGCAATATGCCCTCGACACCCTCACGGAAGTTTCCAACGAGGAAGAACTCAAGCGGGCGCTGGCTCTGGGCGCGCCGATTATTGGCATCAACAACCGCAACCTCAGGAATCTGAGTACAGATCTGGCGATGACAGAATACTTAGCCCCCAAGATCCCCGAGGGGACACTGATCATCAGCGAATCCGGGATCTACAGCCGTGAGGATGTACGCCGCCTCAGCCCGCTGGTCGACGGCTTTTTGGTGGGCAGCTCGCTGATGGCCGAGGCCGATTTGGATCTGGCCTGTCGCCGCCTTATCTATGGCAACAACAAGGTGTGTGGCCTGACCCGGGAGCAGGATCTGCTGGATGCGGCAAAATCCGGCGCCGTCTATGGCGGCCTCATCTTCGCCGCCAAGTCCCCCCGTTGTGTCAGCCGTGCCCACGCCGCCGAGCTGTGCCGTTACAACGCCGAGCAGCCGCGTAAACTGGCGATGGTGGGGGTATTTGTCAATGAATCACCGGCGCAGATGGCCGAGCTGGCCAATGAACTGAAACTGAGCGCGCTGCAGCTTCATGGCAGTGAATCAAGCGAAGATATTGCCAAGCTCAAGCAGCTGCTTGAGCAAAATGGGCACCAGGCCGAGATCTGGAAGGCTGTTCCGGTCAATGTCGACGGCGGCGAGCTGCCGACCTTGCCGGAAGGCGCCGACCGCTATCTCTATGACAGTAAAAGCGGCGACAGCTTTGGTGGTACCGGCAAACATTTCGATTGGCAGCAAAGGCTTGCCCAGCGCGAGCGCGCCATGCTTGCCGGTGGCCTGGGTCCGGAAAACGCCGCCTTGGCTGCCACCCAGGGCTTTTTCGGGCTGGACTTTAACTCAGGGGTGGAAAGCGCCCCAGGCATCAAAGATAGAGCAGCACTGCAGGCGGTGTTTAAGCAACTCAAAGCCTGACAAGAACAACAGTATTCGCCTGTCAGACAGGCGCAACAAGTATCCTAAGGAAAGCAGTATGAGCGAGTTAAAACTCAACCCTTATTTCGGGGAATACGGCGGCATGTATGTGCCGCAGATTTTGATGCCGGCACTGAAGCAGTTGGAAAGTGCCTTTGTCGAGGCCCAGAATGATCCCGCCTTTCAGGCCGAGTTCACCGAGCTTTTGAAAAACTATGCCGGGCGTCCTACCGCCTTGACCCTGACCCGTAACCTGTCGCCCAATGACAAGGTGAAAATCTACCTCAAGCGGGAAGATCTGCTGCACGGCGGCGCCCACAAGACCAACCAGGTGCTGGGACAGGCGCTGCTGGCCAAGCGTATGGGTAAAAAAGAGATCATCGCCGAAACCGGCGCCGGTCAACACGGGGTGGCCACCGCCCTGGCCTGCGCCCTGCTGGGTCTTAAATGTAAAATCTACATGGGCGCCAAAGATGTGGAGCGCCAAAGCCCTAATGTGTTCCGCATGCGTTTGATGGGCGCCGAGGTCATTCCTGTCACCTCAGGCTCGGCCACTCTCAAAGATGCCTGCAACGAGGCGATGCGCGACTGGTCCGGCAGCTATGAAAAGGCGCACTACCTGCTGGGTACCGCCGCCGGGCCTCACCCCTTCCCCACCATAGTCAGGGAGTTCCAGCGCATGATAGGCGCCGAAACCAAGGCGCAGATCCTCGAGCGTGAAGGCCGACTGCCGGACGCCGTCATTGCCTGTGTTGGCGGCGGCTCCAACGCCATAGGTATGTTTGCCGACTTCATAGATGAAGCCTCGGTGCGCCTCATAGGGGTCGAGCCGGCCGGGAAAGGCATAGATACGCCGATGCACGGCGCGCCGCTGCGGCACGGCAAGACTGGCATCTTTTTTGGCATGAAGGCGCCCTTGATGCAGGACAGCAACGGCCAGATAGAAGAGTCTTACTCCATCTCTGCCGGGTTGGATTTCCCCTCTGTGGGCCCGCAACACGCCCACCTCAACGCCACCGGACGCGCCACCTATGAGTCGGCCACCGATGAAGAGGCGCTGGAGGCCTTCCAGTTACTGGCCCGCTGTGAAGGGATTATTCCGGCGCTGGAGTCGGCCCACGCGCTGGCCTATGCCATCAGGCTGGCCAAAGAGTGCCGCGAAGAAACCATACTGGTGGTTAACCTCTCCGGCCGCGGCGATAAAGACATATTTACCGTTTCCGATATCCTGGCAGAGCGCCAGGCTGCATCTGCGCAGTCAGATAAATCACAGGAGTCACAGGCATGAGTACACGTTATCAAACCACTTTTGCCCAGCTGCAGGCCGAAGGCCGCGGCGCCTTTGTTCCCTTTGTGACACTGGGCGATCCCGGCCCTGAGCTGTCGCTGCAGATTATCGACACCCTGATTGCCCACGGTGCCGACGCCCTCGAGCTGGGCTTCCCCTTTTCCGATCCGTTGGCCGATGGCCCGGTGATCCAGGGCGCCAACTTACGGGCGCTGGCGGCAGGTACCACGCCGGCCAAGTGCTTCGAGCTTATCGCCGAGGTACGCAGCCGTCATCCCGAGTTGCCCATCGGCCTGCTGTTGTACGCCAATCTGGTATACGCCAACGGCATCGACAACTTCTATCGCCGCGCCGCCGAGTCCGGGGTGGATTCAGTGCTGATAGCCGACGTGCCGGTTGAGGAAGCTGCGCCTTTTATAGAAGCCGCCAAGGCCCATGCCATAGCGCCTATCTTTATTGCGCCGCCCAATGCCGATGATGATACCCTCAAGGCGGTGAGTGAAGCCGCTGAAGGCTACACCTATCTGCTGTCCCGCGCCGGGGTAACTGGCGCCGACAATAAGGCAGGTATGCCGGTGGATGAGGTACTGGCCAAGCTTAAAGCCTTCGATGCACCGCCTCCACTGTTGGGGTTCGGTATCGCCGAGCCGGCTCAGGTCAGCGCCGCAATTGCCGCCGGCGCCGCCGGTGCCATCTCGGGCTCTGCCGTGGTCAGGATCATTGAGCAACACCAAGACGCACCCGATATGCTACTGAGCACTCTGGCCGACTTT
Source organism: Shewanella sp. MSW (assembly GCF_007636515.1). Lineage (NCBI taxonomy): Bacteria > Pseudomonadati > Pseudomonadota > Gammaproteobacteria > Alteromonadales > Shewanellaceae > Shewanella > Shewanella sp. MSW. The sequence goes on from NZ_LVDR01000004.1 coordinate 14,084, forward strand.
ACCCGTACCATGAAGGACGCCAGCTAAGGGAGGACTTATTCGCCCCTCCCTCTTTAATCCTCGAGCCAGGGTATTCCCTGGCTTTTTTATGTCACGCACAACCCAACACACTCATTTACACTTGATTTTCAATTGAGCAACGGGATATCTTCAAATATCATCTTTTGTAAGACAAGCAAAATAAAAGAGTCATTTTTTTAACACCTTAGGGTACTTGGTCTCACACTGTTTCTTAAAGTTATAGGTTAAGCACTCTATTAATGCTCCCAAACCTTGGGAAGGTGCAGGGCCAAAGTATCAATATAAAATGTGAACATTAGCCCACAAAAAAAATATTCACATTAAATAAACTTACGTTGCAAAATGTAACCAATAGATTAAGGAACCCAAAAATGAAACGCAGTTTATTTACTGCCGGTACACTCGCTTTAGCTCTAGGTGGATGCGCAACCCAATCTCCACAAGTTGAGTCCCAGGAAAGCCCTCACTCTCAACAAGCTCAAATTGAAGCACAAAAAGCAGCCATGGAGGCATCGGTTACTAATCCTATCCTAAAACGTAAATTAGCTCTTGGCCGAATTACTAATGAAACCATCTACGGCAAAAGTCTTTTGCGAGATGACAAAGGCGATGTACTTGGGAAGCAAGTAACCGACATGTTATCAAAAGCTCTGACAGAGTCAGGCCAATATCTCGTGTTTGAGCGTCCAGATATTGAGCGCCTTAAAGATGAGGCAAAGCTCACTGGACAAAAGCTAAATCTAGTAGGTGTTGATACTTTAATAATCGGCTCTCTCACTGAATTTGGCCGTAAAACAGAAGGGAAAAGTGGATTCCTTTCTTCCACTAAAAAACAAGTCGCCTTTGCTAAAGTTGACTTACGCTTAGTCGACAGCAAAACTGGACTGGTTTACCACTCTCTATCAGGAGCTGGGGAAAGTAGTTCTGAGGCCGCTTCGGTTGCAGGCTTTGGTTCTAAAGCTGCCTACGATGGAACACTCAATGATGCTGCGATATCTAACGCGATATCCGATGCTATCAGCAAATTGACCGCCGAAATGCAAACCCGTCCTTGGCAAACCGATATTCTAGCTGTTGAAGATGGGATGATTTACATCAGTGGCGGTAAGTCACAAGGAATAAAGCAAGGAATGAGTTTTAATATCGAAACTCAGGGAAAAGTCATAAAGTCAAAACAAACTGGTTTCGATATTACATTACCAGGAAAGAAAGTCGCTACTGTTTCAGTAATACAGCTTTTTGGTGACAATGAAACAAATGAAGGCTCAATAACCAGTATTTCCAGCGGTTCAATTGATGGTCTTAAATACACAGAACTTAATGTGGTGGAGGCGAAACAATGAAGTTGAAATTAGCCCTGATACTGAGTGTGTTATCCCTCAATGTAGGTTGTGTACAAATGCCAACCACTACTAGTTCAACTGTAGACAATCGTCCTCAAATTGTATTTAAAGTAAGCGATACTTCTGATGTAGAAGGAATGCGTGTAATCGTTGACGGACTCGACAATGGCCCTGTCGCACCATTCACTAATGGTACTCAAGCTTTGCGTATTCTTCCTGGTACTCACATTATTAAAATCCTGAATGGTGATACTGTTATTTCATCGCAGAAAATCTATGTATCCGATGGCGTGACAAAAGAGGTCTTGATCAAATGAACCGTATCAAACTTGGCCTATGTGTATTGGTAATGCTTGGCTTAGCTGGCTGTAAATCGACAACTTTATATAACTGGGGAGTTTATGATGAAGGCCTGTACGAATACTATCACGATCCCGTCGCAGCTAAGGAGTTCCCTATAGCACTTGAAGATCACCTGAAACAAATTGAAGATAATAAACAACGACCAGCACCTGGGTTATATGCTGAAGTCGGAACTTTCAAGCTCAAATCAGGTGATATAACCGGAGCAATATCCTTTTATGAAAAAGAAGCGAACACATGGCCGGAAAGCGCAGCCTTAATGAAGACTCTAGTGCAAAACCTTCAACGTCAAAACGGTAATAAGCAATGAAATTTATCAAATTAACTTTTTCAGTTGCGTTAGTTGCCTTACTTTCCGCATGTCAAACAACGACAGCTCCACGTCAAACTGGTTTTGAAGAACACAATCCAAGCTCAATTCTGATACTCCCAGTCATAAACCACAGCGTTGATGTCGATGCGCCGCTTGCGGTGTATAGCTCTTTACCTGTAATGCTTGCAGAGAAAGGTTACTATGTCTATCCATCGAATACAGTGAAGACAATTCTTGAATATGAAGGTCTTTACGAGCCTCAAGAGATACATCAGCTACCCGTGACCTCTTTGGTACAAATGTTTGGTGCAGATGTGGTTCTGTATGTCACGATAGAGCGGTGGGATACCACATATATGCTTATTTCAAGTACGACAGAAGTAGAGTTTACATACGCATTCAAAAACAAAACCGGGGATACGATTTGGCAAACCTCAAAAAAAATGCAATATACGCCCCAAAATAGTTCTACCGGTAACCCGTTGGCCGATCTCATAGGGGCTGTCATCACAGCAACAATTAACCGCGCGGCTCCCGATTATATGCCTCTGACCCGGATGGCTAACTACCAGGTTTTCTATAGCGATCAATCGACCTACTTACCTAATGGTCCATACAAACCCAAAGAGATTAAGTAGCTCAAAAAATCAGTTAAGCTTTTTTCTTGCTCAAGCCAGGGTATTCCCTGGCTTTTTTAGGCATCGCAAACGACAAAAGCCTAAGCTGGTTTCAATCCGGGGCGTTTTCTGAACCATGCAAACCTTGTCGAGAGCTCTGCACCGCAGCCGGAACAGTATTAAACAAACATCTGAATTTTATTAGATTTTTACGCATTTCCGCCCAAACAATGGATACTTTACGATATTAATTGAGCGAATTTCTCAACTGAGTCTTTGGGGAGATGATTAAGTCAGAGAAAATGATTAATTGGAAGCAAGCTGCTTCCGGTTTTATCCAAGCAACCAAGATGGAAGACTATTTCAGAGCAAGGTACTCACTGATAAAAAGGCCATCTTTGCAGATGGCCCTTTATTAAATATTTACAGTTAAAAAAGCTTACTTATAAAAGGCTTCTACTGTGCCTTTGATGGTCATCAACAAGGGCTGGCCACGGCGGTCGAGCGCTTTGTGAGAAGCAACTTTAATCCAGCCTTCGCTAATACAGTACTCTTCCACGTCATTGCGCTCTTTGCCATTGATGCGAATGCCCACATCGAACTCAAACACTTCAGCCACATGGTGTGGGCTGCGTGGGTTGATAGAAAGGCGATCCGGCAGAGCAGGTGGTACTTTGGTATCGGTCATAATCTTCATCTTGGGTAAATAAAACTCGCGATATTGTAGGCAATCCCCCAATCCACCTCAATAGTGGCGAATAGCTTTATCCACACGGATTATACCCTTTTTATCAATCCAATCAGCCAATTTGGTTGTTTGGCCATGAGCTAAACTTTATCTGACTCTATAGCACGCCCGTTGATAAGCGAATCAATAGAGTCAGGTTCCAAAAAATTAACTGCGTATGCAACGAGCCGGCAGCTTAAGTTGGGTATTCGGCCAAATACCTCATCCTCAAACCCAATGGAAATGGCATTTGGAAAAATCCAGCAAAAAACGGCGCAAAGCCAAAGCCTGCGCCGATTTCATGGGATGGTTATCCCCCTATGACTTGTTTACATCAGCCGTCAGCGATTACTGCAAATCGAACCTATCCAGCTCCATCACCTTGGTCCAGGCTTTGGCAAAGTCCTCAACGAAGCGGGTCTTGCCATCGTCTGCGGCATACACTTCAGCAACGGCTCTGAGTTCTGAATGGGAACCAAACACCAAGTCGACAGGCGTAGCCGTCCATTTGAGTTTGCCGGACTGACGATCAAGCCCCTGATAGAGACCTGGCTCCTCGCCCTTTTCCCAACGAGTAGACATATCCAGCAGGTTAACGAAGAAATCGTTACTGAGCTTGCCGGGGCTTTGGGTGAACACCCCATGCTTACTACCGCCACTATTGGCATCCAGCACTCTGAGACCGCCAACCAATACCGTCATTTCAGGAACCGTCAGGTTAAGAAAGTTCGCCTTTTCAATCAGAGCTTCGGCCGGTGATGCCGGGCTTTGATCACTGAAATAGTTTCTGAAACCATCGGCCTTGGGCTCTAGCACGGCAAAGGAGTTCACATCCGTTTGGGCCTGAGTCGCGTCCATCCGCCCGGGATGGAAGGCAAGATTGACTTTAACCCCGGCATCGGCTGCGGCTTTTTCTATGGCGACACTGCCGCCCAATACAATGAGATCAGCCAGCGACACCTTTTTACCGTCCTTGGCTTTCTTGTTGAAATTCTTTTGGATTTTCTCAATTTTACCAATGACTTTCGCCAATGCCTTGGGATCATTAGCCGCCCAATCGCGCTGGGGCTTCAGGGCGATTCTGGCACCATTGGCGCCGCCACGCATATCTGTGCCACGAAAAGATGACGCCGCGGCCCAGGCGGTTTTCACCAGTTCAGGCACGCTGAGGCCTGAATCCAAAATAGCCGCTTTCAGTTGTTTGGTATCGGCCGCGTCGATCAGTTGATGATCGATGGCTGGGATAGGGTCTTGCCAGATCAGATCTTCATAAGGCGCATCTTTACCCAGGTAGCGGCTCTTCGGCCCCATATCTCTATGGGTCAACTTGAACCAAGCCTTGGCGAAGGCCAGTTCAAACTCGGCCGGATTATTGAGGAAACGGGTCGTGATCTCGCGGTAAATAGGGTCTTCCTTCAGCGCGATATCACTGGTGAACATGATAGGAGCATGACGCTTGTCGGGAATATGGGCATCTGGCACCAAATTGGCGGCCTTACCATCGGCAGGGATCCATTGAATGTGGCCGGCCGGACTCTTGGTTTGTACCCAATCGAAAGTATAGAGCCAGGTTAAGTATTCCATGGTCCACTTGGTGGGATTGGAAGACCAGGCGCCTTCCAGGCCGCTGGAAACCGTATCTTCCGAGTGACCTTTACCGCAGCGGTTTTTCCAGCCAAGGCCCTGCTCCTCTATTCCGGCGGCAGCGGGTTCTGCGCCGACACACTTGGCTGGGTCATGGGCGCCATGAGCCTTACCGAAGGTGTGACCACCGGCGATCAGCGCCACGGTTTCTTCATCATTCATGGCCATACGGCCAAAGGTATCGCGTATTTCCTGGGCAGATGCCAAGGGATCGGGCACGCCATTGGGCCCCTCAGGGTTCACATAGATGAGTCCCATCTGGGTGGCTCCCAAAGGTTTTGCCAACTCACCTTTTTCATTGTGGCGTTTATTGTCGAGCCACTGTTTCTCGGCGCCCCAATTAACCTTCTCGGCTTCCCAGTCATCAGTGCGGCCACCGGCAAAACCGAAGGTCTTAAAGCCCATGGACTCCAGGGATACGTTACCGGCCAGTACCATGAGATCGGCCCAGGAGATCTGGCTGCCATACTTTTGCTTAATTGGCCAAAGTAAGCGGCGAGCCTTGTCGAGACTGACGTTATCGGGCCAACTGTTGAGAGGCTCAAAACGTTGCTGACCACCACTGGCACCGCCGCGACCGTCAAAGATGCGATAAACACCGGCACTGTGCCAGGCCATACGGATAAAGAAAGGGCCATAGTGACCATAGTCGGCAGGCCACCAGTCCTGGGAAGTGGTCAACGTGGTTTTGATGTCGGCTTTAACGGCGTCCAAATCCAAAGAGCCAAAAGCCTTGGCATAGTCGTAATCGGTGCCGTAGGGATTGGATTCAGCGCCGTGCTGACGCAGTGGCGATAGATCCAGTTGCTGCGGCCACCAGTAGGCGTTGGTTGTTGCGGCCTGAGGCTGAGCGGCCGATGGCGACTGCGCCGCTTGGGTACTGGCTGCGCCAAATACCATGGCAACAGACAGCGCCACCGCGGTCAAAGATGGGATACTTGATTTCATGTTGGAAGTCCTCTTCCTTGGTGAAGGGGGTGGGATAAGCCACTCCCCCGATTCAAGTGCCGCGAATGCCGGCGCCTTTGGTTAGCGCGCCTTAACAAACGGGCACAGTTAAGCAGCGACGGATACGGCCTGTCGCTGCTTATTCCAAGGTAGTGAGGAAACCTATTCGCGACTAACGATTAAATTAGATTATTGTAATCTAAAAAGAAGCGAATACTAATTTAGGGGGCGGCATTCTGTAGTTGTCCAACCATTTTCTAAGCCAAAGATTGGAAGTCAGTGGTTGCTATCAAATGTTCGTTTTCAAGCCCAGTGTTGAGCGCTAAAGGGCTTGGCCTGTCTGTCTTTGGCTGAGAGTAATGGCTCACCCAGTGCGATATTCAGCGGCCAGTCAATCGCTAACTCGGCATCGTTCCAGACAATGGCGCCTTCATCGCCAGGTTGGTAATAATCACTGCACTTGTACAGCACCTCAGCTGGGCCCTTGGTCACATAAAAACCATGGGCAAACCCCGGTGGGATCCATAACTGGCAGCGATTTTGTGCCGATAAAAGCAAACCGTGCCATTTACCAAAGGTGGGAGACTGGGGACGAATATCGACGGCGATATCGTATATCTCACCGCTGATAACCCGAATCAACTTACCCTGGGGATATTGGCGCTGAAAATGAAGCCCCCTAAGCACGCCCGTGCCAGAACAGCTGTGATTCTCCTGCACCAGAGTGACTGGATCTTGGCCGGAATCCATCAAGGCTTTTTCAAAGACAGAGGCTCGAAAGCACTCCATAAAATAGCCCCGAGCATCACTGAAAATCTCGGGCGTAAACAATATCAGACCGGATAAAGGGAGAGATTGAACTTTCATTAAGGTACACAAAAAACATTAATTGATGAGGATTGTAGCAGGAGTCAAAGCGGTAAGACGATAGCCTTTCGATTGCATTGCTTAAACAAGCCGGTTACGTGACTGAATAGGCTCTGAACCATAACCAAGATGGTGTGACAAAAGCCTTACACCCGGTAAAACAGCTGTGCTAGCCTGAAGGCCAACTTAGGTAACTTAAGGGAATAAACCATGAACAAATCCACTATTTTTGCGCTGTTGATGACAAGTGGTATGGCGCTGGGTCTGGCTGCTTGCCAAGATCAGGAAAGCCAATCTCCAGGGACAAACGGCCCAGCAGAAACCGCTACGGCCCCGGCTGAACAAACAGCCCAAATACCAATGGGTGATACCAGTCAAAACTCGCTGGACTGGGACGGAAGCTATAAAGGACTGCTGCCCTGTGCAGATTGCTCAGGAATAGAAACTACGCTGACGCTCAAAGAAGATAACAGCTATCGCCTGCAGCAAGTGTATCAGGGTAAGGACGAGAGCATATTCAGCGAAACCGGCAAGTTCACCTGGGATGCCAGCGGCAGCAAAATCACCCTGGAGGATGGCAGTAAATATCTGGTAGGGGAAAATCAGCTGTTTATGCTGGACAGAGAAGGCAACCGCATCACCGGCAGCCTGGCTGATAACTACAGGTTAAATAAAGAGAACTAAATACGCCGCATGAATACTGCAAAATGATGAGATAAAGCCATAGCGCGTTTCAGTTCTGAAGCGCGCTATGGCTCTTTTATCAATAAAAGGCTTTATACCAATCGGCAAAGGCTTTGACCCCTTCACGGATCCCAACTCTAGGCTTATAAGCCACGGCACTATATAGATCTTCGGTATCAGCCCAAGTGGCCTGGACATCACCATCTTGCATAGGCAGCATAATTTTTTCAGCTTTTTGCCCGAGCGCTGCTTCAAGCTCACTGATAAAATCCAATAAACGAACCGGGCTGCCATTACCTATGTTATAAACACGATATGGCGCACTGCTGGTTGCCGGGGAGCCCTGTTCTACCGTCCATTCGCTCTGCCGTATTGGCACTTTATCTGCCACTCTGATGATGCCTTCGACGATATCATCGATAAAAGTAAAATCACGGCTCATATTCCCCTGATTGAACACCTTGATGGGCCTGCCAGAAGTAATGGCATCGGCGAACAGCATAGGTGCCATATCCGGGCGTCCCCAAGGGCCATAGACAGTAAAAAACCTCAGTCCAGTTGTGGGCAAGCCATAAAGATGCGCATAGCTATGTGCCATCATCTCATTGGCTTTCTTAGTCGCCGCATAAAAAGACACCGGATGGTCGACCGAATCATTCGTCGCGAATGGCATCTTCTTGTTGAGGCCATAAACCGAGCTGGAAGAGGCATATACCAGATGTTCAATGCCATGATGACGGCAGCCTTCCAACACAGTAAGCGTACCGATAAGATTACTGTCCGCATAAGCATAGGGGTTTTCAATTGAATAGCGAACCCCAGCCTGAGCCCCCAAATGGATGACCCGCTTAAAACCACCTTTGGCAAAGAGTTCAGCCATAGCCTCCCTGTCAGCCAAATCAAGCTTTTGAAAATGGAAATGGTTAAAGTCAGCCAGTTTTTGCAATCTGGCCTGCTTTAAACCGATATCGTAGTAATCATTGAGATTATCGATACCAAAAACTTCAAACCCCGCTTCACACAAACGTTCGCAGACGCGGGCCCCGATAAAACCGGCTGCGCCGGTAACCAAATATTTCATACCACTGTTCTCATTTAACTTTCAGCATGGGAAGCCGCTTTCAATCGTTACCAAAGAGATCCCGGGTATAAACTTTATCCGCAACATCTTTTAGTTCATCAACCATACGGTTCGAAATAATGACATCTGAAACTTTTTTAAATTCAGTAACATCGCGTATCACTCTAGAGCGGAAAAACTCATCACTTTCCAGCACAGGTTCATACACCACCACTTCAATCCCTTTGGCCTTAATTCGTTTCATCACACCTTGCACCGCCGAAGCGCGGAAATTATCAGATCCGGACTTCATGATCAGTCGGTATACGCCAACTACTTTGGGTCTTTTGGCAATGACGGAATCTGCAATAAAGTCCTTACGGGTTCGGTTGGCATCAACGATTGCCGCTATCAGGTTGTTGGGAACCTGGTTGTAGTTAGCCAGTAGTTGTTTGGTATCTTTAGGCAAACAGTAGCCACCGTAACCAAATGAAGGATTGTTATAATGACCGCCAATACGGGGATCCAAACACACCCCCTCTATTATCTGCTTTGGATCCAGGCCATTGGTTTCCGCATAAGAGTCAAGTTCATTGAAATATGCGACTCGCATAGCTAAATATGTATTGGCAAAGAGCTTAATAGCTTCAGCCTCCGTACTACCGGTAAAGAGCACGGGAATATCTGGCTTTAACGCTGCGTCAACAAGCAATTGAGCAAATCGTTCGGCTCTCTCTGAGCGTTCACCAACAATAATTCGAGAAGGATAAAGGTTATCGTACAAAGCCTTACCTTCTCGCAAGAACTCAGGTGAGAATATGATATTGGCCGTACCATGCCTGTTTCGCAATGCTCTGGTAAAACCAACAGGCACAGTAGATTTAATGATGATACAAGCGGCAGAATTAACCGCTATCACATCTTCTGCCACGGCTTCTACTGTGCTGGTGTCAAAGTAATTGGTCTTGGGATCGTAATCCGTTGGCGTAGCAATAATCACATAATCTGCGCCCCGATAGACCTCTTTGTCCGTTGTAGCAGTTAACTGCAACTTATTGCTCACCAAGTATTGCTCAATAAGCTCATCGGCTATGGGCGAGCGACCGGCATTGACCATTGCCACTCTTTCTGATGAGATGTCCAACGCCCACACCTGATTATGTTGTGCCAGCAAAACTGCGTTTGACAGGCCAACATAACCTGTTCCAACAACCACTATCTTCATTTTTTCCCCCAACTGCTTACGCTGTACGCTAACTTAACACAGTGGTGAAACCAGAGATATACACAACGAGTCTAGCCCCTAAGGGGATTAGACTGGTGGCTGCTATGCTAATTATTGACAAACACCGTCCACTTACGCCATGGCACAGCCGGGATAACCGAACCATAGCGCAGCAATGAGCAAGGACTTTGCATAAAGAGAAGAAAAATCTCCCTATTACAGGGTTGAAGCTGAAAGCACGGAACTGATACTTGTCGTCAGTCTATAAAACCGGCTCAGACCGAAGACAAGGCTTTCATGCAGCGGTTTCAGCGCAGCGGCAATTCGACATCAGCAAACATCTGTTCTATCAGCTGTGCATCACGCAGGGCCACTGCCTTCTCCACTACATCCCGGGTCAGATGCGGCGCAAACCGCTCAATAAAATCATACATGTAGCTACGCAGGAAACTGCCCTTTCTAAAGCCTATCTTGGTGGTGCTGTGGGCAAACAGATGGCTGGCGTCTATGGCGACCAGATCCTTATCGATTACAGGGTCGATCGCCATGGAGGCGATTACGCCCACCCCGAGTCCCAATCTGACATACGTCTTGAGCACGTCGGCACTGGTGGCACTGAAAACGACCCTGGGCTCAAGCCCCGCCCCATGAAAACCACGCTCAATTTCCGAGGCCTTATCAAAACCAAACACATAAGTGACCAGAGGGAAGCGCGCCAATTCTTCAATGCTGATCCGGCTACGGCTGGCGAGCGGGTGATCCCTGGATACCACCACAGAACGATTCCAGTGATAACAAGGCAACATGATGAGGTCGGAATAAAGATGCATCGCCTCGGTGGCAATGGCAAAGTCGGCATCACCACGGGCAGCTGCTTCGCTTATCTGTGAAGGCGTACCTTGATGCATATGTAGATTCACCTTGGGGTAACGTTCGATAAAATGCTGGATAATCTGTGGCAAAGCGTAGCGGGCTTGGGTATCTGTGGTGGCAATGTTCAGTTCCCCCTGATCCGGCTTAGTGTATTCTTCAGCCACCTTCTTGATACTTTCGACTTTACCCAGGATATCGTTGGCAATTTTAATGACCAGCTCGCCGGCCGGTGTCACATGAGTCAAGTGTTTGCCGCTGCGTCCGAAGATCTGGATCCCCAGTTCATCCTCCAGCATGCGTACCTGCTTACTGATCCCTGGCTGAGAGGTGTAAAGGTTCTCAGCGGTCGCGGAAACATTGAGGTTATGATTAACCACTTCTGCAATATATCTGAGCTGTTGCAGTTTCATCTTTAGATCCTTGAACTTCAGCCCCATTCAGGAGCAGAATTGAGTGTTGGAATACCGGACATCTATAATTAATGGTTATAGTATAAAGCAATAACTAAATCAAACAGGAATATAGCCGCGAATGCGAGCTATCTTCAGGACAGATACCTGGTGCTGGGCTAAGATAACTAGGCTAGTTTATTGATTTATTGTAGCATTAACATAATGATAAAATTTACGGACAGGCTATGGCATTTACTCTCGTACTGCTGCTGATAGGTGCGCTTCTTTTGCTGGTTATCGGTATCAATGTTATTCAGCAACAAAAAGAGCGAGTCGAGGCCGAACGTCGTACTGAGTTGGCTCGTCAACGAGCGATTTTGGACGAAACTGAAGAAGTTCTCTCCAATACCGGCATGTTTCCATGCTCTTCACAAATCGTTTTGGTGCTCTACAAGCGCATTCAGGATGCCGCAAGAATTGCCGTTACCCTGAGTAAAGCCAACCAAAAGAGTGACTATGAACGACGGCTGACCGACCTTGACGCGCTGATCACCAATCTGCAAAACAGTCCCCAACAAACACCTGCGATAGAGAGTTTTCGTCTGCCGGACAACGACCGTCAGGTATTGGTACTGGTACAGACTTTGAAAAAGCTCAAGGCGATTTTGCGTGCCGAGCATAACAAGGGCAAAGTCGATCCTACTGTTTTTTCCACTGAAGAAGGCCGTATCGATAGCCTGCAACTCAGGATCAATGTCGAGAGTATGCTATCCCGTGCCCGTGCCGCCAGTTATATGAAACAATATGGCTCATCGAGGCAGATGGTGACCAAGGCCCTCGGCACCTTGCATACCATCAAGGCGCAAACCCCAAACGATCCTTTCATTGCCCGCAAAGTGGATGAAGCCAAGCAACTACTCGATGAAATCATGGGGGCACAAAAGATGGCTCAGCCCAGTGCCCCAAAAACCAAAAGTGATGAAGATGATATCGATGTGTTGTTCCAGCCTAAGAAGAAATGGTAAGCCGTCAACTTGACCTAAAGTAGCTTCAGGCAAGCACAGTTCAAAAAGCGCCTTCAGGGTGCTTTTTGGCTTAATCCTGTCCAATCAAGACCCTATTCTCCGATTACCTCTCAGCCAAATCCATCTTGAATAATCCAAGCGGGTAACAGTTGTTTCCAATGACGACCAAACATAGGCCTCCGGAAACAAGAAAGCCCTGCAACGGCAGGGTCTTCTTCTTAACTCAGGTCTTTACCTGAAACTTAACTCTTGGCTTTCTTTTTCTTGGTGTTTTCAGCAAACCACTTGCCATCACGATAATGAGCAACCCAGCCGGTAGCCTTACCGTCAACTTCGCTGGCCACATACTGCTCTTTAGTCTTGCGACTGAACTTCACCAGAGTCGGATTACCTTCATCATCTTTCACCGGCGCATCGGCCAGGAACTGATATTTGGGCCACAGCAACTCGCGATACTCCACCAGCTCAGAGACCAATGGTGCACGGGTTTCGCGGGATCTCGGGAAAGTACTGGCAGCCAGGAAGATGCCTGAAGCCCCATCACGCAAGACAAAATGAGCGTCTGACTTGCTGCACTTGAGCTCAGGTAAGGGAATAGGATCTTCCTTAGGCGGCGCCACTTCACCATTTTTAAGCAGCTTACGGGTATTTTTGCACTCACTGTTGGTGCAACCAAAATACTTACCGAAACGACCGTTCTTTAGCTCCATATTACTGCCGCAGCGGTCACATTCTATTACAGGGCCTTCGTAGCCCTTGAGCTTGAACTGTCCCTTCTCGACTTCATATCCAGGGCAAGCAGGATTGTTACCACAAACATGCAGCTTGCGAGTTTCATCCAACAGATAGCTATCCATGGCAGTACCACAGATGCCACAGCGATGCTTGGCTCTGAGTGCCTCGGTTTCGGCATCTTCACTCTCGCTAATCGCTTCTTCACCCGGAGTCAGGTTCAGCGTGGTCTTACAACGCTCTTTGGGTGGCAGCTCATAGCCGGAACATCCCAGGAACACACCAGTAGTACCAGTTCGGATCCCCATTTGGCGACCACAAGTAGGACAAGCTATATCTGTCAGCACCATCTGGTTGGGGCGCATACCGCCCTCTTCCGGTGGCAGCTCAGCATGTTGCAACTGCTTGGTAAAATCTTTGTAGAAGCCATCAAGCACCTGTTTCCAGTCGAGTTGCCCCTGAGCGACGTTATCCAAGGTCTGCTCCATACCGGCGGTAAAGTCATAGTTCATCAGGTTGGAGAAGTTTTCCACCAGACGTTCACTGACAATTTCACCCATCTTCTCGGCGTAGAAACGGCGGTTTTCCACCTTCACATAACCACGATCCTGGATGGTGGAAATAATAGTGGCGTACGTAGAGGGGCGACCTATGCCACGCTTTTCCAATTCTTTAACCAGAGAGGCTTCACTGTATCGCGCCGGTGGCTTGGTAAAGTGCTGTTTGGGATCCAGTTGTTTCAGATCCAGTTTATCGCCCTTGGCCAGATATGGCAGAGTGACTTCTTCTTCATTCTTGCGCTTGACGGCAGATTGTACCCGGGTCCAACCATCGAATTTCAGGGTGCGACCGCTGGCTTTCAGCTCAAACTCACCGGCCTTGACCGTGAGTCTGGTGGCATCATATTGAGCAGGAGTCATCTGACAGGCAACAAACTGGCGCCAGATAAGCTCATAGAGCCGCTGAGCGTCACGCTCCATGTCGGTCAGTGACGCAGCGTGCACAGAGACATCTGAAGGGCGAATCGCTTCGTGAGCTTCTTGTGCGCCCTCTTTGCTGCCATAACGAATCGGTGCATCCGGCAGGTACTTGTCGCCGAACTCTTTGGCAATCATGGTTCTGACGTTATCCAGCGCTTCCTGGCTCAGATTGGTAGAGTCGGTACGCATATAAGTGATATGACCCGCCTCATAGAGACGCTGGGCCATCATCATTGTCTTCTTCACTCCAAAGCCGAGACGGGTACTGGCAGCTTGTTGCAGTGTCGAGGTAATAAAGGGAGCGCTGGGCTTGCTTTGAGTGGCCTTATCTTCGCGGCCAATTACCTCATAACTGGCCGATTGCAGTGCGGCCACCGCGGCCAGCGCCTGGGATTCATTAACCGGCTCAAATGCTTTGCCGTTTTGCTTGACCACTTGCATGGTCAGGGCATCATCGGTAGCAGTCGCCAATTGTGCATGCAGATCCCAGAACTCTTCCGGCACGAAGGCTTTGATCTCGGCTTCCCGCTCAACCACCAAACGCACGGCTACCGACTGAACCCGCCCGGCAGAAAGGCCTCTGGCGACCTTTTTCCACAGCAGTGGCGAAACCATAAAGCCCACGACTCGGTCGAGGAATCTCCGCGCCTGCTGAGCATTGACCATGTTGTTGTCAAGATCACTGGGTTTGCTGAAAGCATCCTGAATAGCGCTCTTGGTGATCTCATTGAACACCACCCGCTTATAACGCGAATTGTCGCCGCCTATTACCTGCTGCAAGTGCCAGGCAATCGCTTCCCCTTCTCTATCCAAATCCGTCGCGAGATAGATTTCATCGGCAGAATCGGCCAGCGCTTGTAGTTCTTTTACCACCTTCTCCTTACCAGGCAGAATTTGGTAGTTGGCTTTCCAGCCGTGCTCAGGATCAACCCCCATACGGGCGACCAGAGCCTTTTTCTCTTTCACCTTCTTGTACTTGGCCTTTTCTTCAGGTGACATCTTACGCACTTCAGCGGCGCTTTTGGCCTTGCCGTTGGCGTCGGCGGAGGAGGAAGTCGGCAAGTCACGTATGTGACCCACACTCGACTTAACGATGAATTCTTTACCAAGATATTTGTTGATAGTCTTGGCTTTGGCCGGCGATTCGACAATAACTAGCGATTTACCCATAGTGTGATTTGCGCCAAACGATCTCAGAACGGTGAAAATTGGCACCATATATAGAGGGTTGTCCACGGACTTTCAAGTTAATCCCTCTTTTATGTGTACCGGCGACTCAATTTTTAAGCAGGGTTAAAAAATTGTACAAAATAATATTGCGTAATTAAAAACTAATATTTCATTATTTCACGGCAAGCAAGTAATAGTTATGCATTTGTGATGAAAAAGCACTTTTTGCAGCCTTCCTGGTCGACTTGTGAAGCCTTGGGGCTCAAGTATACTGGAGCAAGTCCAAGGCCTGGATTGGGCCTCTATAACAACCTCAAATACCCCAAAAGGACAAGCAATGAAGCATTTTGAAGCGAATTTTGACGGATTGGTGGGCCCCACCCACAACTATGCAGGCCTGTCGTTCGGCAATGTCGCCTCCCTGAACAATGCCGCCCAGGCAGCCAACCCCAAGGCGGCGGCCAAACAGGGCTTGCAAAAGGCCAAGGCCCTGGCCGACATGGGGATGGTCCAGGGCATTCTGGCGCCGCAGGAACGCCCTGATCTACATACACTGCGCAGAATAGGCTTCAGTGGCACTGATAAAGAAGTGTTGCAAAAGGCAGCCGCGCAGGCACCTGCTGTTCTCAGAGCCTGTTGCAGTGCTTCCAGCATGTGGACCGCCAATGCGGCAACCGTATCCCCAAGTGCCGATACCCATGATGGCCGCGTGCACTTTACGCCGGCCAACCTGGTGGATAAGTTGCATCGCTCAATCGAGCCGCAAACCACGGGCAACATTCTCAAGGCCATTTTCAGCGACAGTCGCTATTTTGTACACCACCAGCACCTGCCGGAACACAGCAGTTTTGGTGATGAAGGCGCTGCCAACCACACCCGCCTGTGTCAGGAATATGGTCATGCCGGAGTCGAAGTCTTTGTTTACGGCCAGGAAGCTACCAACCCTCAGGCCATAAGACCGAAGAAGTTTCCCGCCAGACAAACGCTGGAAGCCTCGCAGGCAATCGCCCGTTTACATCGTCTCGATGAAGACAACACTGTCTTTATTCAACAAAATCCTGAGGTGATAGATCAAGGCGTATTCCATAATGATGTGATCGCTGTCGGTAACCGCAATGTGCTTTTCCATCACGAGCAGGCCTTTGTCGATACCAAGGCCAAGCTGGCAGAGATCCGCGCCAAGTTGGAAGGTGATATCCATTTCATTGAAGTACCGACCGCCAAAGTCAGTATTCAGGATGCGGTCAAATCCTACCTGTTTAACACTCAGCTATTGAGCATGAGTGACGGCAAGATGGTTATCATAGCGCCAACCGACTGTGCCGAGAATCCAGCGGTAAAAGCCTACCTGGATGAATTGCTGACTCTGGATACACCAATTCAGAAAGTTGAATACTTTGATGTTAAACAAAGCATGCAAAACGGTGGTGGCCCAGCTTGCCTTCGCCTGAGGGTGGCTATGAATGATGCCGAGTTGGCAGCCATCAATCAGCACGTTCTGCTCGACGATAACCTGTTTACTCGCCTCAACGCCTGGGTGGACAAACACTACCGCGATCGCTTGTTACCCGCAGACTTGGCCGACCCACAATTGATAGTCGAGTCCCGTACCGCACTGGATGAACTGACTCAGATAATGAAACTCGGCAGTGTTTATCAGTTCCAGAGATAAGTTTTAGCTTAATTTCTACATTTCAAATCACTTCCGCACAATATCGGCCTCTGTTCTTGAGGCCGACTTTTTGCAACTAAAAAATTTCCGTCAGGCACTTGGGGCTCTTGTCAGAGCGCCATCTATATCCTTGATGAGTAACCAAAAGAATAATCGGCAGGTGAATGATTAATCCGTTAGAAGTCGTGACGTTAATCAGTAACCTGCCGGCATCTGTCTATTCGGCACCAGCAACCGCCACTCAGCACTCCGTTGCGCTATTTTGATTGGTTCACCTCAGGTAATCAAAATGCATAAAAATCCCCCAACCTAGGTTGAGGGATTTATCGTTAATCAATTAAATATCCTAATTGAGGGAGTTAACTGCCAGCGGATCCTTTGTTGGCTTGCTCAACTTGAGTTGGTCTAGTGTACTAAGACCTTTATGGCTGATCCCACCACTGTACACTTTGCTCCCATCCGGGTTGGTCATAGAAGTTTCACCAACATTCCAAGTGGTAAAGAAGTCACGTAAGTCGTAACCGGACACGTATGAGCTGCATACCATCATAAGATCACCGTTAGATAAGCCCGTTGCCTGTGAACTACAGTAGTTTATACCGCCATTATCACCTTGCACGTCGCCACGAGCCTTACGATGCATCAACTTGAACATATTCCAACCTTCATCTGCACCATAGATGGATGGTTTATCCTCCGAATCTGAGTACCAGTCATCAATTTTAAAGTGTGCTTTGGCCCAAAGTTTAAGTTGACCGAACATCACCAAACGCATCCCCGCATCACCATGGGACCAGGCATGACCGGCATTGCCATCAAGCCACAATGGCGCTTTTTGGATATCAGCCGCTATACGATCCATTCGAGGATTGTCATTACGGCCCTCAAGCTCCTGCATATACAACGCCAACAGGTTATTGGTAACTTCTGTACTGCCGGGAGCATTAAAAGGAGCAGAAGCTAGGTTGTGCCCCACTTCATGCCACAGCAACCAATCATTTATGGCATTGGTTGGAACACTAGTGGCATCGGCGTTAAAGCCAGAGTTCATCACAGGGTAACCCGAGTGCGCAGCACCAATGGAGATCTGCACATCGTTAACAAAGCGATGACGGAACTCTTTCAGATCTGTGTAGGTAAAGCGGCGATGCCGGCCTTCATCAGTTCTTTCATCACGACCATAGAAATCGCTTGCTGCCTCAGCAAAACGGTTCATATCCGCAGCGAATTTATCGACATTCATCAACTGCACATTCTGTACCGGCGTAGTGTAAATAAATGACCCGGTATCAATTTCAGCAATAGGTGCCGTTGCGGACTCCAAGCTGTGTATCCATTGCCCCTCCTTCCACCATGCTGCGGTTTCTACTCCTTCCAGGTTAAAGGTAACTTCGCCTAGCCCCTGCTCTTTGGGCTGAATATAAATCAAACCACCATAAGGCGTTTTAAAGGACTTACGTACACCATTATAGTCGTAGCTGGTTTGCATCCGTGGTGGACGCTTTAAACCCAACTCATGGTTTGGCCTACCCGTTAGATCATCTGCCATCATGACAGTAATGGTCGCTTCCACTCCCCCGGTAATGGTCACCTCTTGCAGTTGAGGAGCCCAGTAACCTGTGGATTGATTATTACTTGCAGAGTAGGTGACAGCTTTACCATCCGTTTGAATGTGAGCTGTGCCGTTAGACACCACCCCGGGGGTGCGTCCCGGATATTGAGTGGTATCGACAACAATGTCATGATCCCAGAATGAACGTCCCAACATGATTCGGGTTAATGGTTTTTCCATATAGTTCAATGGATAACTGGGATTCATTTGACCTTCGAGGTCACCAGCACCATAGATCATGCCGTTACTGACCAGGGAGGCTTTCAAATCCAGCGGACATTTGGCTTCCTGGGTATCAGCTTGATGCTTATCGTCCGTGTAACAGTTCAGGAACTGCACCGCTTGTTTAAAGCCCAGTTCATCTTGAATTTCTGTCTCATAACGGTAAGGGTTGTCATTCCACATCCAAATCGCCAGATTATCGTAAGTTTGATTCAGCTCGGTCGCTGATAAACGACTACCTTGTTTGCCTTTGGTGCGGTAGTAAAGCTCATGCTTGTATAATGCGGTAAAGTTCGCGCCCAGGTTTGCGGCTTTCACCATACTTTCGACAACATCTTTACTCACTTCATAACGGTCAAAATCCGGCCGGTGATAGGCACCACGAACTGTGTAACCATGCCCGGAACGAGTTTCAATACAGTTAAACTCATACTCGTAGGCATTGTTACACACAGGCGTGCCTTCAAAGGCAGCTTGAAGCTCTGCGATTGCCGCTTCACGTTCTTCAGCTGTATTGACAAAGATACGAGCATGTTTTTTCAACATTACAGGGTTGCCCTGCGGATCAAACTCTGGATTACCGTCGGCATTTAACTTAGGTACCTCGTAGGTCGGGATCTCAAATTTGATCTTGGTTTCATCTTTGAGCCACTCGACAGTGCCATCCTGATTGACAGTAAATGGCTGCTTACCCTCATGGTCTTGAAAGCGCTCCAAAACCACCATCTCGGAACCACCTTTTACATGCAGGTTTGGATAGGCTTCCTGACAATAATAAGAACTGCCACAAAATGCTTGATTTGTCGGGGTCACATTTTGGCCGCCGACAGAGATACCCGCCGCATCGGCCAATCGGCCAATCGGCTCTGGGTTTGCGGTTTGAATGGCATCCATAAACAAGATATTACCGCCGTCATTCACATACTTGATTAGTGCCGTAACATCACTTTGAGTCAGGTTCGGATTATCCAAATCTGCCACGAACTGATTTGTCATCCCATCTTGGATCAGTTTTGGTGGATATGCCTGCAAAATCAAAATCGGGGTGGCTTTGGCTGAAATATTGTTAAAGCTACCTTTACTCAGTTGAGTAAGCTCACCAAAACCGAAATCAGGACTAACAAAAAAGTCATATTGCATCCCTAAGCCACTATTGGCATGAGCAAAATATGCTTTATCTATGTTAGTACCAATAGCGATACCTTGTGTTGGGTTATTATTATTAAACCACTGGAACAAGTTAACAAAGAACTGCTTCATACTGCCATGGTCATCATGCTTTGGGTTTTCAACCTTAGTGGAAGTACAGCTCTTAGCCGAACTGTCGATCTTAACAGAACGGTTATTCCAATAATTGTCCGGGCATGAAAGAATGCTTGGGTACAATCCATTTCCCATCATCACAATCTTACCTTGGCCAATCTCACCTGCTGTAACAAATGGGAAGCCAAAGGTTGCGTTGTCTTTACTCACTGTTGGAATCGCAGGCATATCAATACCCGGCCAAGTCGCGATATAAGGGCGCCCCTCGCGGGTCCACGCTTGTGGTTCACCAAAATCAAGTTCACGGTTTATATCAGAGCGCGGCATCATCACCGGAAACGCGCGATTGGAAAGATTCAATGCCCGCATGCCGCGAGTATAGCCGGTTGCACCGTAAAAACTGCCGTTATCATTAAATACATGGAATGTATTTACATCGCGAAAAATGGCGTTTAATGATTCAGTTACGTATTTACTATTATCTAACGAAAAAACCTGTGGTTGAGATTGCGAATAACTGAATGCCATCGGCTGACGTAATTCTTGATCTATACCGGCAGTCAAACCTTTACTGAACTGTTCTTCGAACTCATTAGGCAAATTAAAGTCAGAACCCTCAAGCTTTCCGCCATTTGGCAGTGAAAGGTTGATAAGCTCATTAATTACGTTTGGATACATTGCAAACGTATCCCTGATCTCTTTGGTAATTTCAAACTTACCATTCAAGTTTACAGCATAACGCTCAATGAGTGCCTGAATATTGGCTTTCGTGACATCATTATCCGTTACATCGGTTAGCTTATAGTCTACTTTATTACCGACAACCTTACCAAATTCAAAAGTGTCAATACCAAAGGTTAAGGTATCACCCCAAAGGTATTCAAACTCACCATTATCATCCGTTAAACCTATAGAGTTTGCGGAGAAATAACTTACACCAACAAGAGGTTGACCATTTATATCCGTCAGCTTACTGCGGGTAAGAACTTTGCCTTCTGCAGTTGGTTTATAAGCGTAGCTCGACTCAGCATTAGCAGATACAAACTTTGCATTCAGATCGCTATCAGCATCTGCGTCAACCGCTGGTGTCACTTTGTTATCAACGTGAGAGCTTGGCGCCTTACCGACTTGGTCCGTGGCCGCCTCCTCTTTCGAGGCAAAGTAGGCATCAATGACTTCATCACTTAGACCTTGACTAAACACTTCTTCGATATCAAATGAATCAATCTCTGTTAAACAGATTGCATCTTCATTCTCGCAAGCATCGATTGATTGTAAGACTTCAGTGACCCGCTTACCGTGCAGGCGAGTCAGTTCAAAAGAGGTTTCTATCTTGCCATTTTGGATCTGATCACGAGTCTCATTCGGAAATGGAGCGGTAAATTCACCAAGAACAACATTGCCCACACGACAGTCAAAGGAAATCCCTTGAAGGACTTCGAATCTACCATCAATAACTCGCTGCCCATTACAGTCCACTTCACCTTTAATGAGTTGTCCTGATGATTGGAGCTGACCTATATAAGTTATTGGTGGAATGATCTCTGTAGGTGGAACCACATCTGTCGGAGGAATAACCTCCGTAGGTGGCACCTCACCCAATGAATCATCATTATTGCATCCTGCCAGCATCGCAGATAAAACCATTATAGAAATAATACTTTTCTTCATTTAGTTTCTCTAGAGATTATTGACAAAGTACTCGCTCGCCTTGCATTAAAATAAGGCTTACTGAAACAACAAGCTTCATTTACCTCTTGGCAAGAAAACCTTGTTATTGAACAGTAACAAATATTGACGACCTATTTAAAACCCATAAAAAACAGTTAAACCAACTTTATCGAAACATATTCAAAGCCAACCAACCTCAAGACGCAAAACGTTTGATAGCAGTCGCCTTTTGGCTTAGTGATAAATTATATTAACTCATCAGTTAACCCGAGCTCTAACTGGCTCTGCGAACAGAAATTTTGACCCAAAAACTATCGCAGAAAACCAGGCGCGCGTAATTTAATAAAACTATTTGGCCATGTCGATAACTTCTTTACCGCACATCCGATTTTTGACTAGACTTCAGTTGTAGAATCGTACTTATTGTCACAATCGCACATGCATTTGTTAAAGACGCAACATCGGAAAAGTGGTTTACAACAAATATAATACCCCACGTTTATCCCCTCCAATTACCTCTTACCTTGTGGCGAATAAAGGGTTCTCTTTACGCACCTGTGTTATCCAATACTTGCCACCTTCATCAAAGAGCAACCACTACCGACTGAGTGAGGTTTAGAAACAAAAAAGTCCGCAACGATGCGTAATGCCGTTCACTTAGTGTGAACGGCATTTTCTCTATACAAAAAATCCGATGACATAAGGTCTTCCGATTTTGATCCTTTCAATTAGATCGTCAAGCGTTCTGTCTTAACTAATCGCCATTAGACGTAAGGCATACACCTTTTGCTATCAACTATTTAGCTTTATCAACTGCCAAGCTATTGAATGACACTAAGCGCTACTCCCAATCCAGAGCCTCAACCACTCTGAGCAGGTTGTTTACCTTGTACTCCTTCCCGTAGCGGTCGAAGGTAATTGAGCCATGGGGATGCCCCAATAACCCGGCGACCAAATCAGAGCTAAACTCCTTGCGCTTCAACTGGGTTGCCACCGCATGGCGTATACCGTGCAAGGTCTCTCGCTCTCCCCAGTCCAGTTTCCTTTTGAAGTTGTGGAACCACTTAGAAACAGCATGGGAGTAACCCCGAGCCTCCTGTTTAGGCAACTCAGGGAACAGGCGCTGATGACCTAGGCTTCGCTGTCTCTCAACAAAATGCAGGAAGCCCAGAGCTATCAGCTTAGGGTGAATGGGGATGGCCCGCTCGCTGCTTGAGGTCTTAATTGATTGGTCTGGGTGACTGGCTCGGATAAGGATGCACGGATGACCATCAATTACCGTGAAATCATCCAGATACAACTGAGCCAACTCCCCGACTCTGGCCCCAGTGTACGCCGCAAGCCGAGGCACCCAGTACCTGTAGGCGTACCTTTTAGCGTTACCTATGGGCAGTGCTTGAAATAGCTGCTTGATTTGGAATGGAGTCAGCGCCTCCCGCTCTTTAGACACCTTCACCTTTGCCGACACACGAATGCTCATTCCTGCCATGGGATTAGGTGTTCCATAGTGAACAGGTGTCACATAGTGAGCTGAGGCCCACTGTAACAAGGCGGTGACCCGAGTCAGGTACTTGTTGATTGTCGCGACAGACAGGTCAGTCTTGGCACTGTAGTGCTGCTTATACCTCTGAGCCAGCTCCTTGGTGAACTGGTCAATCCTAAGGTCGCCCAGCAAGGCAATCATGTCTCTGAATGTCTTGCGGTTGACGCTCTCAGTATGTTTCGACCATGCACCACCCAAGACCTTTTCCCGGCTGTATTCATCCGCTATCTGGCTCAACTTAGGTAACTGGGGGGATACGGGGGGAATCTCTGGAGGGACTGGAGCCGATACCACAGCACGACCTTGAGAAGACTCCAAGCTGGCTGACGGGGATTGTGTCGCCGATGCATTGCCTTTAGCCAAGGCATGCAGAGCCTTGAGCACATCCCAAGACCTCAGGACAGCCTCGCGCTTGTCTTTAGTGGCAAGTGTCTTGCGGAGTTCACGTTTCCCTATGGCATCTCTACGGTCTTCAGGAACGACTACACGGGCATACCAAATACCATGCCGGGACTGGAAGAGATAAGGACTGGATGATGTTCTGGCCGAGCTCAAAGTGGACCACCTTGTGTACCACCAAGGTTTATCTCAAGCTAACCATTTGAAAAGGTTTGGAATTGGAGGTTCCCCCAGAGCCACACCCCGGCACATGAGTCACTTGCTACGGTTGCTCCCTTCCGGGCCTGGCCGGGTTCACAAGTTATCATTGCGGGGGGACCCTGGGGTCACCACAGATTTGCAGCCTTGCTGCAACGCCGTGGATTATCCATCATGCCCTCGTCTGGATCAAGGGAAATAACCTCCGTTTGGCCGCGATTGCTTTTAAGTGAACATAAGATAAACAAAAGCTTGTGTTTCTCTTATGGTCAAAGTACCAATAGATGTTTATTCTGTTCGACCAGTTTAGGCCCAATCCCCTTTACCTGAGCCAACTCATCAATGGATTTGAATTTTCCTTGGCTGCTGCGATATTCCACAATCGCTTTGGCCTTGGCCTCTCCTATCCCTTTCAGTAGCTGCAACTCAGATTCCGAGGCAGTATTAATATTGATTTGGTGAACCTGTGCTTGTCCGGCTGGTGACGTT
The DNA here is from genome assembly GCF_007636515.1 of Shewanella sp. MSW. NCBI lineage: Bacteria > Pseudomonadati > Pseudomonadota > Gammaproteobacteria > Alteromonadales > Shewanellaceae > Shewanella > Shewanella sp. MSW. The sequence continues at coordinate 38,137 of NZ_LVDR01000004.1, forward strand.
TGTGAAGTTTTGTCTTTAGTGGGCTCTCCGGCGTACAGGGGGAAACTCAGACTGGTTGCAAGTAATAAAGCATAGAATGGTGTTTTCATTGAAGACTCCTTGTCATGGTCATTGAGGCCGAGATCCCTTTCCTTGGCCTAAAAGAAATGTAGACCAGCGCACGGATATTGCCAAATTATTGCAACTAGACATTAGTACAACAGCCTAATGTGACACAGATCACCGTTTCAAACTTTCATTCTCTTTCAGTAATATAAAGGCAACGCCTCTTAGCTAACCGTTTGAAACAAAAAAACGCCCAAAGGCGACAAATTTAAGTGATCCAGCTCTCCAATTTACCAATTTCGTGATAGATTCCTCATACAAATGTATTAGGCAAGGTGGTTAAGTTACCCAATAAAGCCCTTTGCCAAATGTGAGCTATACCCTAAATTGCTTGCCATAAAAACAAGACGAGGAAGTTAACAATGTCTTTAGAACAAACGGAAAGCTTACCCCCTTCGCAGACAGAGAAGAGCACCCAACAACGTAACATGTTGATTTTGGCCGCAGATATCTTGCTGCTTTTTCTATTGCACAATTTTTTACCTTTTGAACCCGGGGTAAATACCGGTCTGTCTATCTTGGTATTTGCCGCTGTGCTCTGGCTTACTGAAGCCATTCATCTGAGTATCACGGCGATACTCATTCCGGTTCTGGCGGTATTTTTCGGTGTGTTTGAAACCAAAGCTGCCATGAGCAACTTTGCTAATCCAATTATCTATTTGTTTTTTGGTGGTTTTGTATTGGCTGCAGCCCTGCACCATCAAAAAATCGATACCCTTATCGCCCAAAAGGTGTTACTGGCTTCCAAGGGTAAACTCAGTATCGCCTGTATGATGCTGTTCGGGGTAACCGCGTTGCTGTCTATGTGGATCAGCAACACAGCCACCGCAGCCATGATGTTGCCTCTGGCGTTGGGAATTTTGCAGCAACTGGATAGAGAGAGCCAGCACAACACCTATGTCTTTATGTTGCTGGGTATCGCTTATTCGGCCAACATTGGTGGCATAGGTACTCTGGTGGGCAGTCCGCCAAACGCCATCGCCGCCGCCCAAGCCGGCTTGAGCTTCAGCGACTGGCTGGAGTTTGGCCTCTTGACCGTGGCTTTGATGTTGCCAACCATGCTGATCGCCCTCTATCTGTATTTCAAACCGGACTTATCGGTGGAATGTAAACTGGATATCGAAGATCAGAAACTGAGTTTTCAGGGAAAACTGACTCTGCTTATTTTCCTGGCCACAGTTTGCTGCTGGATCTTCAGTAAGCCCTTATCAGAGGCGCTCGGTGGTATCAGCCAGTTTGATACCATAGTCGCGCTTTCTGCAGTGGTTTTGCTGGCAGGACTTGGCTTGGTTGGTTGGAAGAAGATAGAAAAAACCACCGACTGGGGTGTACTGATACTGTTTGGCGGCGGTCTAACCCTGAGCGCCGTACTGAAAACCACGGGTACCAGCGTCTTCCTGGCACACTGGATGACAGACATCTTCGGCAGTACCCATATGTCGCTGTTCGTGTTCGCGGTCATTTTCTTTGTGGTGATGCTGACCGAGTTTGCCAGTAACACCGCCAGTGCCGCTCTGCTGGTACCTGTGTTTGCTGCCATAGCCGAAGCATTGGGGCTATCGCCCGTAATGCTGTCAGTGCTCATAGGTATTTCGGCATCCTGCGCCTTTATGCTGCCGGTGGCCACGCCCCCCAACGCCATAGTCTATGGCTCAGGCTACATAAAGCAATCTGAAATGATGCGAGTCGGTGTTATCATCAACTTCATCAGTATGTTGGTGCTCTATATCATAGCCCACACCTTCTGGGGCATTTGATTCTCTAAAGCCCGAAAAACAAGGCGAGCCATGCTCGCCTTGTCTCTTTTAACTGATCACTGTCAGTGCCTGCTCCAGATCAGCTATCAGGTCATCCACATCCTCAAGCCCGGCCGAAATTCGCAGCAGACTGTCACCTATACCGGCTTTAATACGCGCCTCCTGGGTATAGGGTGAATGGGTCATGGACGCCGGATGCTGAATAAGTGACTCACAATCCCCCAGACTCACAGCAATTTTGAACAGTCTCAGTCGATTGACAAAGGCCATGGACTGCTCCAAATCGGCCTTAAGCTCAAACGCCAACACCCCACCGGCCCTACGCATCTGCGAGCCGATAAACTGATGGCCCGGATGGGAAACCAACCCGGGATAATGTACTTTGGCCACGGCTTGATGGGATTCGAGATACTGCGCCAAGCGCTCGGCATTATCGCAATGACGTTCGAGTCGCACCGAGAGGGTTTTCAGGCCTCGCAAAATCAACCAGGCATCGAAAGGCGATAGCACGGCACCAATATCTTTTAGCTGTTGTTGCTTGATGGCCGTTATCGCCGCTTGCGAACCACAGATGATACCGGCAATAACATCGCCATGGCCATTGAGATACTTGGTGGCGCTGTGAACCACAAGATCAATCCCCAACTGCAGAGGCTGCTGCAACAGCGGGGTCATAAAGGTGTTGTCCACTATGCTGGTCAGTTGATGGCGCTTGGCAATAGCGGCTATGGCACAGAGATCATATACGGCCAGATGCGGGTTCACCGGGGTTTCACAGAAAATCACCCGAGTGTTGGGACGAATAGCCGCCTCGACCGCCGCGAGATCGGAAAAGTCCACCAGAGAAACCTCAATACCGAAGCGGGCAAACTGCTCTGTCATCAAAGAAAAAGTACAGCCATAGACGGCCGAGGAAGCCAGCAGATGATCGCCACAGCTCAAGTATCCCAGCAAGGCCGCCGATACCGCCCCCATGCCGGACGCGGCAGCAGCTGCTGCTTCAGCGCCTTCAAGCAACGCCAAACGCCGCTCAAGCTCGGCAACCGTCGGGTTACCCAAGCGGGTGTAGATATAGCCCTCTTCTTCACCGGCAAAGCGGCGACCACCGCTTTGGGCGGTATCAAAACAGAAGGTGGCACTCTGATATAAAGGCGATACCAGTGCCCCGGAAGGCTCGCCAGAGTGGCCGCCATGAATAGCCAGTGTGGCTGAGTGCAGTGCTTTTGGCTGCTTGTGTTGCATGCTTAACTCCCCATGTCAGTCCGACCATCCCTTATATTGTTATTCGGCTTATCGCCCGGGATGATTCAGTTGTCCTGTCACCAACATACTGAGTCAGCAAGACTTGCCCAAATCGGCAAGCAAAAATCATTACTCCTTGGTTGTAAAATCTTTGTTACGTTCGGGTTTCCTCACCAGCACAGAAGCGGAAAAATCCTTTAGCTCCAACAGCAGTTCTTTATGGATCCGCGACAGTTTGGGCTTGCTGGCACTGGAAAATGCCAGCGGCCGACAAAGCGCCATCGCCTGATAGCCAAGTCTCGCCGTCAACAAACCGCCCCCCAGTCCCTGACCGAGCCGCGCCGAAAGCTTGCCGGACATCTCTACCGACAGCAATTGGGTACCCAAGTCGGTGGCAAGCTCTGTGGTGCCGGCATAGAGAATATTGACCAGGATCCCGCGGATCAGCCGAATACGGCTCCAATAACCCAGTTCAACCCCATAACAGCGGGCAATATCCTGGATCATCTTCTGATTACGCCAGAGGATCAGCGCCATATCCAGTACCGCCAGCGGGCTGGCCGCCAGCAATAGGGCCGATTCGGCCGCATAACGGCGCACCAGCTTCATGCCAACCTTGTCACGCTCGGTCAGCACTACCTGATCAAACAGCTGCAACTGCTCGGCGTCATTCTGCTCCGGATTCAGCAGCGACTGCAGCCTGTCCTGCTCCGGCCCCTTGGGCATCTGCTTGCAAATACCATAGATAAAATCGCGCGCTTCGCCCATCTGCATACTGCCGAGCAGGCGTTGCCCGGTTTGCTGGGTATCTTCCACCTGGCGCAGGCGTTTGAGTTTGCGCCATTCCCCGAAACAAAGCTTGCCTACCCAGGCCAGCACCAAAGCGAGCACCAGGCTGTAAAAACCAAACAGCCAAGGGCTGTCGCGCCAGGCATCGATAAGACCCAGCAGTGTCTGCAGCACCACTGCCGCCATCACGCCCAACAGGGCCAAACGCGCCAACCAGGACCAGCGTTTGGGCTTGAGGGAGATGAGTTCATCCGCCTTGGGCTGTGCACTCAGCACTTGTTCCAGTTCGGCTTCTGTGGGGTATTCAACAAAGTCATCGCCTTGGAAATCCTTGGCCGCGGCCAATTCGGCGGCGGATTCCGGCTGATGACTGAAAATTCTCTGTGGCGCCAACTCTGTGGTTTGCGCCTCATCAGCGTGACTGCCGTTGTCGGCAGCATTATCAACACGCTTTTCTGAACTGTGTTTTGCCACGACTTACCTCAACTTGTCGCCCAAAAGAAACTCCAGCAGGTGATCGAGCCGGATATGTTCATAGCCTTGTTCCGGTTGACTGTCGGGCGGCGCAAACTCACAGAAATGAAATCCCTGCCTTTGCCAGAACGCTTTTTCAGGCAAGGCTCTGGGCACCTCGCCCGGATACAGGGTCACCTTCTGTCCATCGCTCATGCGCCGGCCACAGACCACTTCCACCTCCACGCCATCGGCATCTTTGACCATACCGTGACGAGTCGCCTTGATGGCGCTGATGGCCATGGTTTCAACCCGACTGCCGGCAAATCCGGCCTGTTGCCGACTGGGTGCCAACATAGCGCTGAGCAGTGACAACACATTGCCCTGCTGATCCCGGGTCACCTGATCGACTTTACTGGCAGCAAACAGCAGGGTATCTATTCGGGGAGCAAACAAACGTCGCAGCAAATTGGACTGCCCATACTGGAAGCTGGCACTGATGGCATTGAGAGCTTCGGCCATATCTTCAAACTGCGCCTTGCCACGATTAAGGGCGCTGAAGCAATCCACCAGAATTAACTGACGGTCGAAACCGGCAAAATACTCCTGATAGAAGGGCTTGACCACCTTGGCCAGATATTGCTGATATCTGTGCTTGAGCACCTGATAATTACTGCGACGTCCGGCCGATGCCAGTTGCTGCTTGTCTTTGAGTTGCTCGGGTAACAGGGGAAAAAAGGCCAAAAGTGGCGTACCGGCCAGCTCTCCGGGCAGCAACATTCGCCCCGGCTGTGCCTGATAAAACCCCTGTTGATGCACCAGATCCAGCAGTAGTAACCGATAACTTTCGGCAATGGCGGCCAGCGCCTGATCGTCGGCATCGGCGTACAAATCCAGCGTCGCCAGCGCTGCAGCAAATTTAGGGTAAAGAGGCGAGGATTCCAGGGTTGATTGCCGGGCAAAGCGGGTTTCAGACCAGCGGTTAAAGTCCTGGCTCAACATGGGCAAATCCAGCAACCACTCCCCGGGATAATCGACTATGTCCAGATGCAGCTTGGCGCTGTCGGCCAATTTTGCCAACATCCCTTTGGTAGGCACATATTTGAGCGTCAGCCGCAGCTCACTGATGCTGCGGGTCGATGCCGGCCAACTGGGCCTGGCCGCGGTCAAACTGGCAATCGCCGCATCAAAATCAAAACTGGCTATGGTCAAATCCGGCTGCAGCTCCCGCCTTACCCCGAGTAACCGTCCGTCGCGGCACACCTGAAATAGGGGTAAGCCCCTGCCATCAGGCTCGGTGCCTGCGCGCAACAGTCTATCCACCAGCGCGGTAATGAAGGCCGTCTTGCCGGCGCCGGAAAGGCCGGTAACCGCCAACCTAAGATGCCTGTCTGTGGTGCGCTGTGCCAACTCACGAGTTTTGTGTTTGAGTTTGCCGAACTCTTGCCTGACGCTTGCCATAATTCTCCTGATACAAACAAACGGGGCGGTAAGCACCGCCCCTTGAACAAGGATTTATAGGTTGTTGAACTGTCTTTTCAACTCGAATTGCTCAGAGGTGACATGTTGTTCGAGTGCCCTGAGCCTATGCTCCAGCGATTGAAAGCGATTGCTTACATCTCTGAGCGCTTGCCCGGCGGGTTCCCCGGCTTGCCAGACCTTTTTCTTGACCCCAATGTCCTTATGGGTGTCTTTGGCTGTCCAAGGTTTGACATCCAGTATCATCCACAGCACCAGATAGGTGATAATCACCATTCCATAGCCACCGAGTAAAAGGATTGAAACCGTAGCGACCCGAACCAACCAAGGTTCCAGATTAAAGTACTCGGCTACCCCGGCACAGACCCCGGCTATCTTCCTTTGCTGGGGAATGCGGTAAAGAGTACGCTTGCCTGATTCAGTCATGACGTTGCCTCCATTCCGGGGACTCGGCATCCAGGATGGCTTCCAGTGTTTCAATCCTTTGGCCCATCTTGTCAGCTGTGTCTATCAAGTCGTTAAGCTGTTTGAACTCTGCCTCGGTAAGCCCCTGGCTCACCTGACGTTTACTGCGGTAATGCAGAATCAACCAGATTGGCGCCACAAAGATCATGAAGATAATCAGGGGTGCCAGCAGTAAGTCCATATCCATAAATCACCTCTGAGTCTGTATTATTTTTTGGTTTTGGCGCTATCGCCTTTCACCTTGGCCTTCAAGGCTTCCAGCTCGGCGCTGACAGAATCTTCGGCCTTGAGTGCCGCAAATTCCTCTTCCAGACTGGACTTCTTGCCACCCAGATCATAGGACTCAACTTCAGCCTCCAGACCTTCGATGCGACGCTCATACTGTTCAAACTTGAGCATGGCATTGTCGATTTTGCTGGAATCCAGCTGCTTTTTCACTTCCAGGCGTGAAGAAGCGGTTTGCTTGCGCATTATGATGGTCTTCTGGCGAGCCTTGGCATCGGCCAGCTTTTCCTGCAGTTGACCCACTTCCTCTTTCAGGCGGGCGATATGCTCTTCAACTACCTCGAGCTCTTGCTCCAGGGTTTGCGCCAGCGCTGCGGCTTTTTGCTTTTCAACCAGCGCGGCCTTGGCCAGATCTTCCCTGTCCTTGGTCAGTGCCAGCTCGGCCTTTTCCTGCCAATCCTGCACCTGAAGTTGCACTTTGCCAATACGGCGGAGTAACTCTTTCTTCTCTGCCAATACTTTAGCCGAAGTAGAACGTACTTCAACCAGGGTATCTTCCATTTCCTGAATGATCAGGCGCACCATTTTTTCCGGATCTTCTGCCTTGTCCAGCAAGGCACTGATGTTGGCATTAATGATGTCGGCAAAACGTGTGAAAATTCCCATAATCCTGTCCTCTACATTTATTGTGGGTCTCGACTCTTGTAATACAGATCCCGTGCCAACTTTTAATTTATCAATAATATCAATGGCATAATATAAAACTTAACTTTTACTTTATTTATTTAACCTACCCGCATATTATGATTTTCACCAATTATTAGCGTTTAAGACTAACTGTTATCGTGGCCAATCCCTATCAACAAGACAATCTTATCGGTCAATCCAATGCCCTGTTGGAGGTGTTGGAGCACGTTTCCCAAATCGCACCTCTGTCCAAACCTGTGCTTATCATAGGCGAGCGGGGGACGGGTAAAGAGCTGATCGCCGAACGTCTACACTATCTTTCCCAGCGCTGGGATCAGAGTTTTATCAAACTCAATTGTTCCTCTCTGAGTGAAAATCTACTGGAAAGTGAACTGTTTGGCCATGAGTCCGGCGCATTTACCGGCGCCAAGGGGCGTCATGAAGGCCGCTTCGAGCGCGCCGACGGCGGCACCCTGTTTCTCGATGAACTGGCCAATACGTCCGGCCTCATTCAGGAGAAGCTGCTGCGGGTCATTGAATATGGCGAATATGAAAGGGTGGGCGGCAGTAAAACCCTCAATGCCGATGTTCGACTTATTTGCGCCGCCAATGAAGACTTACCCAGTCTGGCGGAAGCCGGCGAGTTTCGAGCCGATCTGCTCGACCGTTTGGCGTTCGATGTGATCACCCTGCCGCCGCTGCGCTGCCGCCGGGAAGATATTCTGCCATTGGCCGAATACTTTGCCGTGGGGATGGCGCGTCAGCTCAAGCTGGAGCTGTTTACCGGTTTTGCCGCCGAAGCCGTGGCGACCATGATGGATCACAGCTGGCCGGGTAATATTCGGGAGCTGAAAAACGCCATAGAGCGCAGCGTCTATCGCCATGGTCATAACCCCGAACCGATTGAGAACATAGTGCTCGACCCTTTTGCCTCGCCCTACCGGCCCACCAAGCGGGTCAAGACCCATAGTCGCCAGCTGGTGACCGCTGAAGTTGACAATGAAGTCCTTAACGGCAGTGCCGCCGCAGCGACAAACGATAGCCCGGAACCTTCGGCAAACCAGATACAGTTCCCGGTGGACTTCAAACAGTGCTGTGAAGACTTCGAGACCGACCTGATTCAACGTGCGCTCAGTGCCAGCCAGTTCAATCAAAAGAAAACCGCCGAACTACTGGGACTTAGCTACCATCAGCTCAGAGGCATACTGAAAAAATACAATTTGCTCGATAAGGCATAAGCCGATTGCCCAGGTAACGGCTGCACTGCTAAAATGTTCGGTCAACATCTGAATAACTAACGATTTTGCAATGAATCTGCTGACGTTACGCCCCGGGCGAAGCTCTGAAGCAATAGCGCAAGTCTCCAGGAGCAAGCTCTACGGAGATCTTGTGGCAGGGCGATTATTCCGCTCATGCCGGCGCCTGAAGCTGACCGGGAGCATATTGACCGGCCTGGCTCTGACAATGCTGCTTGGCGGCTGTGGTCAACAGAAAGTGCCCTCCGGCCTGGTATACTGCTCCGAGGGCAATCCCGAGTCCTTCAACCCACAGCTGGTGACCTCAGGAACCACTATCGATGCCACCTCGCACCAGATTTACAGTCGCTTGGTGGATTATGATCCCGAGAACGGCGATATCACCCCGGCACTGGCAACCGAGTGGCAAATAAGCGAAGATGGGCTCAGTTATGAGTTTGAGTTGCGCCAGGGTACCCGGTTTCACGAGCAGCCCTACTTTCACCCCAGTCGGCCTTTTAACGCCGATGATGTACTATTCAGTTTCAATCGCATCATAGACAAACAGCACCCTTTCCACGACGTGGCCCAAGGCGGTTACCCCTTTTTCCAAAGTATAGGCTTTGCCGGGCTGATAAAATCCATCAGCAAACTGAGCGAATACAGAGTCAGATTTGAACTCACCCAGCCCGATGCCTCATTCCTGTCCAACCTGGCCACCGACTTTGCGGTGATCCTTTCCAAAGAATATGCCGATCAGCTTCTCGCCCAAGGCAGCCCGCAGCAATTGGATAACCAGCCGGTTGGGACAGGCCCCTTTATGCTGGTGCAGTATGTTAAGAATGAATATATCCGTTATCGACGCCACCCAGGTTACTGGGGCAATATGCCGCAGTCTGAAATGTTGGTGTTCGATATCACGCCGCGAAGTACCACCCGCCTGGCCAAGCTGATCACCGGCGATTGCAGCGTCTCGGCCTTGCCCAAGGCCGGTGAGTTGCCGGTGATTGAGCAGCACGACAACCTGGTTTTGGAGAGTCGCCCCGGAATGAACGTGGCCTATTGGGCCTTCAATACCCAAAAGCCGCCATTCAACGATGTCAGGGTCAGACGGGCGCTGGCTTACGCCATCGACAAGCAAAACCTGCTAAGGGCCGTTTATCAGGACACCGCCGTCGAGGCAACCGGTATACTGCCGCCCTCTTCCTGGGCTTATTCCGACTCGGCCAAGAGTTATGACTATGCCCCGGACAAAGCCAGGGCGCTGCTGGACGCAGCCGGCATAGAGAAACTGGAACTGGATATCTGGGCTATGCCTGTGGCACGAATTTACAACCCCAATGCGCTGAAGACCGCCGAGCTGATCCAGGCCGATTTGGCGACCATAGGTGTCAAGGTCAATATCGTCAACTACGATTGGAGTGTCTTTACCCAAAAACTGGCACGCAGTGACTATGACTCGGTACTCATCGGCTGGAACGCCGACAACAGCGATCCGGATAACTTCTTCACCCCCTTGCTCAGTTGTGGCTCCATCGCCTCCAACAACAACCGTTCCCGCTGGTGTAACCCCAGATTTGACGCCCTGCTCAACCAGGCCAGACGCGTGACAGACAGAGAAAGTCGCAGTTTGTTGTACCGCCAGGCCGAGGCGATTCTGGCACAAGATATGCCGCTGGTCAGCCTGGCACATGCCAAACGTATGGCGCTAAAAAATGCCAGTGTAACCGAAACCAGCCTAACGCCTTTTGGCGGCATCGCCTTTGCCAATATAGGCCACAGCAATAAAGCGGCAGCAGATGCCCCAATGCCGCCCGCCAAGGATCAAGAATGATGGCTGCTTACCTATTGCGCAGACTCAACCTCTTTGTCGCCACCTCTCTGTTGCTGATTGGTGTACTCTTCTATGCCACCAGTTTGTTTCCGGTTGACCGCATTTACGCCCTGACCGGGATCCAGGCACCGAGTGATACCCAGGAGGCGCAAATCATCGCCGATTATCATCTTGATGGCGGCTCTTTGGCCCAGTTTATGGGGTATTTAACCCAGAGACTCAGTGGCGATCTCGGTATTTCGGTGACCTCTCAAAGGCCGGTAGCAGAAGAGCTGTTGGCGGTACTGCCGGCCTCTTTCGAGCTGGCAACTGTATCCGGTTTATTTGCCATCATCTTCGGGGTACCGCTCGGAGTGCTGGCCTCGCTGAGTAAACAGAAACTGACCCAAAATGCCATCATGGCGGTAACACTGACAGGTTACTCGATTCCGGTATTTTGGCTCGGGCTGTCCCTATCACTTTGGTTCGGGGTCAGGCTGGGTTGGCTACCAATTTCAGGGCAGATAAACCTGCTCTATGAAATAAAGCCTGTGACTGGCTTTATGCTGATAGATACCCTGCTGTCCGACTCGCAATATCGCTTATCCGCCTTTAAGGATGCCGCCTTGCACATAATCCTGCCGGCGCTGACCTTGTCTGTGTTGCCCTTTACCGTGGTGGTACGTATTACCCGCTCGGCGATGATGAATGTGATGAACCAGACCTATATCCGCGCCGCCGAAGCAAGAGGCCTGCCAACCAGTAAAATCGTATTGCGCCACGCCCTGCCCAACGCCTTGATCCCCCTGCTCAAACACTTGGGACTTATGCTGGGGCCATTTGCCAGTTATGCCATAGTGGTGGAAGTGATCTTCAGTTGGCCCGGGGTAGGCTCCTGGCTGGTATCTGGTATCTATCAGCGGGATTACACTGTGATCCAGGGCGGCACACTGGCGGTGGCGCTGCTGATTATCTTTCTGAGCATTTTGATTGAAGTGCTGCACACGGCCACCAATCCGCTCAGCAGGAAGGAACTCTATGCCTCAAATTAAGATTTATCAGGAAGACGATATTCCATCCCCCAGCCTCAAGCTCTGGCGTACCTTTGCCGCCAATCCTTTTGCGCTTGCCGGGCTTTGGGGCGTGCTCTGTCTGCTGATCCTGACAATGTTCGGGCCCATGATGGCCCCCTACCCGGCCGATTTTCAAGATCCCAATGCCCTGTTACTACCGCCATCCTGGGACGATCTCGGCACGGTTGAGCACTTTCTCGGTACAGATGATCTCGGCCGGGATATCTTTTCCCGCCTGCTACACGGCACCAGCTATACCTTCGGCATGGCACTGGCAATTGTCGCCACCGCGCTCCTGGTCGGATTTATCATAGGTTCATTCTCGGGGATGATGCGCGGCCTCAAGTCCAGTATCCTAGGGCACCTACTTGATGCCTTGCTGTCGATTCCATCACTCTTGATGGCTATTCTGGTGGTCGCGGTAATGGGCCCCGGGCTGATGAACGTATTCTGGGCCGTGGGGATTGCACTCACCCCTCAGTTTGTGCGCGCCATACATCAGGCCGTGCATGAAGAGTTACAAAAAGAGTATGTCACCGCCGCCAAGTTGGATGGCGCAAACGGTCTACAGATATTCTGGTTTGTGATTATGCCCAATGTCTGGGAGACTGTGATTATTCAAACAACGCTGGCAATTTCAGCGGCCATTTTGGATATCGCCGCGCTGGGATTTCTCAACCTCGGCGCCCAGGCACCCAAATCCGAATGGGGCGCCATGGTATTCCAGGGACTGGATAATCTGCTGACCGCCCCCTGGACTGTGACCATTCCGGGAGCCGCTATCCTGTTGAGTGTGTTGGCCGTCAACCTGGTTGGCGATGGACTGAGATCGGCGCTTGCGCCCATCAGAAACTGATTATGCCGTTACTCGATATACGAAATCTCACCATAGAACTGGACACGCCTCAGGGACGAGTCAAGGCGCTGGAAAAAGTCAGCCTGACGGTCAATGCCGGTGAAATCCATGGTCTGGTCGGTGAATCCGGCTCGGGCCGTTCTCTTATGGCACGGGCCATTCTCGGGATCCCCGGCCCCAACTGGACTGTCACCGCCGATCGCATGATGTGGGATGGCCGCAACCTGATGGAGATGACCCAGTCGGAGCGGCGCAGCCTTATGGGCTCTGATATGTCGATGATATTTCAGGACCCCTCCGGCAGCTTTGACCCGGCACTCACTGTGGGCAGCCAATTGATTGAAGCCATGCCGTTAAATAGGCAGATACCTTTCTTTCGCCGCGGTAAAGAGCGACGCCTCACTGCCCAGAAATGGCTGCACAAGGTGGGAGTCAAGGAACCGCGGCGGGTGCTGGGCAGCTATGCCTGGGAGCTCTCCGAAGGTGAATGCCAGAAAGTGATGATCGCCATGGCGCTGGCCAACCGTCCCAAGCTGTTAATTGCCGATGAACCCACGGCTTCGATGGAACCCAGTACCCAGGCGCAGATATTCCGCCTGTTGACCCAGCTCAATCAGTTGCAGAACGTCGCCATCTTGCTGATCAGCCACGAGTTGGACACACTGTCGAACTGGTGTAACCGGCTAACAGTGCTCTACAGCGGCCAGGTGATGGAATCCGGACCTACCGCAGAGCTACTTGAACAGCCTTATCATCCCTATACCAAGGCGATGTTGGACAATATGCCGGACTACTCCGGTCCTGCAGCCCACAAAACACTGATGCCGACTCTGCCGGGCTCGGTACCGGCGCTGCAACATCTGCCGATAGGCTGTCGCCTGGGGCCTCGCTGTCCGGAAGCCCGTAAACAATGTGTGGTGCAACCGCAGCTGAGCCATCATAAAGACAGATACTACGCCTGCCATTTCCCCTACCAGAGTGAGCCTATTGATGACGACTCCCTTGCTTAAAGTCACGGACCTGAGCAAACGCTATTTCAGCGGTTACAAGGGCTTTCGCCGCCAATATACTGAGGCCTTGGCGCCCATTTCTTTCGAACTCAACAGTGGCGAAACCCTGGCTATTGCCGGTGAAGCCGGCTCAGGCAAGAGTACTTTGGCCCGCATTTTGGTCGGCGCCGAGTATCGCAGCGGCGGAGAAATTCTGTTCAATGGCGAGCCTCTCGACAGCCATGATCTGAAACACCGCTGCAGACTTATCCGGATGATATTCCAGGATCCCAACACCTCACTCAACCCAAGGCTAACCATAGGGGAACTGCTCAATGAGCCGCTGAGGTTCAATACCCGGCTGTCGGCCCATGCCCGTAGCGAGCAGGTGGTTGAGACTTTACGTAAAGTGGGCTTGCTGCCGGAACATGTGGAGTTTTACCCCCACATGATTTCCGAAGGCCAGAAGCAGCGGGTGGCGGTGGCTAGAGCCTTGATGCTCAACCCAAGGATCATTATCGCCGATGAAGCTCTGACAGCCCTGGATCTCTCGGTGCGGGCCCAGATCCTCAACCTGCTGCTCAAGCTGCAAAAAGAGATGGGGCTTTCCTATATATTTGTGTCCCACAATCTCAATGTTATTCGTCATGTCAGCGACAAGATCATGGTGCTACACAAGGGCGTAATGGTGGAAAAGGCCGCCACCGAGACCCTGTTCAATGATCCGCAACACGAATACACCCAAAGATTGTTGCAGGAGCAGGCACAATTGACCCGCAAGCGTTGAGAATAAGTCAAACTGCTCCAACCACTACCCTGTTGGCAGGCTTTTTGAAAAAATCAGTACCAATTCAAGTTGAAATACTTATCCTAATGACAGTTTTCGGAAGAAGAAGCTAAGACATGATTATTAAACCTAAAATTCGTGGTTTCATTTGTACCACTACTCACCCTCTGGGCTGTGAAGCCAACGTGCTGGAACAGATCAACACCACCAAGGCCAAAGGCAAGATAGCCAATGGCCCCAAGAAAGTACTGGTGGTAGGTTCTTCCAGTGGTTATGGTCTCTCCTCCCGTATTGCCGCCGCCTTTGGTTCCGACGCTGCCACTATCGGGGTCTTTTTTGAGAAACCCGGCACTGAGACCAAACCCGGCACAGCCGGTTGGTACAACTCGGCGGCGTTTGACAAGTTTGCCAAGGCTGAAGGCCTGTATTCCAAAAGCATCAACTGTGATGCCTTCAGCCATGAAGCCAAAGCCAAGGTAATTGAGCTAATCAAGGCCGATCTGGGCCAGATAGACATGATAGTTTATTCACTGGCCTCACCCGTGCGTAAACTGCCTGACAGCGGAGAAGTGATCCGCTCGGCCCTCAAGCCTATCGGCGAGTCATATCGCTCTACCGCGGTAGATACCAACAAAGACACCATCATTGAAGCCTCGGTTGAGCCGGCCACAGAGCAGGAAATCAACGACACTGTTACTGTGATGGGGGGGCAGGATTGGGAACTGTGGGTAGATGCCCTCGACAAGGCCGGTGTGCTGGCTGATGGCTGCAAAACAGTTGCTTACAGCTATATAGGTACAGAGCTGACCTGGCCTATCTACTGGCACGGCGCTCTGGGTAAAGCCAAGATGGATCTCGACCGCGCCGCCAGTGAGCTAAACCAAAGACTGGCCGCCAAGGGTGGCAGCGCCAATGTCGCTGTGCTCAAGAGTGTGATCACTCAGGCCAGTTCGGCTATTCCGGTAATGCCACTGTATATCGCCATGGTATTCAAGAAGATGCGCGAAGAAGGCCTGCATGAAGGCTGCATGGAACAGATTTACCGTATGTTCAGTGAGCGCCTTTACAAGGCAGATGGCAGTAAACCAGAAGTAGATGATGCCAACCGCCTGCGCCTGGACGATTGGGAACTGAGAGAAGACATCCAGCAGCATTGCCGTGATCTCTGGCCACAAATCACCACAGAAAACCTCAGTGAGCTGACCGATTACCGTGAGTACAAGGCCGAATTCCTTAAGCTGTTTGGCTTTGGTATCGAAGGCATAGACTATGATGCCGACGTTAATCCAGCCGTTGAGTTTGACGTGATTGAACTCTAAATTGAAACAATAACGCTGACCGAAAAACGCCGCTATCAAGCGGCGTTTTCTTTTACCACCACAAGTAAAGGGTAAATTATAAGCTTTCAGGCGATGAATCGACTGTGGGCATTTTACCTATGGTTGCAGAATCAGCGCTTGGAGCCCAAATTTGTCGCTTAGGCATCCATCTTGAAGACGATTGAGTTTATACTCTTTACCTTGCTAATTATTCTTCCAGGAGAAAACCATGAAAATCAGTGCACGCAACTGTCTTGGCGGTACCATCAAAGCCATCGAAGAAGGCTCTGTAAACAACGAAGTCACCATTGAACTGGCTCCGGGTGTTGAGCTAACCTCTGTGGTCACCAAAGCCTCCTGTGAGCGTTTGGGGCTTAAAGTAGGTGACAGTGCATACGCACTGATCAAAGCCAGCAGCGTAATGCTGGGTGTTGACGAATAATCAATGAGCAGCGCCGCAAGGCGCTGTTTTTTTGTTATATATACGGATATCTATTGGGCCAAAGTAGTGGGCCCTGAAAAACAACAAGCCTATTTTCAAGAGACGCTGGCCTATATCAACGCCGAGCGTGCCCGGGGAAAGGTCATCAACCCTCCCAAAACTAACACCTTCAACGCTCTGCGTTATACGCCATTATCAGAAGTCAAAGTAGTGCTCCTGGGACAAGATCCCTATCATGGTCCATCAAGCCCACGGCCTGTGCTTCTCAGTGCCCAAAGAGGTGGTGCCACCGCCATCATTACAGAACATATTTCAGGAGCGGGCCAATACTGTCCCGGGGTTTAGGGGGGGCGAATAAGTCCTCGTGGAACTCTCGCTTCATGGTAACCCTAGGAGATAAATGCCAGACATAAAGAAGCCGGTCATTTGGACCGGCTTCTAGGCTAAATCATTGAAGTTATTTACTCATCGCTTTCAGGGTAAACAATTTCAGCTTTGGCCTTCAACATATTGATAACGGCGCGATAGTCATTCTCACCGTACTGACTGTTAAGACCTTGCTTGATGGCCGCAACCTGATCGGCCGGTGTACTTTCTGCATCATGAATGGCATCCAGTACCACCACGGCATAACCGGTCGCCAGCGACACAGTATCAACGCTCAAACCCTCTTTGGCCTTGGCCATCTGGAATGCCTTGCTCACCAAAGCCGAATCTACATCCTGGGTGAAACGTCCTAAGTTGGCATGGCTCTGCAGCGCGATATCAGCATTACCTTCTTTGAGCTTGACCATGTATTCCTGCGCCTTGTCACGAGCAATCTCATTGGCTTTTTGCTGCTTGAGACGTACTTCAATGGCAGGCTTAACCTCGGCGAACTCAAGTGTGCCGGCTTGCTGATGTTCCTTAACGCGGATAACCACGACATGGTTGCGCTCCACTTCCAGCAGCTCACTGTTCATACCTCCCAGTACATCACTGGAGAAGGCGGCTTTGGACAGTTCCGGCTTATCGAAAGGTGCTGGCGCGTTGTCACGGCCGAACAGTCGGGTAGTCTTGATCTCTGCACCAACAGCCTTGGCCGCTTCTTGCAGGTTATCAGGGATTTCATAGCTGGTATCGGCCAATTTCTGCTGCAGACCATAGAATTGGCTGACTGCTTCATCTTGCTTGAGCTGCGCGACTATCTTGTCTTTCACTTCGGCGAAAGGTGCAGTCTGACCGCTCTGGATATCCAGCAGCTTGATGATATGGAAACCGAAAGGCGTCTTGACCACTTTAGAGACATCACCCTTGCTCAGTGCAAACAGGGCGTCATCAAAAGCAGGATCCATCACACCAGGCTCAAACCAACCCAATTCCCCGCCCTTCTCACCGCTCAGGGTATCCTGAGAGTCTGACTTGGCCAGCGCAGCAAAATCAGCGCCGTTTTCCAGTTGCTTGTGAAGATCCTCAGCCTTGGCTTCGGCGTTGTCGGTCGAGGCATCGATCAGAATATGGGCTGCCAGACGCTTTTCGGCTGTCTGATATTGATTCTGATGCTCATCATAGTAAGTCTTGGCTTGCTCATCACTGACCTGAATGCTATCGGCCAAATCTTTGGCATCAAGCTCAACATATTCCAGGCTGATCATTTCCGGACGTTCAAATTGGGCCGGATTGGTGTCGTAGAATGATTTAACTTCCTCTTCGGTCACTGTCGCTTGGTCCAGGAAAGGCTCAGCGTCAACCAGGAGATAGCGAATATCACGGGTTTGTCCCTGCAGCTTAGCCAGAGCTTCGGCTTCACCGTTGAGAACAAACTCGCTGCCAATCAAGGCACTGATCAGCTGACGACGAGTCATATCCACCCGCATACTTTCACGGAAAGTCGCTTGTTGATAGCCCAGTTGGCGCAGAATGGCTTCGAAGCGATCATTGTCAAACTTGCCTTCAGTCTGGAAGGCCGGCTCTTGTCTAATGGCTTCTGCAATTTGAGCATTGGACACTCGCAAGCCCATTTCAGCGGCGGCTTGATCCAGCAGCTTTTGCGCTACCAGACGTTCAAGCACGCCTTGCTTGATACTGGCCAAGTAAGCATCATTGGCCGCCAGGGCGTCAAACATCTCACCCAACTGTTGTTCCAGACGGGCACGCTCGCTTTGATAGGCCTGGTCCAGTTCGGTTGTGGAAATCTCTTCACCATTGACTGTGGCGGCCGGAGCCACTGAGGAGGAACCCAGGTAACTGCTTACACCAGCAAATGCAAAGGAAAGTATCACCAGCACCAAAATAGCTTTGGCTATTACGCCCTGTGACCCTTCGCGAATCTTCTCTAACATCAGACGTCTCGCTTAGCGATTAATAGTAAAAAAAAGGCGCATCTCTTGTGGGATGCGCCTATCTGTAACATGAATGGAGTCTGCAGACGCTACTTCAGCCTATCCTCACACTCCGAAACGTCGGCTAATCCGGCGTTTCTCAATCCGTAAAAAGCACTGCCTGGCAGTGCTTAATCTTTACGAAAGCCTACAAAGGCTACGATGTTAATTAGTTAACAGCGTCTTTCAGAGCTTTACCTGCCTTGAATGCAGGGATTTTAGCTGCAGCGATTTTGATCTCTTTCCCGGTCTGTGGGTTACGACCAGTGCGCTCAGCGCGCTCACGCACTTCAAAAGTACCGAAACCAACAAGAGAAATTTTGTCGCCTTCTTTCAGACCATCAGTCACAGCTGCGATGAAAGAGTCCAGTGCGCGGCCGGCAGCGGCTTTAGAAATGTCAGCACCAGAAGCGATTTTCTCGATTAGTTCAGATTTGTTCATGTCATCCCCTTGAATGTAGTTTTCGCGCCGCAACCAAATCCTTCTCTAGAGCGGTCTGCGGAGGCTTTTATAACAAGCTTGATACCAAAGTTCAAGCTCAGTTGGAAAACCAAAGAATTTAAATTGGATACAGCTCAAAGCCAGTTGCCCCAAGGGCTTGGCACAACTGGCTCTCCACAGACCTAGGCTACCACAGGTCTGGGTTTTGTTAAGCCCCTTTTTTCATTTTTTTTAGTGGCATAGGACATTTTCTTGCGTTAGCCCAAATTTTTTACCACTTCAAAGCCTTCGACTGGTCGCTCAAGCGCCAATTGCAGCACTTCGTCTATCCAACGAACCGGACGAATTTCCAAGTCTGCCACTACGTTAGCCGGAATTTCTTCCAGATCCCGTTCGTTCTCCTTGGGTATCAATACCAGTTTAATACCACCTCGGTGGGCCGCCAGCAGTTTCTCTTTCAGGCCACCGATTGGCAGTACTTCACCTCTCAGGGTAATTTCACCTGTCATGGCGACTTCACCCTTGACCGGGTTACCTGTCAGGCTGGAAACCAAGGCAGTACACATAGCGGCACCGGCAGATGGACCATCTTTCGGGGTTGCCCCTTCGGGTACGTGCACATGGATATCACGCTTCTCGTAAAAGTCAGGGTTGATCCCCAACTGCTCGGCGCGCGCCCGAACCACAGTCATAGCGGCCTGGATAGACTCCTGCATCACATCACCCAGCGAACCTGTATAGGTGAGTTTGCCCTTACCGGCCACTGAGGTGGCTTCGATGGTCAGCAAGTCGCCGCCCACTTCGGTCCAGGCCAAACCTGTCACCTGGCCAATCTGGTTCTTGGATTCTGCTTTGCCATAGTCAAAACGCTGTACCCCGAGGAAAGACTTGAGGTTGTCCTGATTGACATCCACATGCTTGGTGTCTTTCTCCAGCATGATCTGCTTCACCACTTTACGGCAGATCTTTGACAACTCACGCTCCAGTGCCCGCACCCCGGCTTCACGGGTGTAATAACGGATCACCCCGAGAATGGCGCTGTCATCGACAGTGATTTCAGTCTTCTTCAGGCCGTTACGTTCAATCTGCTTCGGCAGCAAGTGCTGCTTGGCAATATTGAGTTTCTCATCTTCGGTGTAACCGCTAAGACGGATAACTTCCATCCGGTCCAGCAAGGGGCCAGGAATATTCATCGAGTTGGAGGTGGCCACAAACATCACGTCGGACAGATCGTAATCCACTTCCAAGTAGTGATCGTTAAAGGTCGCGTTCTGCTCTGGATCCAACACCTCCAGCAGAGCCGAGGCCGGATCGCCACGCATGTCCGAACTCATCTTGTCGATTTCATCGAGCAGGAACAGTGGGTTCTTCACCCCGACTTTGGCCATCTTCTGGATAATCTTGCCCGGCATAGAACCTATATAGGTACGGCGGTGACCACGGATTTCCGCTTCATCACGCACGCCGCCCAATGCCACCCGCACATACTTACGGCCGGTTGCTTTGGCAATAGATTGCCCCAGAGATGTCTTACCTACCCCCGGCGGGCCAACCAGACACAGGATAGGGCCCTTGAGCTGTTTCACCCGGCTCTGTACCGCCAGATACTCGAGGATCCGCTCTTTAACCTTCTCCAGACCATAGTGATCTGTATCCAGCACCTGTTCGGCCTTGGAAAGGTCACGCTTAATCTTGGAGCGCTGTTTCCAGGGCACTGAAGTCATCCAGTCAACATAGCTGCGTACCACTGTGGCTTCAGCCGACATCGGAGACATCATTCTCAGCTTGTTAAGCTCGGCAGAAGCCTTCTCTTTGGCCTCTTCCGGCATGCCGGCTTCTTCAATCTTGCGGCCCAGGCTTTCAAATTCGTCATGGCCCTCATCAAGATCGCCAAGTTCCTTCTGAATAGCCTTCATCTGCTCGTTGAGATAATACTCACGCTGGCTCTTTTCCATCTGTTTCTTGACCCGAGAGCGGATACGTTTTTCTACCTGCAGCAGGTCGATTTCCGCTTCCATCATGGCCATCAGATATTCAAGCCGCTCACCGACCTTGACCATCTCAAGTACAGACTGTTTGTCTGCCAGCTTGAGCGGCATATGCGCCGCCATGGTATCGGCCAGTCTGTCGGCCTCTTCGATACCTGAGAGTGAGGTGAGCACTTCTGGAGGAATTTTCTTGTTCAGCTTGATATAGCCTTCAAACTGACTGATTGCGCTGCGTACCAGCACCTCTTCTTCCTTGTCGTCCAGCGCTTCTGACTCCAGGTAGTGTGCGGTGGCAACAAAGAACTCTTCTTCCTGGGTATAACGTTCTATGCGGGCGCGCTTACCGCCTTCGACCAATACCTTGACAGTGCCATCAGGCAGCTTCAGCAGCTGCAAAATAGAAGCGACTGTACCTACGTCGAAAATATCGTCTATGCCAGGCTCGTCCAGATCCGCATCCCGCTGCGCCACAAGAATGATCTGTTTATCCTGCGCCATGGCAGTTTCCAAACAACGGATGGACTTTTCACGTCCTACGAATAACGGAATTACCATATGGGGATAGACCACCACGTCTCTCAGTGGCAGCACGGGCAATTCGATTCGCGCTTCACGCTCTAGGGTCATAGTTCGATTCCGTTTCAGTTAAAGATTACATTGAGTATATTGGGACGCTTTCCCGGCTTTCAATGGTAAAGATAAAAAAAGGAGCCCCAGTGGACTCCTTAATTTTCAACCTGATAGCTTATTGCTCAGTTATTGGTCACCGGCAGCAGCCTGGGAGTCATTATTCTCGTAGATAAGAATAGGCGCTGACTCACCTTTCACCACAGACTCATCGATAACCACCTTGACCACATTATCCATGGACGGCAGGTCATACATGGTATCAAGCAGTATCGCTTCAACGATGGAGCGCAAACCACGGGCCCCTGTCTTACGGGACATGGCTTTTTGTGCTATCGCCTTGAGAGCGTCATCGCGAAACTCAAGTTCGACATTTTCCATCTCGAACAAAGTGGCAAACTGCTTGGTGATGGCGTTTTTGGGCTCGGACAGGATCTGCACCAGAGCCGCTTCGTCCAGTTCACCCAAGGTCGCAACCACAGGTAAACGCCCGATAAACTCAGGAATAAGGCCATACTTGACCAAGTCTTCCGGCTCAACCTGCAACAAAGTATCTGTGATGGTGGCCTTTTCAGCCTGACCTTTAACCTGAGCGCCAAAACCTATGCCACTACCCACATGGGAGCGCTGCTCAATCACCTTCTCAAGGCCTGCAAAGGCACCACCACAAATAAAGAGTATCTTGGAGGTATCAACCTGCAGGAACTCCTGTTGCGGGTGTTTACGACCGCCCTGAGGAGGCACGGCGGCAACAGTGCCTTCAATCAGTTTCAGCAGTGCCTGCTGCACCCCTTCACCGGACACGTCTCGGGTGATGGAAGGGTTATCTGACTTACGGCTGATTTTGTCAATCTCATCGATATAGACAATACCACGCTGTGCCTTGTCAACATCATAGTCGCACTTCTGCAGCAACTTCTGAATGATATTTTCAACGTCTTCCCCCACATAACCGGCTTCAGTCAATGTGGTGGCATCCGCCATGGTAAAAGGCACATTCAGGAACCGCGCCAGGGTCTCTGCCAGCAAGGTTTTACCGCTACCGGTTGGACCGATAAGCAGAATATTACTCTTGCCAAGCTCCACACCATCTTTGGGGGCGCTGTTTTTCAGGCGTTTGTAGTGGTTATAAACCGCAACAGACAACACCTTCTTGGCCTGCTCCTGACCGATAACATAATCATCCAGATGAGCGCGCAGTTCATGGGGAGTCGGCAGTTTGTCCTGATCCCGATTGGGCGAAATCTCTTTTATCTCTTCGCGAATGATGTCGTTACACAGTTCGACACATTCGTCGCATACATATACAGATGGCCCGGCGATCAGCTTGCGAACTTCATGCTGGCTTTTTCCGCAGAAAGAGCAATACAGCAATTTGCCGCTATCACCGTTGCCTTTGTTGTCACCCATTACTCTACCTCTTTTGCAGTCTGCTCTACTGCCATACACTTAAGCGTCTTCAATCTGAGCATAGCCCAGCCATAAGCAAAAATCAGCTTTAACGTTTGGTCAGAACCGAATCCACCAAACCGTATTCCATGGCTTGAGAAGCACTCATAAAGTTATCTCGGTCAGTATCCCGCTCGATGATTTCCAGTGGTTGGCCTGTGTGCTCGGCCAACATCTGGTTCAGCTTCTGTTTAATCCCCAGGATCTCTTGGGCATGGATAGCGATATCCGATGCCTGGCCCTGGAAACCACCCAAAGGCTGATGGATCA
Organism: Shewanella sp. MSW; assembly: GCF_007636515.1. Lineage (NCBI taxonomy): Bacteria > Pseudomonadati > Pseudomonadota > Gammaproteobacteria > Alteromonadales > Shewanellaceae > Shewanella > Shewanella sp. MSW. Next base: position 60,989 of record NZ_LVDR01000004.1, read on the forward strand.
TCACCCGCGAGTTCGGCAAACAGTGACGCTTACCCTTGGCACCACCGGCCAACAGGAAGGCGCCCATACTGGCCGCTTGCCCGATACATACAGTGCTGACATCCGGCTTAATAAACTGCATGGTGTCATAAATAGCCATACCAGCAGTGACAGAGCCGCCTGGTGAGTTGATATAAAGAGAGATCTCTTTATCCGGGTTTTCTGATTCCAAAAACAGCAACTGTGCCACGATCAAGTTGGCCATGTGCTCTTCAACCTGACCAACCAGGAAGATCACCCGCTCTTTCAACAAACGTGAATAGATATCGTAAGAGCGTTCTCCCTTGGCGGTTTGCTCAACCACCATAGGAACGAGTGCATTAAGTACTGATTCTGGCGCGTTATGCATCATTAACTTTCCCTAAATAAAAAACGGCCCGCATGAGGGACCTCATACGAGCCATTATAAATGGCGAACAACCAAGCAAGTCAAGCTTAGGTTATGCGCGGCCGGTAGCCTTGTTCATAAATTCTTCAAAAGCGACATCTTTCTTAGTCACTTTGGCTGATTTCAGAACCGCTTCAACAGCTTGCTCTTCCAGAGCCAGGTTGCGCATGTTCTGCATCAACTCTTCGTTACCGTTGTAGTATTCAATCACTTCTTTTGGATCTTCGTAGGCAGAAGCCATGGAAGCGATCAACGCCTGTACACGCTCTTCTTCAGCTTTCAGCTCATTGGACTTGATCACTTCGCCAAGCAGCAGACCGACTTTAACACGGCGCTCGGCTTGTTCAGTGAACAGCTCGGCAGGCAGTTCAGGCATGTTGGCACCTTGACCACCGAAACGCTGCATGGCCTGGCGACGCAGAACGTCAACTTCACCGTCGATCAGCGCTTTTGGCAGTTCGATTTCATTGGCAGCCAGCAGGCCTTCAAGAACTTGTTCTTTCACATTGGCTTTCAGAGCTTGTTCCAGCTCGCGGCCCATGTTCTTGCTGATCTCAGCTTTCAGAGCGTCGATGCCACCATCGGTGATACCGAACAGCTTGGCGAACTCGTCGTTAACTTCAGGCAGGTTGGCGCCCTTGACTTCTTTCACTGTGATAGCGAACTTGGCGGCTTTGCCTTTCAGGTTTTCAGCGTGGTATTCCTCAGGGAAAGTCACGTCGATGTCGAACTCTTCACCGGCTTTGTGGCCTTTAACGCCTTCTTCAAAACCAGGGATCATGCGACCGCTGCCCAGTTGCAGTTCAAAGTCTTCGGCCTTGCCGCCTTCAAACTCTTCACCGTCAACGCTACCAACAAAGTTGATAACCACTTTGTCACCGTCTTCGGCAGCGCGCTCAACCGCTTCGTAAGTCGCGTGTTGCTTGCGCAAGGTTTCGATCATGTTATCAACGTCGGCTTGTTGTACTTCGGCAACAGGCTGCTCAACTTCGATACCGTCCAAGCCTTTGATTTCAACTTCTGGATAAATTTCAAAGGTCGCGGTGAACTCAAACTTTTCGGCGTCAGTGGCACCTGGGGTAAAGGTAGGAGCACCGGCAGGGTTCAACTTCTCGGCAATGATGGCCTCAATGAAGTTGCGCTGCATTACTTCACCGGTAATGTCTTGGCGAATCGCTTTGCCGTAACGCTTTTCAATCACGCTTGCTGGGACTTTACCTGGACGGAAGCCTGGGATACGGGCACGCTTGGCTTCGCGTTGCAGGCTGTCTTTAACCAGTTTTTCGATCTGCTCTGCAGGAACAGAGATGGTCAGGCGACGCTCCAGGCCTTGGGTTGTTTCAACAGAAACTTGCATTGTTTTACCTCGAAATGTGTCTAACGTCCTTTGCAATAGCCGATTGTTTCAACTATTCAGGTATTCGTTTCTTGATCTTTAACTTGACTTAAATGCCCATCAGAAGTGAATTCCGGCACCGGTCGCACATTGTTGATTGTTATCAAGACGCAGCATTATATCGACCGTTCTTAGTGGAGTCGAGCCTCAATGCCACAGAAAAGGGCATAAAAAAAGCGACCTAAGGTCGCTTTTTTTAATTAAAGAGTGGGGTGACTGATGGGGCTCGAACCCACGACAACCGGAATCACAATCCAGGGCTCTACCAACTGAGCTACAATCACCACCGAAAGTGGTACGCCCGGCAGGATTCGAACCTGCGACCATCCGCTTAGAAGGCGGATGCTCTATCCAACTGAGCTACGGGCGCAGGACCTGCAAATTCAATTTGCATCCTAAGCGGTACTGACAATGCTATCCACACTGCCCTTGAAATCTGGTCGGTGATAGAGGATTCGAACCTCTGACCCTCTGCTCCCAAAGCAGATGCGCTACCAGGCTGCGCTAATCACCGAAAATTTTCTCCAAGCGCGGTTACAACCGGCTCGCCTCGAGAACGGAGCGCATCTTAGCCCCTCACCCGACAAGCGTCAACGATTTTTTTAAGCACTTTATCTGCTTGGCGAAATTACGTGCTGCTTTAACGAAATTCTGTGTTCTGAACCCTGTTTGTCCATGACACTCCCAAGCCTCACTGGTAAAATGGCGCCGTTTTCAACATCATCGCGCCATACAAAGGATATCCTACACCTATGACAGCCCAACTAATAGATGGCAAAGCGATTGCGCAATCCATAAGACAACAGCTAAAGCAAAAAGTCGCTGCACGTCAAGCAGCGGGACAACGTATCCCAGGCTTGGCTGTTATTCTGGTGGGTGCTGATCCTGCCTCTCAGGTTTATGTCGGCAGTAAGCGTAAAGCCTGCGAAGAAGTGGGGTTCATCTCCCGCTCCTATGATCTGCCTGAGTCCACCAGTGAAGAAGAACTGCTGGCCCTGATAGACTCGCTCAATGAAGATGCCGCCATAGATGGCATTCTGGTGCAGCTGCCGCTGCCAGAACATATTAAAGAATCCAAGGTCATTGAGCGGATCCGTCCCGACAAAGATGTCGACGGTTTCCATCCTTATAATGTCGGCCGTTTGGCTCAACGGATCCCGGTACTGCGCTCCTGCACCCCCATGGGGATCATGACCCTTATCAAATCTACCGGTATCGATACCTATGGACTGGATGCGGTTGTGGTTGGCGCCTCCAATATCGTGGGCCGTCCCATGACTCTGGAGCTGCTGCTGGCCGGCTGCACCACAACTACTTGTCACAGATTCACCAAAAATCTCGAGGATAAGGTCAGCCGCGCCGATCTTCTGGTGGTTGCCGTCGGCAAACCCGGCTTTATCCCCGGTAGCTGGATCAAACCAGGCGCCATAGTCATAGACGTGGGCATTAACCGTCTAGACAGCGGCCGTTTGGTGGGCGATGTTGACTTTGATATTGCCTGTGAGCGCGCCAGCCACATCACCCCTGTTCCCGGTGGCGTGGGTCCAATGACCATAGCCAGCTTGCTGGAAAACACCCTGTTTGCCGCGGAGCAATATCACGACTAAGGGTAGATTGAAACCAACCTCAGTTTGGTTTCAATTTCAAGCGATAAAAAACGCCGGCTTCAACAGCCGGCGTTTTCGTTTCGATTATTAGCAAAGAAGGATTACTTCTTGCGCCAGCTGGTTCCTTGTGGGCCATCTTCCAGCACCACCCCCAGCTCATTCAATCTGTTGCGGGCAACGTCGGCAGCAGGCCAATCCTTTTCGGCACGGGCACGGTTACGCTCGGCAATAAGCGCTTCGATCTCAGCCACTTCATCGTCGCTGCCCTCGCCTTTGAAGAAGGCTTCAGGTGTAGAGCTGACAATTCCCAAAACATCGGCCAGTTGTTTCAGTGACACGCCAAGGGCCGAGGCGGCCGCCATATCCACGCCCTTGAGGCGGTTGATTTCACGCACTATCTCAAACAGCACAGAGTAGGCTTCGGGGGTGTTGAAGTCATCATCCATCGCCGCCTTGAAGCGCTCAACGTACTCTTCGGCAGGCGCGGCTGTAACACTCAGGTCAAGATCTTTGAGCGCTGTGTAAATTCGCTCAAGCGCGGCTCTGGCCTGTTTGAGGTTGTCTTCCGAATAGTTCAACTGGCTACGGTAGTGGCCGGACAACAGGAAGTAGCGCACGGTTTCGGCATCATAATGCGCCAACACATCGCGAATGGTGAAGAAGTTACCCAGCGACTTGGACATCTTCTCTTTATCGACCATCACCATGCCGGTATGCATCCAGTAGTTCACATACGGCGTGTCATGGGCGCAGCAAGACTGGGCGATTTCATTTTCATGATGCGGGAACTGCAGATCGCTGCCGCCGCCATGGATATCGAAATGCAATCCCAGGTGTTTGCTGTTCATGGCAGAGCACTCAATGTGCCAACCGGGACGACCCGGGCCCCAAGGTGAATCCCAAGTGGGTTCGCCAGGCTTGGACATCTTCCACAACACAAAGTCCATGGGATCGCGCTTATGTTCGTCCACTTCGACCCGGGCACCGGCCTGCAACTGCTCCAGGTTCTGCCCGGAAAGCTTGCCGTATTCAGGGAAAGAAGCAACGCTGAAAAGTACATCGCCATCATCGGCTACATAGGCATGACCACGGGCGATCAGCGCCTCCACCATTTCGATAATCTCGGCAATATGCAGAGTCGCCCTTGGCTCCATATCGGGGCGCAGCATATTCAGGGCATCAAAATCTTGGTGCATCTGGCCGATGAGACGCTCGGTGAGGCTATCGCAGCTCTCGCCATTTTCATTGGCGCGCTTGATGATTTTGTCATCCACATCTGTAATATTGCGCAGGAAGTTAACCTGGTAACCTGCGTAACGCAGGTAGCGTACTATCATGTCAAAGGAAACAAAGGTCCGGCCATGACCGATATGACACAAGTCGTATATGGTGACACCACATACATACATACCCACTTTATCTGGGTTAATCGGTTTAAATTCCTCTTTTTGGCGACTCAGACTGTTGTATATCTTCAACATTGACTTTCTCTTCAACAATATAGGATTAGTGGGTAAAACGAATCTGGCAGTTTAACATTGCCACAAGCTCTTGAATACTGCCCTTTATAGCCGGAGTCGGATAAGTTAGAATCCGCCAACAAAATTTATCCTGAGGATCCGATCATGATTACATTGCACACCAACCACGGCGACATCAAACTGGCGCTGGATAGTGAAAAAGCCCCTCTGACTGCGGCCAACTTTATCAAGTACGCCCAGGAAGGCTTCTATGATGGCACTATATTCCACCGCGTTATCGATGGTTTTATGGTTCAGGGTGGCGGCTTTACCGAGCAGATGTCACAGAAACCTACCAATGCCCCTGTGCGTAACGAAGCCAACAACGGTCTGTCAAACAAGACAGGAACCATAGCCATGGCCCGCACCTCTGATCCTCACTCCGCCACCGCGCAGTTCTTTATCAACGTCAACGACAACACCTTCCTGGATTTCAAAAACGAGTCAATCCAAGGCTGGGGTTACTGTGTATTCGGTGAGGTGGTAGAAGGTATGGACGTGGTTAATGCCATCAAAGGCGTAAGCACTGGCAACCGCGGCATGCACCAGGATGTGCCTCTGGAAGCCGTGATCATCGAGAAAGTGACCATAGCTGACTGATAACTTCTGAATGCGCACTCTCTTTATCGGCGATCTGCACCTAAGTGCCGATCGCCAAGATATCCTCAACGCCTTCTATCACTTCCTCGATACCTGTCTTGAACAGGTCGACGCCCTCTATATTTTGGGGGATCTGTTTGAGGTTTGGGTCAGTGATGATTTGGCTGAGCCCTTTGCCCTGGCGCTGGCCGAGCGTCTCTATGAAGTCAGCCGCACCCTGCCGGTATACTTTATCCACGGCAACCGCGACTTTATGCTGGGGAAAGAATACGCCGCCAAAGCGGGGATGACCTTACTGCCCGAAGTGTATCGACTGGAGCTCTATGGCCACAAGACAGTGCTGCTGCATGGCGACAGCCTCTGCACTCTGGACAAGGCCTACCAGCGTTTTCGCCGGTTTCGCAATATGGCATTGCCCCGCTGGATATACCGCCATCTGCCGAAAAAGACCCGCAGCAATATTGCCGCCAAGCTCAGGCAAAACAGCCAGATGCAAAATCAGCTTAAGAGTATTGAGATAATGGATGTTGAGCCGAGTGCTGTGGATGAACTGTTTGCCAGTACCGGCGCCGAGTTGATGATCCACGGTCACACCCATAGACCGGATATCCATCAATTAGTGGCTAATAGGCAGCGCTTGGTGGTGGGAGACTGGTATGAGCAGGGAAGTGTCTTGAGTATCAGTGCCGAGAACATAGAACTGACCAGCCTGCCTTTTATAGAGAAAAGCCAACAGACCCGACTTTAGTTGAGCTCATTCAGCCCCAGTTTTATCTGTGTGGCTGTGTCGACCCGCATTGAATCTGGCCTGCCCTGATAACCGATAAAACCCTTCCAATCAGTCAGCTGCCGACCCTGTCGGCATCTGCATTTACCTAGTATTGGCGCAACATCGAGTAGCTTAAAGCGGCGCGCCGCTGTGAAACCTGAATTCATCATCCGACGCTAGAATAAGCTCGGCTTCCACCTCGGCAAAATAAGCCACTCTGGCGCTGATATCCTCGCCGGCAATTGCCTCGGCCAATGAAAGATAATCCTGATAGTGACGCGCTTCAGAACGCAGCAGTGAAATGTAAAAACGTTTAAGCTCATCATCGAGCCAAGGCGCCAGCTTGGCAAAACGTTCACAGGAGCGGGCCTCGATAAAGGCGCCCACTATGAGTTTATCTATCAGAGTCGCTGGCTCATGGGTGCGAACATGCTTCATCATCCCCTTGGCATAACGACCGGCGCGGATGTTGCTGTATGGGATATTGCGCGCCAACATCAGCTCCAGCACCTGTTCAAAGTGATGAAACTCCTCTTTGATAAGGCGGATCATCTTGGCGATAAGTTCAGGGCCATGGGTGAACCCCGCCCTGGGTGTCAACTCACCAATCAACTCGTTCTTCTTCACTTCTCTGGCCAGAAATGCCGCCATATCCCTGTCGTTTCGATAAACAAACTCTTCGTAGGGCTTGGCCCAGGTGAGCAACTGCTCGCCACTTTGCTTGTCCACCGCATACTTGCGAACCAAAAACATCGCCGTCTGCGCCGCCTTAAGCTCACAATTACAGTGATCTATCAGCAATTCGGCCAGTCTATGATCCTCTTTGGCAGCTGCTATCCAGCTGTCCGGGGTTTCACAGGCCAGGAATTCTTTTACAGGGGCGAGTAACTGTTGCATTGAGGTCAAGCTTCCACAAGAGTTTTCAAGGCCGCCAAGTCTACCAGCAAGCCAATGCTATGCCCACTGCCTCTCGGCGCGCAAACTTGACGCCCCGCCATTTTTGTTCAATAAATAGACTCAGAGCGGTAAAACGCTCGTCTGCAGTTTGACGAGCAAAAGTCAAAGCGGAATAAGGATAATTATAATGGTATTGAATCACTTAATGGGGTTGTATACCCATCCTAAACAGGAATGGCAAACCATAGAACAAAACCATGAGGCATTGAAAAGTTGTCTCAGTCACCTGCTACTCATTGCGCTCATCCCTTCTATCTGCAGTTATATCGCCGCTGTGCATATCGGCTGGAATCCCGGTGCCGGCGAACCTCTTTTTCTAACGGCCCAAAGCGGCTTCTTTATGTGTGCCGGTATGTACTGTAGCCTGGTATTCGGCGTATTTGCCCTCGCCTATCTGGCCTATTGGATGGGTCAAACCTTTGATGCCCACCCGGACTTTACCCAGTGTCTGGAACTGGCTTCCTATACCGCCACGCCGCTGTTTATGGTGGGGCTGGCGGCGCTTTACCCTGAACTCTGGTTTATTATGGTGATAGGGTTGATAGGTCTTAGCTACTCCGTATACCTGCTGTATACCGGGGTCCCTATCATAATGAACATTCCCGAAGAAAAAGGCTTTATCTATGCCAGCTCTGTTGTCACCGCAGGCTTGGTGCTCCTGGTGGCGCTGATGGCCGGCAGTGTGATCCTCTGGAGCATGGGACTCGGCCCAATACTGCAATAGTAAACGCGGCTGACATGAAAAAGGCGCTCAATGAGCGCCTTTTCTATCTGTATCCTCGAAGTATTAAGCGAATGAATCTCTTAATGCCACAGTGCGGTTAAATACCAGCTTATCTGGACTTGAGTCCTTGCTGTCGGCGCAGAAGTAACCTTCACGCTCAAACTGATAGGCCTTTTCGGCCTCTGCTTGCACCAGACCGGCTTCAACCAGACCATGCTTAACCACCAAAGATTCCGGGTTCAGTACTTCATCCACCGTTTCTGCCGCGGCCGGATTAGCGTCAACGAACAAGCGATCATAGAGACGGAACTCGGCAGGTACAGCGCTGCTGGCTTCGACCCAGTGGATCACGCCCTTAACCTTGCGGCCATCGGCAGGGTTTTTACCCAGAGTCTCAGGGTCATAACTGCAGTATATGGTGGTGATCTTACCGTCAGCGTCCTTGTCGCAACGCTCGGCTTTAATCACATAGGCGTTGCGCAGACGCACCTCTTTGCCCATCACCAGACGCTTGTAGTGCTTGTTGGCTTCTTCACGGAAGTCGGCCGCATCGATATAAAGTTCACGGCCAAAGGCCAGCTCACGATTACCCAGTTCTTCCTTATTGGGATGCACCGGCGCACTAACATGCTCCAACTGCCCTTCTGGATAGTTCTCAATGATCACCTTAACCGGGTCGATAACCGCCATGGCTCTTGGGGCATTGTCGTTTAGCTCTTCACGGATACAGGCTTCGAGCATGCCCACTTCCACCAGGTTATCCTGTTTGGTCACGCCGATGCGATCACAGAACTCACGGATGGAGGCTGGGGTGTAACCACGGCGGCGCAGACCGGCGATAGTCGGCATGCGGGGATCATCCCAGCCATTAACCAACTGACGCACCACCAGCTCGTTGAGCTTACGCTTGGACATCAGGGTATATTCCAGATTCAGGCGTGAAAACTCATACTGACGGGTACGGTTGGGGATCTTGAAATCATCCAGATTATCCAGCACCCAGTCATAGAGGCGACGGTTATCCTGAAACTCCAGCGTACAAAGGCTGTGAGTGATATTTTCCAGCGCATCAGAAATACAGTGGGTAAAGTCGTACATGGGATAGATGCACCACTTATCACCCGTCTGATGGTGATGAGCGAACTTAATTCGGTAGATCACCGGGTCGCGCATACACATGAAAGGTGATGCCATGTCTATCTTGGCCCGCAGTGAACATTCGCCTTCTTTAAACTCACCGGCGCGCATCTTTTCAAACAGCGCCAGGTTTTCTTCAACGCCGGTGTCACGATAAGGGCTATTCTTGCCGGGTTCTTTCAAAGTGCCGCGATACTCGCGCATCTGCTCGCCATTGAGAAAACACACATAAGCCAAACCTTTTTTGATCAACTCAACGGCATAGCCGTAGAGGTTATCAAAGTAGTCTGACGAGTAATGGATATCACCTGCCCACTGAAAGCCCAGCCATTGCACGTCCGCTTTAATGGAATTCACATAGTCGATATTTTCCTTTTCCGGATTGGTATCGTCAAAGCGCAGATTACACTGGCCCTGATAATCCCTGGCAATACCGAAATTCAAACAGATAGATTTAGCATGACCTATGTGCAGGAAGCCATTAGGCTCTGGTGGGAAACGGGTGTGCACATTGGTGTGCTTACCGCTCGCCAAATCTTCATCTATGATATTGCGAATGAAGTTACTTGGACGTACTTCGGTGTCCACATGACTCATGAAATTCCTCTTTGCGAACAATGGCAGTCTAACGAAAAGAGGCATGATCCTACAGATCATGCCCGGTTACAATCCTTCTAGAATAAAAACTGCGGCGCACTTCGTCAAACCCGGCGCCGTGATCAAAAAAGCAGCCTCAAAGGCTGCTTTCTTGCTTGTGACTTTACTCAGTCACTATCTTGATACCCGGAATAATCTCTTGGGTCTTGCGGCCTTTGCGCTTCAGCCACATATAGAAACCAATCAGGGCAAGAACAAAGAAGCTAATCCAAGCGCTGGACTGCAATGGATGCTCGGCAAACGTCGCACCTTGATAGACCACAGTGGCACTGCCGTAAGCCAGTGCAAAGGTCCAAGTAGCCGCGAAAGTAGCCCAACGACTGCCAAACTCATTCACCAATGCGCCCATAGCGGCCACACAAGGGGTATAGAGCAAAATAAACAGCAGATAAGAGAAGGCCGCCAATTGTCCGCTGAACCCTGCCTGCAACGCCCCGAATGTTGACTGATCAACCCCCTGCTCTTCGGCAGCCAGGTTTTTATCTTCAACATGGCCCACAGACAACTTGAGCGGATCTTCCATCACTATGCCGAACAGATTGGCCGGAATGGTCGCCAGCGCCTCGGAGAAGCTGTCCATCAAAGGAGTAAGCTCACCATCACCGCCATCAGCCGTGCTATACAAGCTATTGAGCGTACCCACTACCGCTTCTTTGGCGAAGATCCCTGTCACTATCCCAACCGTGGCCGGCCAGTTGTCTTCCTCTATCCCCATAGGTGAAAACACCGGGGTGATTTTTTGACTGGCGACACTGAGCAGCGATTCCTGGCTGTCTTCATGGCCGAAGCTGCCGTCAACGCCTATGGCATTGATAAAGTTAAGCAGTGTTACTACGACCACAATGGTCTTGCCGGCGCCGAGAATAAAGCTCTTGGTACGCTTACCTGTGCGGGAAGCCACAGCTTTTAGCTTGGGCATTTCATAGCTTGGCAGCTCCATCACCACGGCACTACTGTTCCCTGGCAGCAAGGTATTACGCAACAGTAGGCCTGTGCCTATCGCCGCCAAAATACCTATAAGATAGAGACCGAACACCAGGTTCTGACCTGAGTCAGGGAAAAAAGCCGCCGCAAACAAGGCGTATACCGGCAATCTGGCACCACAGGACATAAAGGGCGCCATCATACCCGTGACGATACGTTCACGTTCACTACCCAGGGTGCGGGTCGCCATGATGGCAGGCACAGAGCAGCCGAAACCAACAATCATGGGCACAAAAGCCTTGCCGGGCAGGCCGATGCGACGCATCAAACCGTCAACCACAAAAGCGGCACGGGCCATATAGCCGGAGCCTTCCAACACAGATAAAGCCAAAAACAGCGCCGCGATAACCGGAATAAAGGTCGATACAGTCTGAATACCCTGACCTATACCACCGGCCAGCAGAGTCACCAACCAGGCAGGAGCACCTATGTTGGTCAGCAAGGCCCCGAAATGATCAACAAACAGTGCACCGGCACTGATATCGAAGAAGTCGATAAAGGCACTGCCCACGTTGATGGCAAACATGAACATCAGGTACATCACCAGCAAAAATACCGGGATACCCAATACAGAATGCAATACCAACTTATCAAGTCTGTCACTCAAGGTCAGTTGACCGTCGGCATTGACAGAACCCTTGTAAACGCGCTCGACAAAGTCAAAACGTGTTGTGGCGACCATGATCTCTATATCTTTGCCTTCGAGTGTCAATTGATCTGTCACTCTGGAGACTTGTTCATCGAGTAAATTGTTTTGACAGGAACCACAACCCAGACCATTAGCCAACATAGCCAAGGCTCGGCCACGACTCAGTTGAGCGTCACTGCCCATAATGGCAGCGACGCCGGTTTCAATAGTGGCATCATACTGCAGCATCAAAGGCGACTCTGAAACCCGCCCTTCCAGCAGTGCTATCACCTGTTCCTTGACCCGCTCGACGTCTTGGGCTTCTCTAGAAGTCACGCCTATCACAGGGCAACCCAATTCTCGACTCATGGCTTGGGTATCGACCCGAATGCCGCGCTTGACCGCCGCATCCATTTTATTGAGTACCACAACCATGGGTATGCCAAGTTCACGCAGCTGCACTGTCAGATACAGGTGACGTTCGATATTGGTGGCATCTACCAGATTGATGATGCCATCGACTTTCTGGCTGGCCAGATACTGCTGGGCAATCTGCTCATCCAGCGAGCAATCACAGTTGTTGCCAGCGGGAAGAAGATCGTAAATGCCGGGTAAATCAGTGAGAAAGACATCATCACCGTTTAGCGAAAAGTGACCGGTTTTCTTTTCAACTGTCACCCCGGACCAGTTACCCACCTGTTGATTGGCACCTGTCAGGGCATTGAACAATGTCGACTTACCGGCATTGGGGTTGCCGACAGTGACACAATGAAACTGCTTAGTCATTGGCCTTTTCCACCTCTATAATCTGTGCCAGATCCTGACGCATGCACAACTTACTGCCGCGGATGTCCAATTCCAACCCGGATCCCATGGGAGCTCGACGGATCAAAGAAAAACGGGTATTTGGAGTGATCCCCATGGACAGGAGCTTGCGTTTGACCACTGCAGGCAGATCCAGATGGCCAACTTCGGAAATCATGGCGCGATCACCGGGTTTCAATTCACTTAACTTCATTGCCTCTACCACTGAAAACAGCATGCAAGCATGCGGGTAATGATTCGATTTTACCTGAAACCGTCAAATAAGAACTTTATCTGGATCAAGCTTTTCAACTGGTAACGATAATAGTTTTCAATTGTGTTGGCTATTATGAGACAAAAGCGCTCGGGAATAAACCGCTTAAGCGCAAATAACCGAAACTGAATCCGGTATTTTTCTGCTTCAGATCCCAATTTCAGCTTAAAGAGCGGCACAACAAAATGTGGCGCAGATCACACTTTGTTGTTTTCTTTTTTAAATCAGCCTTCTTTATACATAAGCATCATTAAAAAGTTATCGCCTTGTCATTTTTTTGCTCTATTCTTTAACATTAGCAATTCAGTAAATTACTGAAGCATGCCCAATAACTATAAATCGGCAATGAACGCGCTCAGGATGGAATGATGAAAATGGATAACTCGAGTAAACCAAACCTTTGGGGGTTGGGTTGCGCTCTCCCCTTATTGTTTTTGTTGGCCTTTGTGGCCGAAGCCACCCCATGGGACGACAAGGATCCGACCGAGGTTGAAGCCATTCTGGATGCCAAGTTTGCTGAAGGAAAATATTCTCCCAAGGGTGCTGACAGCTGCCTGATGTGCCACAAAAAGAACCAGAAAGTGATGGCGCTTTTTGATGGTGTCCACGGCAACCCCAATGTTGCTCAATCTCCGATGGCCGATCTGCAATGCGAAGCCTGCCACGGCCCCATGGGAAAACACAACCGCGGTGGTAAGGAGCCGATGATCACCTTTGGTGCCGACTCGCCGGTACCGACCGACAAACAGAACAGCGTCTGCCTCAGTTGCCACCAGGATGAACAACGCCTGGGCTGGAGTGCCAGCCACCACGACACCGCCGGAGTCTCCTGTGCCAGCTGTCACCAAGTGCACACAGGCCAGGATCCCATCCAGAGCCGTGAAACCGAAGTCGCCGTTTGCAGCAGTTGTCACTCAGAGCAACGTGCCGACATTCACAAACGCTCCGCTCATCCGATACGCACAGAGCAGATGGTCTGCAGCGACTGCCACAATCCTCACGGCAGCTTGGGGGATGCCAGCTTGAAACAGATGACGGTCAACGAAAACTGTTACAGCTGCCACGCCGAGAAGCGTGGGCCCAAGCTGTGGGAACACGCTCCGGTTACAGACAACTGCGCCAGCTGTCACAACCCTCATGGCAGCGTCAACGAAGCCATGCTGCTGGCCAAACCGCCTCAGTTGTGTCAGCAGTGCCATGCCTCCGACGGCCATGCAGCCAGAGCCTACTTCCCGGCCAATGAGCAAACCGGCTTGATGCCCAACGCCTATAACGCCGGCAACTCCTGCCTGAACTGCCACACCCAGGTGCATGGTTCCAACCATCCATCCGGCAAACTCTTGCAGCGATAAGGAGCTGAGTATGGTTATCGAGAAACAGACACAGATGAAACTGTCACTGCTGGCGCTCACCATAGCCTGCGTGATGCAGCCTGCCTGGGCCGGTGGCTATTCGCTGCAACAGGTCAATCGCACCGAGCTTAAACAGGACAAGTGGAGTTGCGGCCAGTGCAAGTTGCCACAGGAAAGCCGCGGCACGCTTGAAGCCGGTGTGGCCTACAATGACGGCGACAATGCTGTGTTTGCCAATACTAGTGGCACAGATGCCGATGGCGCCACCGGGCACCTTGGCGGTGATGTCGTCTTTTATGGTGAGCGGGGTTACCGCACCCACATTGAAGCCGACAAACTGGGCTACGACACCGGCAGCGCTAGCCTGAGCATGGGAAGACCCGGCCAATTTGATATCCGTCTGGGTTATCGCGCCTTGGCCAACTTCGGCCCGGACAATGGCATGAGCCCCTATATTAATCAGGACAACAGACTGATGTTGCCGGACAACTGGCAAGCAGCAGCCCTCACTTCGCAAATGCCTGGGCTTTATGACAGCCTGACAAGTCAGCGACTGGAAATGAAGCGGGATCGCTTCACGCTGGATGCCCATTACCTGGGCAGCTTTTATAAGGCGGGGCTCAATTACCGTCACGAGCAACGCGATGGCACCCGCCAAACCAACGGCAACTTTCTTACCAACTCCATGGCATTGGCCACCCGAGTGGATGACAGTACCGACGAGCTTGAAGCCAAACTCTATTTCAAAGGAAAGGGCTGGCTGGCCGGATTCAATTCGACCCTGAGCCAATACAGTAACGACTATCAGGCACTCTATTGGGAAAACGCCTTCTTTCCCACATTCGGGGCCGCCTATAATGGCCAACTCGCCGACAATCCGGATAACAAGGCATTGAGAGTCGGCGCCGATCTGCAGTTATCCGAGGCCGGACATCAAATATTGATGCACACGGCATTCACCCGCATGACTCAGGATCAGGCGCTGTTACCGGCCACCATCAATGGTCCTTCACCTCAGTTGCCCGCAATCGATGGCGACATGCAGGTCGATGTGCTGGAACTCAAACTCAAGTATGCCGCTCGCCTCAGCAGAGGCTTGTCTGTTCGCGGTGGTTATGACTATCGCGACCGGGAAAACAAGACACAACTTAAAGAGTGGCCGCAGGTGAGCAGTGACAGCTGGCACCAGGGCAGCGCCACGCCCGCGGCCTATGACCACACCCGCCAAAGAGCCGATATCGCCTTCAACTACCGTTTTACCCGCGCCCTGTCTCTTGACGCAGGTTACGAGTATGAGCACCACAGCTATAGCGATCTGGCGCGCGAATCCCTGTTCC
The DNA here is from genome assembly GCF_007636515.1 of Shewanella sp. MSW. Taxonomy (NCBI): domain Bacteria; kingdom Pseudomonadati; phylum Pseudomonadota; class Gammaproteobacteria; order Alteromonadales; family Shewanellaceae; genus Shewanella; species Shewanella sp. MSW. Next base: position 76,162 of record NZ_LVDR01000004.1, read on the forward strand.
AATCCAGCGTGTTTGCCAAGCTGAACCTGCGTGCCAGCCGCGATTGGCAGTTGTGGTTCAAAGGTGAACTCAGTGAGCGCAGTGGCGGCAGTTATCAGACATCCGAGCTGAGCCAAAGCCCCAATAATCCTTGGATGCGTCAGTATTGGCTGGCGGATAGAAAACAAACCCTGTTGCGACTGCAAAACGATTACCGCTTCAGCGATGCCCTGTCGTTCAGCCTGGCGCTGAATCATAAGCAGCAGGACTACGATGAGACGCTTATCGGCCTGGATGAAGTCAGCAGTTGGGGCTACGGCCTCAGTGGCAACTATCAATTCTCAGCCCAGTTTGGCCTCAATGCCTGGCTCAATCAGGACTGGCAGGATACAGATCAAACCGGCTCAGCCTCTTTTGGCCCCAGCGGTTGGTACAGCCGTGCCAGCGACAGCAGCACAGTCGCCGGGTTCGGCATCTACTATAACGAATTGCTGGATAAACAACTGGATCTGGGCTTCGACTGGCAATATTCAAAAGGCGAAAGCGAGACGGATGTCAGCCAGGGGCTCACTCTGGATTACGGCGATTACTATTCACGTCGCCATACCTTCAACGCCTTTGCCAAGTATCACTTCAGCGACAAGATGGCATTGAGGCTGGATTGGTTGTTTGAACACTATCAGGACAGTGACTGGCTCAATCAGGGATTAACCCCGGATAGCATCCCCAACGTACTCAGCTTTGGAGATCTTGGCCAGGACTATAACGCCCACTATCTGGGGCTGACACTGAGTTACTCCCTATAAGAGCAAGAGGCGAAGAGCGATGTCAAAGGAATACACCCCAAAAACTCCCCTGTTTTACCTAGGCGCGCCCCTGCTGACCGCCATGTTGGCTCTCTCAGGTTGCGGTGGTGATGATGGCAACCCGGGAACCCCCGGCGAACCGGGCGGCGAACCGGCAATGAATATCAGTAAGCTCAATATTGAGGTCAAGGAAACGGCCCTCGAAGAGGGCATTACCCGGGTAGATTACCGGGTCACCAATCAGGATGATGAGCCGGTAGTAGGTATCCCCTCAGGACGCTTCATTGCCGCGCAGTTGTTGCCGGAAGGCAGCAGTGGGGCCGGCAACAGCAGTGAGTGGCAGTATTTCACTTCAGAGACCTGCTCCAGCAGCTGTCCGGGCACCTATGTTGACCATAAAAATGGCAACTACTCCTACAGTTTCAGTGCCCCTTTCGACGGTATGAATGAGATAGCTGAAATCACCGGCGCCACCCACAGAGTGGTGATCAAACTCGGTGGTGATACGCTGGCAGATGGCACCGCATTGCCGGTAACCAATGACCATTACGACTGGCAGCCACCTGCGGGTGCTCCGGCCTACAGCCGCAACATTGTCTCCATCGACACCTGTAACAGCTGTCACAATGACCTGGCGTTTCACGGCGGTAACTATAACCAGGTGGAAACCTGTGTCACCTGCCACAATGCCACTCGGGTTAGCAATCCGGAAAACATCTTCCCGCAAATGATCCATGCCAAGCACCTGGCAGGATTCCCCAAACCCTTGTCTGACTGTCAGACCTGTCATAAAGAGGACGAAACCCTCAGCGAACAACACAACTGGTTCCGGGTGCCAACTATGGAGTCCTGTGGCAGCTGTCATAACGATATCGACTTCGTCAAAGGCGAAGGTCACCCGGCGCAAGCGGATAACAGCAATTGTGTCGCCTGCCACAATCCGGATTGGACCCGTGAAGTCCACGCCAATCAGGAGAACCTGGCGGCCCTTGGGCAATTCAAGGCCGAGGTCACCAACGCCAGTGTCAGCGGCACCAGTTTGAGCTTCTCGCTCAAGCTGAGTAACCCGCAGACAGGTGCAGCCTATAACGACAGCGCCGACAAACAGATGTTTGTCAGCGATCTCAGGGTCTACGCCAACTGGGGCACCAGCTTTGATTACGCCACCCGCTCTGCCCGTTCAATTAGGGTACATGAAGTGGCGCCGCTGTCCGGCAGTAATGGTGTCTATCAGTATCAGTTGGATGGACTGACCATTCCCGCTGGCAGTGAAGCCGATGCAGGTACCCTGGCGATTCAGGGTCGCGTCTGTGCCAGCCAAGGCATGCTGGTCGACTGCAGTGACAACGCCGCCAGTGTGCTGGTTATCAAGTCGAGCCACCAGTCATTCAACATGGCCGGGCTCACCACGGCCGGGAGACGCCAGGTGGTCAGCAACGAAACCTGTGGCAGCTGTCATGGCGATCAGCAATTGAACTTCCACGGTGCTCGCAACGACTTGGCCGGTCAGTGTCAGCTGTGCCACAACCCCAATATGCAAGCCGATGCCACTGCTGCCAATCCATCAGCGAGCAGCGCCGACTTCAAACAGCTGATCCATGCGTTGCACTCGGCACGCTACGAAGGATTCGAGACGCTGCAGTTCCCGGGGAACATAGGCAACTGTGCTCACTGCCACAGCAAAGATGAAAATGGCGTGTTGAGTATGGCGCTGCCGCTCAAATCGGCGGTGCAACCCTTGAGCCTGAATGACGGCAGCTTCACCAGCCCCACGGCGGCAATCTGCAGTAACTGCCACCAGAGCGATGGTGCCCGCAACCATATGACACAACAAGGGGCCGTGTTCCAAGGCGCTGAAGCCGATGCCAAGGCAGGAACGGAAAGCTGCGCCACCTGTCATGGGCAGGGTGGCCTGGCCGATGTCACCAAGGTGCATCCTATCGCTCAGTAACAACAATAAGCCGCCCTTTAAGGGCGGCAATAACAGGAAAGAGCCGGTATTTAAACACTGGCTCAGTCGTGCAATCAAAGCAATGCAGGGAAATAATGATGAAAAGCTCAAGACTGGTTAAAGGGCATACCCGCCTGGCATTGGCCACTCTGATGTCGCTGACGCTGATGGCATGTGGCAGTGACGGCAAGGATGGCGAAGACGGTAAGGACGGCGTGATCGGAGTGAATATCGATGCCACTCCGACACTCAAGGTCAAGTTTACCGACGCCAAAGTGGAAGCAGGTAAGGTCACGGTCGACTTTATGTTGACCAACGCCAATGGTGTGGCAGTGCTGGGTCTGAACAAAGACTATGACCTCAGATTTGGTATCGCTCAGCTGACACATGTGACCGAAACCATAGGTGAAGGCGAAGAAGCCAGAGAAGCCGACTGGGGATTCCAATGGCAAGCCTATATCAATAGCCTCAAACAACCATCATCGGTTCCCGATGGGATGGACAACCTCAGTCCATCGCCTCAGTATCAGGCTGGAGTCGAAGCCGCCAGCGCCTGCGAGACCTGCCTGGTCGACAATGGTGACGGCAGTTATAGCTATAGTTATCAGGTCAATATTGCCGAAGTCACAGAGCCGCTGGCCATAGCTTATGATGCCGATGCCACTCAAAGGGCCACGCTGGAACTGAAACTGCCTCAAATTACCGCCAATGCCCATTATGATTGGCAACCGTCCAGCGGCAAGACAGAAGGCATTCAGACCCGCAATGTAGTCACCATAGATGCCTGTTACACCTGTCACCAACCGGACAGCCTGGAGCTGCACGGCGGACGGCGGATAGCGCTGGAAAACTGCGCCTCCTGCCATACTGCGACCTCAGGAGATCCTGAGTCGGGTAACAGCGTGGAGTTCACTTATTTGATCCACGCCATTCACCGCGGCGCAGAACGTCACACCTATGATGCCGACGGCAACGAAGTGCCGGCGCCATACAAGATTGTCGGTTATGGCGGCAGCGTCCACGACTATGGTGTGGTCGGCTTCCCCCGTAAACCGGCTTCAGACTGTAGCGTCTGTCACCAGGAAGGCAGTGGCGCTCCGGCCAATGCCGACCTATTCAAGGCCGAGAAAAGCAATACTGCCTGTGTCGCCTGTCACACGGAAAAACCTTCATCCCACCACTCCAGCACTGATTGTATGGCTTGCCACAACACTGACAATACCTATCACGGTACCGGCAGCGCAGCCAAACGCCACGGTGATGTGATGCAAGCTTACACTCTGGCGGCAGAGCTGAGCGTCAAGGTGTTGGAGGTCAGCAGCAACGCCGGCAAGATGACCTTTAAAGTGCAGGTGTTGGATAAAGACGGTAACGCCATGGAGCAAAGCTTTATCGATCAGAGCAGCCGTATGATAGTCGGCTGGGATATAGACAAGGACTACCCTGCCTATAACGAAGCCTCCTACAGCCAGCGCCGTATTCGTCTCAGTGAAGGCAGCTTTGACGCCACCAGCAAGAGCTATACTCTGACTCCGGCGTTTGATATGCCGGCAAGCCCGGATGGCAAGAGCTTTGAAATCTGGTCGGCACTGGAAGCCTGCTTCAATAACGGCGGTTATGGTGTTGCCGATATTCAACTGACGGACTGCGCAACCGATGGAGTTCGCTCTGTGGCTATCCAGCAGGAGCCCTACCGCTTTGTCTGGGGTAACAATGGTGTCGACAGCAGTATGGATGCCATGGCCCGCCGCGCCATCATAGATCCGACCAAGTGTCAGAGTTGTCATGGCAAGGAGATCCATCACTATGACAATGGCGTCAACTGCCAGACCTGTCATACACCTGATAAGACACTGCGAAATGACGCCGATTATCCCGGCGGAAAAATCCCTTCAAGCTTCGCCTGGAAGGCACACGAGCGTGAGGGCCACTTCCTCAAGTATGCAGGGCTTAAGTCCGGCACTGTGCTGAAAACCGATTGTGCCACCTGTCATGCCGAGTCTTCCGGCAGCGTCACAGGTATCACTCTGGGGCGGTCACCGGATCGCGTCTGGCGTTATGGTGACATCAGCAATGGCGGCGCGGATATCTGGGTTTCCTCAGATGCCGGCTCCTGTTTGAGCTGCCACCAACAGTACCTGAGTGATGCCGCCAAATCGCATATTCAGGCCAACGGCGGTATTCTGGATGGCATGGATGAAGCCGATGTCCGTAACCGTGCCAAAGAGGCCTGTGCCACCTGTCACACCCCGGCTCAGCTGATGAACGCACACGGCAATTAAACTCAACATTGCTACCAAAGGGAGGCTTTTGCCTCCCTTTTTTATGCAGCAAAATTCGTTAAAAACTCTTTCAAAAAACACGTTTTTTTGATCAGGATTAACTTTTTTTGATCTAGCGGTATACCCCTAAAGAAATAGTCGGATCTTAATCACATAACCCATCTAAAGTGACTGATTAATCCCCACCACTTGGGTAGCCTTGGCCTTGGAAAAATAATTCCACACACTTTCCATGGTTGATGAGATTTATTCTTATTTAACCTCTGGTTAGTGATGATTAAAATCACTTGCAGGGAAATATCATGATGAAACGGTTTAATTTCAATGCCGCGACGAAAGCGATGTTGGGTGCCGGTTTGCTGTCTCTGATGCTGGCCGGTTGTGGCAGCGACGGTTCAGATGGCGAACCAGGTAAGCCAGGTCCTGTCGGCACACCTATAAGCAAAGTCAACACGCTGAAATCCAAGATTAATTCCGCGTCTGTAGACACTAACGGCTTCCTGACAATCAACTTCAGCTTGTCTGATGCCAACGGCGCCGCCGTCTTTGGTCTGAAAAACACTGACATAGGTGCAGTCTCCTTCGGCCGTGTCGGCAGCGAAGATGAGATTGAAGGTCTGACCGATAAAGAAGGCCAAGCGAGAGAAATCTGGCTGAGCTACTTTAACAAAGACCAAGGTGATGGCTTCTACACTGGCTCTTCCTACTTCCAGGGTAAAAACTGTGAAGACTGTCTGACCGACAATCAGGACGGCACCTACACACTGAAACTGAACAAAGCCATAGATACTCTGGGTAAATACGACTACAAGGCCGACATGGTCAACGGTATTTATCTTGGCATCAAGACAGCCAATGCAGCCAACGTTAATCTGGTTAACAACAGTTTCTTCTACTGGCAACCCTCTTCCGATACTACTCAGGCCAAACCCAAGCCGATTATCGCCGATGAAACCTGCCAAAGCTGTCACAGACCCGGTCATGATGGCGCACTGGCTATGCACGGCGGCAAACACGTCACTCTGGAAAGCTGTACCTTCTGTCACACCGACTACAACAGCTACATGAAGGATGACAAGGACGAAAATGGCCAAGTGATCGGCAGCCACAAACTCGACGGCTCCATCAAGGGCATGGCACACGAAGTGCACAGTCATGCCTTCTACAACGGTATTTTCCCGCAATCAGCCAGCAACTGTCAGACCTGCCACCAACCAGATGAAAACCTGGCGATGGCCGATGCCTGGAAAGCCGACCAGGATTCCGCAACCTGTCTGAACTGTCACAACAGCCCATATGCCGTGCCTTCCTGGCACTGGGATGCAGAAAACAACCAGATTAAAGAAGACAAACTGAACTGTGTCTCCTGCCACAATGATCCTGATGGTGCCCGTGGTGCCGAGCGCGCTCACTACAGCAACAACGACAGTGCCCAGGCTGCCAAGACCCGCGTCATTTTCAATAGCATGACCTATGATGAGGCCAGCAAGACAATCACGGCCAATATGACGGTCAAACACGGCGACACCAATGTGACGCTGGCGCAGATAGACTCCAGCCCATATAAATATGGCGGTTTCACCAGCGCCATCGTCTTCAACGGCGTGGTCAAAGACGACTTCCTGGTTAATTACCAAAAAGTTGGCTATCGCTATTTCAGTGAAGGCGCCAACGGCAGCATAGATGTCACCTTCAGCGACGGCGACTTTAAAGTAGCCGAAGTCATGGGTACACCTGAGGTCAAAGTGGCCTTGAGCAGCCAGCTGCATGTCTGCTTCGATGGCAAAGGCGCTGTAGCCGACTGCGAGCCAATCGCAGACGGTGTTATCCCTAACTCCGGCCCTTACGTACCATCTGACACGGTTTACTTCAATCTGGATGGCAGCAAAGTCGACAAGACGCCAAGGGTGCAACATGCCGACATGACAGCTTGTCAGCAGTGTCACACTACTGCCATCAAGCACCGTTTCTCCAACGACATCGACGGTTGTGCCTCCTGCCATAACGGAACCAAAGACAAGAAGGGTGACGGCTCATCCAACCTGGCGTATATAGTGCACTCCAAGCACTACCTGTATGACAGCTCAGACAACGGCTTCTTCAAGAAGACAGACTGTCAGACCTGTCACGGTAAAGACGGCTTCTCACTGAAGAAAATTGCCGCCGATGCCGCTCCGGTTGCCTTCGGCAAGACTGACGATGGCACAGAACAGACTCTGGTATCACCACAGACTGCCGCCTGCGCCAGCTGTCACCAGCCGCCATACGGCCTGAGTGAAACCACTATCAACCACATAGTGACCAATGGTGGTGTGATAGGTACAGGCCACGGTGTAGCTGCAAGTGATTATGACGCCCAGAAAGGCCAAGAAGCCTGTTCTACCTGTCATACAGACTCCCAGCTGTTGGAAGCTCACTCCAACTGGGGCTTCAGCCACTAAAACTTAACCCTAAAGAGAGGCTGCGGCCTCTCTTTTTTTATCTGCCAAATTGTTAAAATCGAATTAAAAAACAGCGTTTTTTTGATCGAGATTAAGTTTTTCCTACCAGCTCAAATACCTCTTTATAAATAGAAAGATCCAAGTCACACATTAACACCAGTTATGCAGCTTTTCGGCCCTGCTTGAGTTAGCCTTTTCAAGGGGAAATCCTATTTCCGGTATCGGGTTAAGGGCCAATTACATAATCAATTTGGTTGACTCAAATCAACCACTCCCTAAACCAGATACTTCCACTATTGCAGGGAACAAGATGATGAACGCACAAAAAACCAGAATCGCACTGCTGCTGGCAGCCAGTGCAGCTACTCTGGCCTTAGGTGGCTGTGGTGGCGATGATGGCAACGATGGTAATCCAGGTAACCCAGGCGGCGAGCCGGCTGGCGAAATCAAAGCACTGCATTTCAGCTTTGAGCAGGCCGTTGTCAAAGACGGTATCCCAACGGTTGAATTTACCGTGACCAACGAAGACGATATGCCGGTAGTTGGCCTGCAGAAGTTCCGCTTCGCCGCCGCTCAGTTGCTGCCGGAAGGCGCAACCGGTGCCGGTAACGCCTCTCAGTGGCAGTATTTCGGCAACGAAGACTGCACTGTAAGCAGCAGCTGCGCAGGTACTTTCGTTGACCACAAAAACGGTAGCTACAGCTACACCTTCAGCAAGACACTCAATGAACTGAGTAAAGATAGCATCAGCTTCAACCCTGAGCTGGCTCAGCGGGTACTGCTGCGCGCTTACAACACACCACTGCCTGACGGCACTCTGATCCCCAACAGCAACGCCTTCGTCGACTTCAGTGCCAACTCAGGTGCTGCCGCATACAGCCGCATGCTGGTGAGTACTGATAGCTGTAATACCTGTCACGGTGACTTGGCCGACGTCAAACATAACGGTGGCTATCCTGACGTCAACTATTGCGCCACTTGCCACACTCCTGGTCGGGTTGGTGAAGGAAAAGAGTTCAATGCCCTTATTCACGCCAAGCACAAGGACCTGGGGCTGGATGCGCTTAACAGCTGCCAATCCTGTCACAACGACACCAATGTCGAGCTGACGCCCGATTGGGGCAACTGGTCCAAAGTGCCTACTGCTGCAAGTTGCGGTAGCTGCCACAGCAACATAGATTTTGCTGCAGGCCAAGGCCACAGCCAACAAACCGACAACTCCAACTGTATCGCCTGTCACAACAGCAAGTGGACAGAAGAACTGCATACAGGTGTAACCGCTGATAAGCGCGCCGTTATCGCTCAGCGCGGTCTGGCCGCCGAACTGACCGGCAGCGCCGACAACAGTGCCACTCTGACTGTGACCCTGTTGGACAAGGCCGGCAATGCGCTGGATGCCAACAAGGAACTTGCCAAGATCAAGCGTCTGGAAACCATCACCAACGTGGGCCCTAACTTCCCTGTCATGGGCTACAACGTCAGCCCTGGAAGCGGTAAAGCCAAGGTTGCCAAAGATCTGGTTAAAGACGGCCAGCTGCAGGACGCCGTGACTCTGGTTGACGGCAAGCTGCAATTCACCGTTCAGGATCTGCCTTTCGGTGCCGGTGATGCCGATACCGCCTTCAGCTTTATCGGTCTGGAAATGTGCAGCCAAGGCAGCGAGCTCATCGCCTGCGCCGATGGCGTTGCCACCACCAGCATGAAAGCTCAACTGGCCTTCGGTACCAAGTCAGGTGATGCACCTAGTCACCGTCATATCGACTCAGTGGACTTCGCTACCTGTCAGGGCTGTCACAGTGACACCTTCGAACTGCACAAAGGCCACCACTCAGGCTTTGTAATGACAGAACAGCTGGGCCGCGAAGTAAACGGCAAGCTCACCGTCGGTGTTGATGGCTGTGTGGCCTGTCATACTCCTGATGGTACATACGCCAGCGGTGCCAACAAAGGCGCATTGGAGATGAAACTGCACAAGACCCACATTGAAAAGGCTCACGGCCTGATCGGTGGCAACTGTTCAGCCTGTCACAACGACCTGAATCTTGATGCCTTCAAGAACAAAGGCGCTCTGGCCACCTCAGCAGGCAAGTACACCACGCCTATCACAGCTACCTGTACTTCTTGTCACACTGTCGGTGGCGACTACATGGTACACACCAAGGAGCAACTGGAAGCCTACGGCGCTGTGGTAGATGGTGATTACACCGCTGCCAACCAGGCTGCGCAGCTGGAAACCTGTTTCTACTGCCACAAGCCAACCGCCGCAGATCACACTCAGGTGAAGATGTAATTTGCCCAGGCCGGGGGAGTCCCCTCCCCCGTCTTTCAAGGGTTTGGACAAATTAAGGATGCCTAATATGAGAATCAGCAAAAATATACCAACACTGCTAAGCGCCCTCCTGGCGACGGCAGTGTTATCTTTTGGTATCACCCAGGTGGCTCACGCCTCCAAGTGGGACGCCAAAATGAGCCCGGAAGAAGTGGAAGCTACCTTGGATCAGAAGTTTGCCGAAGGCAGCTACTCTCCCAAGGGTGCCGACTCCTGTCTGATGTGCCACAAGAAATCAGAGAAAGTCATGGACCTGTTCAAAGGGGTTCACGGCGCCATCGACTCCAGCAAGAGTCCTATGGCCGGACTTCAGTGCGAAGCCTGTCACGGCCCTATGGGCAAACACAACCGTGGCGGTAACGAACCCATGATTACCTTCGGTAAGGGTTCAACCCTGGCGGCCGACAAGCAGAACAGCGTCTGTCTTTCCTGTCACCAGGATGACAAGCGTATGTCCTGGAACGGCGGTCACCATGACAATGCCGATGTCGCCTGTGCGTCTTGCCACAGCGTGCATACCGCCAAAGACCCAGTGCTCTCCAAGAACACTGAGATGGAAGTCTGTACCAGCTGTCACACCAAGCAAAAGGCTGATATGAACAAGCGTTCCAGCCATCCGCTGAAGTGGGCACAGATGGTGTGCAGCGACTGTCACAATCCTCACGGTAGCACCACAGACGCCGATCTGAACAAGGCATCAGTCAATGACACTTGTTACAGTTGCCATGCGGAGAAGCGCGGCCCAAAACTCTGGGAGCATGCACCCGTCACTGAGAATTGTGTCACTTGCCACAACCCACACGGCAGTGTTAACGATGGCATGCTGAAGACCCGTGCGCCGCAACTGTGTCAACAGTGTCACGCCAGCGATGGTCACGCCAGCCGTGCCTATCTGGGTAACACAGGCATGGGTTCTCAGGTCAACGACAACGCCTTTACCGGTGGTCGCAGTTGCCTGAACTGTCACAGCCAGATCCATGGTTCCAACCATCCATCCGGCAAGTTGTTCCAACGCTAAGGAGGCGGGAAGATGAAATTCAAACTTAATTTGATCACCCTGGCTCTGCTGGCTCCTGCCAGCCTGGCGATGGCCGCCGACGGTTATGACCTGGCCAATGCCAATACCGAAAAGGTTAAATTCTCGGCCTGGAGCTGTAAGGGTTGCGTCAGTGAAACCGGTGTATCCGGCACTATTGGCGCCGGAGTTGGCTATAACGACTCTGACGATATCCGTTCTGCCAACGCCTTTGCCGCCGAAGATGACTTTGCCGGCAAGGTGGACGCTGACCTGAGCTATCGCGGTGAAAACGGCTATCGAGCCAGTATCGAAGCCGATAACCTGGGGATGGAAAACGGCCGGGTCGATATCAATGCCGGTAAACTCGGGCAGTACAACATCAACCTGAACTACCGTCAGATCCACACCTATAAAACAGACTCAGCCATGAGCCCTTATCTGGGAGCAGGCAGCGGCAACCTGACACTGCCGGCTAACTGGCAGACAGCCGGTGGCAGCAGCGAAATGCCCATGCTGTATGACAGCCTGAGCCCACTGGAGCTGTCGCTCAAGCGCAAGCGCGCAGGCCTGGGTCTTGAATATCAGGGTGAGGAGCTGTGGAGCACCTATGTCACCTATATGCGCGAAGAAAAAACCGGCCTGAAAACTGCGTCCGGCAGCTTCTTCAACCAGTCAATGATGCTGGCCGAGCCTGTGGATTACACCACAGATACCGTCGAGGCAGGGATCAAACTCAAGGGTGACAACTGGTTTACCGCACTCAACTACAATGGTTCATTCTTCAAGAATGATATCCAGACCTTGAGATTCGACAACGCCTTCAACCCAACCTTTGGTGCCCAAAGGGCGGGCTATATGAGCCTGGATCCGGATAACGAGTCCCACACTGTGACCTTGAGCGGCCAATTTTCCCAGAAAGGCGCCGTGGTCAGCGGCCGTTTGTTTGCCGGACAGATGACCCAGGATGAAGCCTTTATCACCTCGGGTTACGGCTATCAATTGCCGCAGGAATCCCTGGACGGCAAGGTCGATATCCTGGGGATGAACCTCAAGGCGGTCAAACGCGCCACCCGCAATCTGCGGATCAGCGGCAGTTATGATTACTATGACAGGGACAACCAGACCCAGATCCAGGAATGGACCCAGATCAGTATCAATAACGTCAGTGGTCGTGTGGCCTACAACACCCCTTATGACAACACCAGTCACAAGGCCAAGTTGGCCATGGATTACCGGATTGCCAACGGCATGAAGTTGGACGCAGGTTATGACTACCGTCGTGATGAACGCAGCTATCAGGACAGGGAAATCACCGACGAGAACAGCGTTTGGGCCCGTTTCAGTCTCAACAGCTTTGAACACTGGAATATGTGGATCAAGGGCAGCTATGGCAAGCGCGATGGCTCAGAGTACGAAGCATCTGAGTGGACCTCTTCCGAGTCCAACAAGTTGCTGCGCAAGTACAATCTGGCCGACCGCAAGCGCACTCAGGTTGAAGCCAGGGTAACTCACAGCCCTACCGACACCCTGACCCTGGATTTCGGTGCCCGCTATGCGCTGGATGACTACAACAACACGGTTATCGGTCTGACTGAATCCAAAGACCTCAGCTATGACGCCAGTATCAGCTATTTGCTGACAGACGATCTCAGCCTGAGCGCCTTCTACAACCATCAGACCATAGACTCAGATCAGGCCGGCAGCAGCAACTTCAGCACTGTCACCTGGACAGGAACCGTGGAAGACAAGGTAGATGTCATAGGGGCCGGTTTGGCCTACGACAACCTGCTGGAGAAGAAACTGCGTCTGGGGCTGGATTACACCTACTCTGACTCGGATTCCAGCACTCAGGTACGCCAAGGCATCACAGGCGACTATGGCGATTACTATGCCAAAGTGCACAACGTCAACCTCTATGCCCAGTATCAGGCTACTGAGAAAATGGCGCTGCGTCTTGACTACAAGATGGAGAAATACGAGGACAACGACGCAGGTAACGATATCGCCCCGGATGGTATCTGGAACCTGGTCAGCTTTGGTGACAACAGCCATGACTACACAGCTCACCTGATCATGTTGAGCGTCAACTACCGTCTGTAATTCTCACTCTTAACGTTCAAAAGCCCGCTTTCGCGGGCTTTTTTATCTCTTCCCGCCTTCACCTCAAACCAACAAGCATTCGGTAAAATTCCTCTTGCCAGCGGCCCTTTTTGCAGCTTACACTGCAAGCGTTACATTTTTGCAACAAATATAACAATTAAGATTATATGACCTGAGGACAATGGCATGAGAATCACTCATACACTACAAGGAATAGCCTTGCTCGCGGCCCTTTCCAGTACCAGCGTGCTGGCCGATGGCATTCGTGCCAGCCTGGAGATGAGCCAGCAGAGCTATAAGGCCAGTGATAACGTGTTGGTCACTGTAACCCTGACCAATGACGCCAACCAGCCGGTAAAACTGCTCAAGTGGTACACAGCCGCTGATGGAGTGGAAGAATCCCTGTTCAAAGTCAATGCCGATGGCCTTGACCGTCACTATCTGGGCGCCCATTTCAAACGCCCGGCGCCCGGCAAGCAGGACTATATCAAACTCAAATCCGGTGAGAGTGTGTCCTATCAGGTAGAGTTGTCCTCACTTTACGACATGAGCAGCAGTGGCAACTACGAGATAAGCTATGATGTCAGTTCGCTGCAACTCTTCTCCCCCAACCCGGGCCAACAAAAGAAGCTGGCCCGCTTAGGGATAGAAGGGATACATTCAGATCCGGTCAGCTTCTATGTGGAAGGCCGTGAATTCAAGTCCGGCGTCAACAAGGGTAAACCCGGCAGTGGCGATGGCAACGCGGCGCCTGACGGTATCAGCTTTACCGGCCGTTGCAGCAATTCCCAACAGAGCGATATTCTGGCGGGACTGGACGCCGCCCGTACCATGGCGGCCGACAGCAAGCAATACCTCGCGAGCAACAACAACCCTTCAAGCTCTGTGCGTTATGCCACCTGGTTTGGCAGCTACAACAGCAGCCGCTGGAATAGCGTCAGCAGTAACTTCAGTGCCATAGACTCGGCCTTGAACAATCAGCCACTCACCTTCGATTGCAGCTGTAAGAAGAGTTATTACGCCTACGTTTACCCGACTCAACCCTACAAGATCTACATGTGTAACGCCTTTTGGAGCGCACCGGTATCGGGCACCGACTCCAAGGGCGGCACCATAGTCCATGAAATGAGTCACTTCAATGTGGTGGCGGGAACCGATGACATTGTCTACGGCCAAAGTGGCGCCAAATCGCTGGCCCTGAGTAACCCGGCCCAGGCGATTCAAAACGCCGACAGTCACGAATACTTTGCTGAAAATACTCCCTTTCAAAATTAAGGAAGCTACAGCAGATTAGTTTACCTTTCGTGGGCCGGTTCCCCCGGCCCACCTCCCTGTTACCTTGTGAGCTTGGGCGGACGGAACTGCCCCTTTTTTCCTCATAGTCTCAGAGCCATCCCATAACGGCCATCAAGCACTTGCAAGCCTTTCGCCTTTAAGCCAATGTAAGGCGCAGCCTTTATGATGAGAATCTATTGATGAAGTTGAAATATCCTTGTGCCTTGGTCGCCCTTTTTCCGCTATCGGCCATGGCCGCACAACCCGAGGGTTTAATGGCCGGGGTGTTTACCATACTGGTGCTGGGTGGTTTTACTCTGGTTAACCTGCTACTGCAGCTGGTTTTTTACTTCAACGGCCAATATAGCCGCCCAGGGTTTGTCCGCAGCCATATCTATTGGGCCTTGCCCATTCCGCTCATGACCCTGTTACTTGTCCTCTGGGATCATGCCTCTGTTGCCGATCTCAGTATGAACTTCGGTCTGGTGTTGATAGCCGTGGCACTGGCGTTATTGCCACTGCAACTGAAAAACTCAGCCAAGGTCGCCGGGCCTCAGGCCGGTTGGCGCTTGCTGGCAACCTCTGCCTTATTGTTGCTGCTGGCCAATATCATCTGGCCACTGACTATCCCGGCGATGCTTATCGCCTGGAGTGCTAGCGATTGGCAACAGCGTAAAGAAAACGGCTTTAAGTTCAGCCGGATAGTGTTAATACTGGCGGCGCTGGGGCTGACATTGTATGAAGGCTTTCAGGCCTGGCAACACTTTTTCGGAGCCTGATTTTCGGAGCCAAGTTTTCGAAACCTAAGTAGGGTCTGATATCCATCAAAAACCAGGAAATATAATGAAAACTGCCGCTCTGCCCAGTGATTTTCCGCTACTCGATGAGGTGCGAGCCTGCACCCTGTGCCGGGATAAACTGCCATTGCTGCCCAAGCCGATACTGCAGGCCCACCCTGACGCCAGGATTTTAATCGCGGGGCAAGCGCCCGGCAGGATAACCCATGAGCGTGGCCTGCCCTTTGACGATGCCAGCGGCGACCGACTAAGGCAGTGGCTGGGGGTGAGCCGCGAGCAGTTTTATGACCCCAGGCTGTTTGCCGTCATTCCCATGGGATTTTGCTATCCGGGAACGGTTGAAAAACAGGGGCGCAAACAGGGTGATATGCCGCCGCGGCCAGAATGCTCAGCCACCTGGCACCCAAGGCTTTTTGCCGCCCTGCCCAATATCGAGCTGACACTGATCCTCGGCAAATACGCCATGGCCTGGCACCTCAAGGGCAGTCCACTGGCCAAGGCGCCTGTCAGTACCGCCGTGGCAGAAGCTGACTCGCTGTGGCCGACAAAACTGGTGCTGCCTCACCCGAGTCCGCGTAATCGCCTCTGGTTTAAACAGCACCCGGAATTTGAGCAAAACCTGTTACCCAGGCTCAGGCAGAGAGTCGCCGAGTTATTAGCACATTAGGGTCTGTTGACCCTTGAAGATGGTTTTTGCAGCATTTGTCGTTTTTTATACCAAACAACGACAAATGCTACCCAAAGGGCTCGGCTAGACGCGCTTTACTCTTTGTTGCAAGGTATTTACCTAGGCCCCTAGGCTGCATACCTTGCGTCGCGATTAAAACGCGTCTAATACGAGCAAAATTCAACCATGAAAGGTCAACAGACCCTAGAGGCTCGCATGTATTTTCTCGACGCCGCGACCGCGCAGCAGATAGTGGATCGCACCATGAATATCATCGACCACAATATCAATGTGATGAACAGTCAAGGGGTGATCCTCGGCTCCGGCGACAAGCAGCGACTCAACAGTGTCCATGAAGGCGCCCTTCTGGCCATAGCCCAAAACCGCACTGTGGTGATAGATGAAGGCAGTCGCCACAGCCTGCACGGCGTCAAACCCGGGATCAACCTGCCGCTGCACTACCACGGCAAGATAATCGGCGTTGTCGGCATTACCGGTAATCCGGCAGAGCTGCTGCACTATGGTGAGCTGTTGAAAATGACTGCCGAAATGATGGTCGAGCAAGCCAACTCCCTCGAGCTGGATCTCTGGCATAAACGCCAGCGGGAAGAGTTTATTCTGCAACTGTTGAAACGTGACAGTTATAGCGAAAGCGATTTTTGTGCCTGGGCCGCCCAGCTGCAGATAGATCTGCAAAAACCCAGAGTTGCCGCCGTGATAGAACTCGCCAAAGGCGAAAGCAAGGCCACTGATCTCAAGGAAATCCAGCGTCTACTCGAGTATCCGCAAAGGGACAACCTGGTGGCCATGACCGCCATGGATCAGTTGGTGATCCTCAAACCCGCCTTTCTCGATGGTCGTAGCTGGGATCCGGCGCTTGAGGATCTGCGAATCGAGAAACTGCTTGCCCGTTTGCCGGCCGACACCCAAGGCCGACTCAAAATCGCGCTGGGGCATTTTTTTCCCGGTGAAGGCGGTATTCGGCGTTCATATCAAACCGCGCTGGAAACCCTGAGATTAGGGAAAAAGCGCGCGCCGGAAAAGACCAAGTACCTCTATCAGGATCACGCGCTGGCAGTATTGTTGTCCGGGCTGGTTAATAGCTGGCGCGGTCAGGAGCTGGCAGCGCCCTTTCGCAAACTGCAGCAGCATGACAAAAAGGGGCTGTTGCTGCGTACACTGAGCGCCTATCTGCAACACTTCGGTGACCAGCAACAATGTGCCAAGGCATTGTTTATTCACCGTAATACCCTGAGGTATCGTCTGGAACGTATCAGTGAGATCACCGGCATAGAGCTGCAAAGCCTGGATGGATTGCTGCAACTCTACCTGGGAGAGGTCCTCAGTCGCCTGGAACACAAATAATTGTGCATACGCACAAAAAACTAGCCACTTTCAGGGGGGAATTCCGTATTTTCCCCTAAAGCCATCACGGCGCGGCAACTGGGATAATAATCGCCAGCCCGCCTTCGCGCCGGCGCCCCAACCCCTACATAAATAACGACCCAATAAGGGACACTTATGAGCCTGGTACTAGTACTATTGGCGGTGATCATCTTTATTGTCATCGCCACCTCAACATTTAAACTACACCCCTTTTTGACGCTGCTGCTGGCGTCATTTATCGCCGCCTTCGGATTCGGCCTGCCCGCCGGGGAAATCGCCAAAACCATCAGTGGTGGTTTTGGAGGTATTCTTGGTTATATAGGACTGGTGATAGTCCTGGGAACTATCATAGGCACAGTGCTGGAGAAGAGCGGCGCGGCCATCACCATGGCCGATGTGGTCATCAAGGTGCTCGGGCAGCGCTTCCCGACTCTGACCATGTCCATCATAGGTTATATCGTTTCCATCCCAGTGTTTTGTGACTCAGGCTTTGTGATCCTCAACAGCCTGAAACAGTCTCTGGCCAATAGAATGCAGGTTTCCAGCGTTGCCATGAGCGTCGCCCTGGCCACCGGCCTCTATGCTACCCACACCTTTGTGCCGCCTACTCCCGGCCCGATTGCCGCCGCCGGTAACCTGCAACTGGAAGCCAGCCTGGGGCTGGTGATTGCAGTAGGCATTCTGGTTTCTGCCGTTGCCGCCTTCGCAGGTTTGCTCTGGGCCAACCGCTTTATGAACACTGAGCCGGATGGCGAAGGCGCCGAAGAGCTCAAGGCTTCTGCCGAAGAATTTGAAACACTCAAGGCTGCTTATGGCAAGCTGCCAAGCCCCTTGGCGGCGTTCTCACCTATTTTTGTTCCTATTTTGCTGATCTGCCTTGGTTCTATCGCCGCCTTCCCTTCCAAGCCCATGGGTGAAGGCATGCTGTTCAGCCTGTTCCATTTCCTCGGCCAACCACTCAATGCCTTGATGATAGGCTTGGGGCTGTCACTCTTGCTGCTCAAGGGCGACAACAAGGTCAAAGAGTTTTCCGATCGTATCTCACAGGGCCTGGCCGTTGCCGCCCCCATACTGCTGATTACCGGTGCCGGCGGCGCTTTTGGCGCTGTGATTAAAGCCACGCCTATCGGTGACTTTATCGGTACTTCACTGTCGGCTCTGGGTATAGGTATCTTTATGCCCTTCCTGGTGGCGGCGGCACTGAAGTCGGCTCAAGGCTCCTCCACAGTGGCGCTGGTAGCCACTTCGGCTCTGGTGGCTCCCATGTTGGGTGATATCGGCCTTGGCAGCGAAATGGGCCGGGTGCTGACCGTCATGGCCATAGGCGCCGGAGCCATGACAGTGTCCCACGCCAACGACAGCTTCTTCTGGGTAGTCACTCAGTTTAGCCGTATGAGCGTAGCCCAGGCCTACCGGGCTCAGACTATGGCGACCCTAATTCAGGGGATCACCGCCATCATCTTCGTCTGGCTGCTTAGCCTGGTTCTGCTCTAAACTCTTCCCTTGCTGCTGCCGGTTTCACCGGCAGCCCGTTGTACAGGAAATCAGATGAAAATAGTGATAGCACCGGATTCCTTCAAGGAAAGCCTGAGCGCCCTCGAAGTAGCCAATGAAATTGAAGCAGGCTTTAAACTCAGGCTGCCGGATGCCGAGTACCTCAAAGTGCCGGTGGCCGACGGCGGCGAAGGCACAGTGCAATCTATGGTCGATGCGACCAACGGTCACCTGGTCGAGCTTGAAGTCTGTGGCCCACTCGGACAAGCTGTGAAGGCCCATTACGGTATTCTGGGTACAGAAGGCACTCATGGTGCCAGAACTGCAGTTATCGAAATGGCGGCCGCCTCCGGGCTGCATCATGTCAGCCCGGCGCTTCGCAATCCAAGGCTGACCACAAGTTACGGCACCGGCGAGCTGATTATCGATGCCATAGAGCGTGGCATTCGCCACTTCATCATCGGCCTTGGCGGCAGTGCCACCAATGATGGCGGCGCCGGTATGGCCAAGGCGCTGGGCGCTAAACTATTGGATAGTGCCGGGCTGGAGATAGGCCCGGGGGGGGCGGCACTCGCGGCCTTGGCAACACTGGACTGCAGCCAACTGCATCCGGCGCTCACTGACTGCCATTTTGAAGTGGCCTGTGATGTGGACAACCCTTTATGTGGCGAGCGCGGCGCTTCGGCGGTATTCGGGCCGCAAAAGGGAGCCACTGAGGAAATGGTCGCCGAGCTTGACGCTGCCCTTGGCCACTTTGCCGATATTCTGGTTCAGAGCGGCTTTGAAGATAAGCGCCTGCAAAGTGGTGCCGGCGCCGCCGGTGGCATGGGACTTGGGGTGATGGCATTTCTGGACGCAGAGCTGCGCCCCGGTATCGACATAGTCATGCAGGCTGTCGGACTTGATGCCAAACTTGAAGGCGCCGCACTGGTTATCACCGGCGAGGGACGCATTGATGGACAAACCATCTATGGCAAGACGCCCATGGGAGTTTTGCGCCTGGCAAAGGCGCGCAACATTCCCGTGATTGGTATTGCCGGCTGTCTGGGCGCGGGTTCAGAGCTGGTGCTGGAGCAGGGAATGAGCGCCATTTTTGATATCATTCCCTCGGCCTGCGACTTGCCCAAGGCGCTGGCCGAAGCCAGAGCCAATCTGCAGCGCACCTCCAGCAATATCGCCGCGCTGCTGGCTCTGCAACTGAATAACGTCAATTGATTTTTCGCGGGTCAACCTCCTTGGCCCGCTGCTTTTTCGCTTCAGTTTCAACTTGTCTGACCGCAATCCTTGCAGTAAAGTGAGCTGCCATTTCAAGACCTGTGCAGACACAGGCAGATACAGTGTGAGACCAAAGCCCAATGACCGCCAGCAAACAACGCCAGGCCACCGCCTCAGAAAACTCTCTGATGCGTATCTTTACCGTGCCCGAAGCACCGGAATCGACCCTGAGCCGCATAGAGCAGGCATTGTCTGAAGATCTCGCCGGTTTCCTGACCCAAAATATTGCCGCGCTGGAAAAGCCCCTGAGTGAAATCGAAAAGGATTTCCAGGCCTTTGAAATCCCGCATCAACCCAGATTTGTTTCTGACTACACTGAAGAGATGATGCAGAATTTGGTGGCGCATTCAGTACACACCGCCGCCCCCAGCTTTATCGGCCATATGACATCGGCGCTGCCCTACTTCGTGTTGCCCTTATCGAAAATGATGGTGGGCCTGAATCAGAATCTGGTCAAAATCGAAACCTCCAAGGCCTTCACTCCCCTGGAGCGGCAGGTGCTTGGGATGATGCATCACCTCATTTATGACCAAACCACCGACTTCTACCACCAGTGGATGCACAGCGCCAATCATGCTCTGGGAGCTTTCTGCTCCGGCGGCACTGTGGCCAATATCACCGCCCTGTGGATTGCCCGTAACCAACTGCTCAAGGCTGACGGTGAATTTCGCGGTATCAATCGCGAAGGCTTAGGCGCGGCGCTCTGCCACTACGGTTGGAAGAGCCTGGCGATACTGGTGTCCGAGCGCGGCCATTACTCCCTGGGCAAAGCTGCCGATCTGTTGGGCATTGGCCGGGATAACATAGTTTCAATCGCGACCGATGCCAACAATAAGGTCGATGTCAACGCCATGCGCGAGGCGGCCACCAAGCTCGCCCGGCAGGGCATTCGAGTCATGGCGATTGTCGGCGTCGCCGGCACCACAGAAACCGGAAACATAGACTCTCTGCCTGAGCTGGCCGAGTTGGCAACCGAGCTCAATTGCCACTTTCATGTCGATGCCGCCTGGGGCGGAGCCAGCTTGTTATCCAGCAAATATCGCCATCTGCTCAAAGGGATAGAACTGGCAGACTCAGTGACCATAGATGCCCATAAACAGATGTATGTTCCTATGGGGGCCGGTATGGTGCTGTTCAAACAGCCTGAACTGGCGCGGGCGATAGTGCATCATGCCGAATATATTTTGCGTAAAGGTTCCAAGGATTTGGGCAGCCAGACTCTGGAAGGTTCCCGTCCCGGAATGGCCATGCTGGTGCATGCCTGCATGCAGATAATCGGCAAGGAAGGCTATGAAATACTGATCAATAATTCGCTGGAAAAGGCCCGCTTCTTTGCCGGCTTGATTGAGCAACACAGCGAATTTGAACTGGTGAGTGCGCCCGAGTTATGTCTGCTCACCTACCGTTGGTGCCCCTCTTGGGCACAAACTGCTCTGAGCCGGCAATTGGCCCAGGGCAATCTTGAAAAGGTCAAAGAGATCAATGGTATTCTTGATGACCTCACTCGTGCCATCCAGAAGAAACAACGTGAACAAGGCAAGTCTTTTGTGTCCCGCACCCGGATCCAACCCGCCCGTTATCACAGAGAAACCGTGACTGTATTCCGGGTGGTGCTGGCCAACCCGCTGACCACAGACACCATACTGGCAGATGTATTAAACGAACAAACTGAGCTGGCAGCTTCTGAAACCGGGCTACTGCAAGTGTTAAAGCAAGCCTGCAACTAAACATTTATTGAGGGCGATGCCGAGTCACGCCCTGCATGCCGTTTTCCCGCGCCCGTACACTTTTAAGCAACCCCACTATCATATCGGTGGCATTCAAGGGCGCATCTGCGGCAAATCCTTAATCTCTATCTTGCCGCTCTGGGTTGACTTGAAAACTGCCGCTTAAATGAACACAGGCAATAAACTCTTTACTCTTCTAAAAATAAACATGTTTACTGCAAGTGCACTCATCTAAGGAAGGTGCGAACAAGTCCCATGTATGCTGTGGGTCGGCTTACGGGCCTGGATGCAAGGCGTGGTTCGCGGCAAATGGCCCTAGTCCTTTGCAAGAAACTCAACATAGCAGACAGGTCTGTAAGCCACACCTGGATTGCCCACTGCTTATATTTCACCTTCTCATACCACGGGCTTTCTCAGGCTCCACTCAATCAACTTTGCTCTGATCAACCGTTGCGAAAACTGCTGCGGATCAAGCACCCAATTGGTGGCAATTTCCCGAACGTTCGCGTCATCCGGATAACATCCCCCTGTAGACAAGCCATTAATATAACAACGTTTAGCGGCTTGTACCTCTGCCTCCGTGGGTTCACCCGCCGAGATGTAGCTTTGGTCATATTCATAAAGCCCGTCATGATACACGGCATATTTTCTTGTTACCTGACCGTCTTCCGCCATAAACCAAAAATTGTATATACCTCCCTGATGGTCACCGAAGCCATAAGTTTTTCCAAATCTCTGGCTTAACCTAGCGGCGAATTCTGAAAGGTTGCGTAGGCATTCATCCAGCATTTCCATACTGTCCCTGAGGCCATACTGGCGAAACGGCAAGCCCCAACCACCAAGGTAGATAAGCCCATCAAGATCCGCGACAACCAGATGTGAAGTTTTCCAGATAAGCTTCAGATCGCCTGCAGAACCAAAATCGCTGATGGACCTGATATCCGCCTCTCCCTTTAGCTGGTCAACGATTCCATCCAGATCTGTGCTTTCTACGACCAACCAAATCATATTGCGATACATCGAAACACTCATTTTTATTCCCTTAAATATCTGAAGGTTTGAAAATTCAGTAGTCCACGGACTTTAGTGACTCAACAATGGGCCGGAACAGTAACAAAACCAAGAGACAAAACAAAGGGACAAAACAAAGAGATTAAAACCGAGATATTAAAATTGATCCCACCATAACTCTTGGTAGATTGCAGGCCGGAGTGCCACGATGAATTCAAAAAAAGTGCCTGATTTTTCCATCAGGCACTTGGGTCGCTTATCAGAGAGTTATCTGTTCCCTTAATGAATAACCACGGGAATACTGGGCAGGATGGTAGAGACTCCATTAGGGGTGGTGATTTCAATCAGCAGACTTCCGGCATCGGCTTGGTCGGCACCTTTCACCATCACACTATACTCCAATGCGCTATTTTGATTGGTTGAGAGTACAGTAAAGTTACCCTTACTCGCCAAACTACCTGCTGAGGTGCTGAAAGTGATACTCGTCCCGGATGGCAAGGGTTGATTATGAAGATCCCCGACAATGATTGATACCGCACCAACGGATTTACCTATGATATCCAAGGTCTGGTTGTCATTGAGGCCGTCACAAACATCCACTTGGTTCTTATCATCAGTACAGCTATCCGTAATTTCAGGAGTTGAAGCAACCGGGTCACTACCCGACATCACCAATACAATAGAAGCCCTGACATTGAGCGACTTGTCGGTTGCTGAGCACCCTTCGTGAGGATTATTACTGTCATCAAGCCGGCAAAGACTACCGTTATAGACGCCATCCGCCCCATCAAAGCTACCGCTATTATTAAAGTCCACAAAAGTCTCTAACTCTCCACCGGTTAGCGCTCTGTCATACATATCATCTTCATTATGGTCGACGAAGGCTTCCGATAAATCAAAGGGACGGCCGGAAACATCTGGTTTACTCTTGAAGTCGTTCCATTCATCAAGGTCGAATCGTCCATTACCATTGAGATCCGGGAACGACTCTTCTCCAATTGCCGTGGCCAAAATAGTTACCCGTCCGCCATAGGGTTGACCAAGGTTATCCAGGGAGGGTTGTTCTCCCCCCCAAAGGGTGTTGCCTGTAGGGCGGGGGTTTTGGCTGGTCCAGGTCACGGTACAAGCACCGGCTGCTGTTGTGCATGAAGACTCAATGACGCCACCTTCTGTGGTAAAGCTAACTGCAGTGCCATCCGGAACCGGGTTGTTGAAAGCATCTGCCAACCTGGCAGTCACTTTGACTTCAACGCCATCATAATTCCAACCTTCCGGGTTATAGTTATCAGCAGAAAGAGAGAAGGAATCCTGATCCGGAAGGCCGGTCGAAATCACCAATTGGCTGGACTGGGACGAAATCAATGGCAAACTGCCATCCACTTCAGCGGTTACCCTGACTGAAGTCGATACGG
This sequence comes from Shewanella sp. MSW, assembly GCF_007636515.1. Classification (NCBI taxonomy): domain Bacteria; kingdom Pseudomonadati; phylum Pseudomonadota; class Gammaproteobacteria; order Alteromonadales; family Shewanellaceae; genus Shewanella; species Shewanella sp. MSW. The sequence continues at coordinate 100,112 of NZ_LVDR01000004.1, forward strand.
TTCCTGAATTAATCACAGTTTGGGCTATCCCTTGTGCATTAGTCGTCGCGAAAACAGGATCTATCTCTATACCACCGACGTCTGTATTGAGGGAAAAATTAACTCTTTGATTACTTACAGGATTGTTGTTCTTATCCAGCACTTTAAATCTAACAGTTGACGATTCCGCACCACCCGTGCCTTTTAAGCGGATAGTTTGCGGAGTCGCATCCATGAAAAAGATACTGCCCACACTCGCCGGTAACACATTGACCACAGCTTTGGCCGTCAGTGATTTGCCTCCGACATTTGCACTGATATTGATAGTATCATCACCGACACAGCCTTTGGCGAGATAAGTGCTGGTAGCGACACCATTAACTGCAATAACAGGTGAACTGATTTCCGCTTCCAAAGGCGTTTTACCGGCACAGACTGAAGTAAACATAACTTCGGCAGGCTCGACAAAAGGATTACCGTTATCATCCTGCAATGTCACGCTGACACTCGCTGTACCACCAGCAGAGACAACGGCTGGTGCCACAGCTGCCACCCCATCCTGAAATGGCGAGCCGCTGCCCATAAACACATTGGTTGCACCGACTTTAAATACCAGGGATGTCTCTTCACCGGACAGTAAAGTCGCGGTTGCAATCCCGGCTCCAGGCTGAGTACCGGCCAAGATCTGAACATAGGCCTTACCATTATCTGTGGCCGCCGTATCTATGGGGATTTCCCCCCTGTCACTGGTAAACTTGACAATGGTCTGTTTGGAAATCCCGGTGACATTGGCCACCAAATAGCCCGGCGTTAATGAGGTGATCGCTTCCAAAGGGATTGTACTGTCAGGATTAGCAACAAGCACCAAGGATATCTGAGCTCCCCCGGTATCGGCGCCACCATCACCTTTGGTATTGAATGAGACTTGAGCTTCAGCACCATCACCACTGCCAGGAGTATACCGGGCTGTTACGGTCCCCGAACCCAACTTATCGCCGGGCAAGAGATCTATTCGCACTACACCTTGTGCATCCGAAACCCCACTGTCAGAAGCCAATACACCTTGACCTTCAACGGAGAAGACAATTCTTCCGCCCTGGAATGGCACAGCGTTTTTGCTCAACGTAGCAACCAGTTTCCCCGGTACGGCATTGGAGACTTCCGATAAAGGCTCACCATTGGCATCGGTTAACTTAAGACTAATAGACCAAACACCACCCGCATCCAAGCCACCATCACCTTTGGTATTGAATGAGACTTGAGCTTCAGCACCATCACCACTGCCAGGAGTATACCGGGCTGTTACGGTCCCCGAACCCAACTTATCGCCGGGCAAGAGATCTATTCGCACTACACCTTGTGCATCCGAAACCCCACTGTCCGAAGCCAATACACCTTGACCTTCAACGGAGAAGACAATTCTTCCGCCCTGGAATGGCACAGCGTTTTTGCTCAACGTAGCAACCAGTTTCCCCGGTACGGCATTGGAGACTTCCGATAAAGGCTCACCATTGGCATCGGTTAACTTGAGACTGATGGTATAAGTATCTGTAGGCACAGTCGGCGTTGTGCCATCTCCACCGTCGGAAATACTGCCACCACCACCACAGGCAAATAAAAGAAAACTACATATTAGAGTGAAGCAAAACTTAAACGCTGACTTCATTGTCAGACTCCCTATTACTCAATAATCACAAATTACATTCATCTGTATTACTTATAGAGCAACATTGTATAATTTTCAGTAAACATTTCCACAACATGTGAGCATAACTGGCAATTATCAATATCAATATTTAACCCGCATGCCATTTCCTCAAGAGAGCTTTCTTGCTAGGCTTTAGTGCGCCAAATTACAAAAGTACAAGAATTAAACAGGAAAATTTATGGCATTCACTCCAACCAAGAAAATGGGCCTGACCGGTAAGATCCTTATTGGCATGGCAGCCGGTATCATTGTCGGTCTTCTTCTGAGAGCTTTTTTCCCCGCTGGTGAGCTGGATTCACCTCAAGTCCAGCAAGATCCCTATTTCATCTTTGTGCGGGATTACATCACCGAAGGCTTTCTCAATGTCGTCGGTACTATCTTCATTTCCAGCTTGAAAATGCTGGTAGTGCCCTTGGTCTTTATTTCTCTGGTTTGCGGTACCAGCTCACTCAGTGATCCCTCAAAACTGGGGCGTTTGGGTGGCAAAACCATCGCTTTCTACCTTTTTACCACCGCTATAGCTCTAACACTGTCAATTATGGCGGCAGTGATGATCCATCCCGGCCACAGCAGCATGTCTACCGCAGGCAACAGTTTTGAAGCCAAAGATGCTCCCAGCCTGGCGGAAGTATTGATTAACATAGTACCCACCAACCCGATGCAGGCGATGAGCGAAGGCAATATGCTGCAGATCATTATCTTTGCGGTGATCTTTGGTTTTGCCATCTCTCATGTGGGCGACAAAGGCAAGCGGGTTGCGGCGCTGTTTGAAGACCTCAATGAAGTCATCATGAAAGTGGTCACCCTAATCATGCATCTAGCGCCTTACGGGGTATTTGCCCTTATGGGTAAACTGGCACTGACACTCGGCGTAGAAACTTTCGGTAGTGTGGTCGCTTACTTCTTTGTGGTACTGGGTGTACTGCTGGTCCATGCTTTTGTCACTTATCCTATTCTGCTCAATCTGCTGTCAGGACTGAATCCGTTCACCTTTATCCGTAAGATGCGCGACGTGCAGCTGTTTGCCTTCAGTACTGCCAGTTCCAACGCCACTCTGCCGGTCACTATCGAGACGGCTGAGCATCGCCTGGGCGTCGATAACAAGATAGCCTCGTTCACCTTACCCTTGGGCGCTACCATCAATATGGATGGCACAGCCATCATGCAGGGGGTGGCAACGGTATTTATCGCTCAGGTTTACGGTATCGACCTAACGATTACCGACTATATTACCGTGGTTGTCACGGCCACCCTGGCCTCTATCGGCACAGCCGGGGTACCGGGAGTGGGTCTGGTGATGCTGGCCATGGTGCTCAATCAAGTGGGCTTGCCGGTAGATGGTATAGCACTGATTATCGGGGTCGATAGATTGCTGGATATGGTCCGCACCGCGGTGAACGTCACAGGTGATACTGTCGCAACAGTGGTGATCGCCAAGTCGGAAAATGAGTTCAATGAAGAAACCTTCAACGACCCAAAAGCCGGTAAAACCAATGTCAGCTTCCATAAGGAACACCATACTCCCATGTAAGGAGTAAGCTGAATTCGCTGAAAGCAAAATTCAAAGAGGGCGTCCATTCGGACGCCCTCTTCTATATTAACGGATTTGATTTAACCCATCGAGATAAGCGGAGCCAAACTTAACGCTCCCAGTAGGCTTCTTCCAGGCTATCTTCCCGCTCGGGTAACCCCCTTGATAGGCGCGGACTATGCTGAGCCAACACTTCATAAGCGACCCGGTTGGCATACTTACAGATCTGTGAAAATGAGGAATAACACAAGCCATCGCGCTTATGCTTACTGGAGCCCGGTACATTGGTCTTGTGGAAAGTATTGGCTGCCAAGTCATGCAGGAGTGCAGACAGAGCACCATCACCGGCGCCGTTGGTATTGTGAATTTTCTCCGGCCCGCCCATGTAAGGCGAAATATGGGCATATACCTTGATGGGTTTATCACAATCATTTTTCAATTTCGGACGGGAGAACTCATAACGATTGAATTCAGGAATAGCGCCGGGCAGCAGAGTATGGGCCGTCTCGCGTTTCTCGGCGTCATCGGTATAACCTGCGGTGTAAAGTCCCGAAGCACCCGCAGTCGTCAACACCATGTCACACCATTCAAGTGCCGCTTCACTGGCCAGTAAAGGATCGGCAAATCCGGTCAACGCCTCACCTTCATCTTCATTCATTGCCAGCACAGTCACATATTGGCGAATAAAATCCTGCCACCATTTGGGATCTTCGGCAATCAGGAAACGGGTTCCCAAGGTCAGTACCACAGGTACTTCGGCTTCCTGGGCGTAGCGAATGGCTGTCAGCGCCGCTTCACCTATCTGATCGCCATCACTGGCCCGCATCAGATAAGCGGTCAACACCAAAGCAGAACTGCCCTGGATCACTTCTTTATCGATAAACTCCGGGCTTAACTTGTCCATTGAGCCCTTGCTGATGGCAAAAGTACGCTCACCGTCATCGGAGATCAGGGTAAAGCAGCGACCTATCGGACCTTCAACCGGCTGTAAGTAGTTAAGATCCACCTTGGACGAAGTGTTGCACAAATAGCGGTAGGCATAACTACCTACTTCAATATGCTTGCTCATCACACCAAAGAGCACAGATCTGTCATCGGCCAGAATTGAGTAGTTGTGAATGGTATTACCGATAGTGCCGCCGGCAAACTCATCGCTGACCAACTCACGGCTTTTGAGCTCATGATACAGCTGGTGGGCACTGGCATCATCAATCAGAGTCGAGTTGCCTTTGGGTAAGTTGTAACGCTGCAGCAGTTCATCTTCGACCTTGGCTTCGATATCCACCAAAGTTTGATCTATACCTGAAATCCAGGTGCTGAAAGGCTGTGGCTGCTGAGTCAACTGCGCCAGCAAAGGATCACGGGTTTTGACCGGAAAATAGTGTTTGGATTTACGCTGACCGGGAAATTTCATATTGGGCTCTCATTTTCATCGTCCCTGAGTAGTGTACCGTTTGGGTACACTTTCCTGATAATGATCTTAAGTCAGGCTGACGGAGCTGCCAGCGACCACTTTAAATGGCGGCAGATTCTATCACAAATCCACCGCCACACCAGTGTACGCTAACGGGCTTGATACCAATTTTCAGTGTGAAACTTCACCAACTCGGCCAAAAAACACATATGAGCCGATTGCGCATTGAGACAAGGGATAAATTGATATTGTTTCCCACCGGCTTCAAGAAAGCTTTCGCGGCCTCCTTGAGCTATCTCTTCCAGTGTTTCCAGGCAGTCGGCGGCAAAGGCGGGACTCATAATATCGACCGAATGAACCCCCTGTCCCGGCAAAGATTCGAGCAGCTCATCGGTATAGGGCGTTAGCCAAGGCTCCTTGCCAAAACGGGATTGGAAGCACAGCTGCCATTCACCTTGCCCCAGGCCAAGCTCGGTGGCCAACAACTTAGCCGTGGTTTCACATTGACTGCGATAAGGATCCCCCTCCTTAATGTAACGCTCGGGCACCCCATGAAACGACATCAGCAGCCTTTGTCCCCGCCCTTCTCGCTGCCAATGGGTACGAACACTATCGGCCAGGGCCTGAATATAACCTGGCTTGTCGTGATAATCTCGCACAAACCTCAGTTCAGGCAGATTGCGCTCCATTTTCAGTGCTGCGGCAACACCGTCAAACACGCTGGCCACAGTAGAGCAGGAATATTGAGGATAAAGAGGCAACACCAGCACCCTGTCAACTCCGGCATTTTTCAGCGCCGTCAGGCCATCACTCAAGGACGGACTGCCATAACTCATCCCCAGCTCAACGGGAACGGTTACGCCCGTTTGCTCCCGAAGCAAATCTGCCAGAGCTTGTCTCTGCTGTTTACTGACCACCATTAAAGGTGAGCCTTCCGCCTGCCAAATAGATTGATACAACTTGGCGACTTTCGCCGGACGGGTATTGAGAATAATACCTTGTAACAGGGGTTGCCACAGCCAGGGGGACAGATCCACCACACGTTGATCGCTGAGGAACTGTTTCAAAAAAGTACGTACTGCCGCTTTGGTTGGCGCAGCGGGAGTACCCAAGTTAACCAAAAGCACACCGAATGGAGGACGGGTATCCTGCACTGTATTATTCCTGTTCCGAGAGAGATGGCGCCAAGTTAACACCGCTAAAACCATAAAAAAAGCCCGCAATTGCGGGCTTTTTTCGATTATGAGAACCGGTTCTGATAATTAATCAGCCCAGCGCCTTCACAATGGCTTCGCTGACGGAAGCAACGCTTTGGGTACCGTCGAATTTACTGTACTTGGTATCACCCTTGGCCGCCATGGCACCATAGTAATCCACCAGCGGCATGGTCTGTTCGTGATAGATGCCCAGGCGCTTGCGTACTGTGCTCTCTTCATCATCCGGGCGGATAACCAGTTCTTCACCTGTTACATCATCCTTGCCGTCTTCTTTTGGCGGATTGAAGACCACATGGTAAACCCGGCCAGAACCAGGATGCACCCGGCGACCGCTCATACGTTTAACGATTTCTTCGTCCGGTACATCAATCTCAATCACATGATCAACATGGATACCGTTAGCCACCATGGCATCAGCTTGTGGAATAGTGCGTGGGAAACCATCCAGCAGGAATCCCTTGGCGCAGTCGTCCTGAGTAATGCGCTCTTTAACCAGACCTATGATCAGCTCATCTGAAACCAATTGTCCGGCGTCCATCACCTTCTTGGCTTCCAGTCCCAAAGGCGTACCTGCCTTTACGGCTGCACGCAGCATATCGCCGGTTGAGATCTGTGGAATGCCATACTTTTCCATGATGAACTGAGCCTGGGTACCTTTACCGGCACCAGGGGCGCCCAATAGGATAATGCGCATATCAAGAGTCCTCTTTTCGCATTGATATTCTTGTTAGGGCGGCGATCTTCGCACATCTGGCCGCCCATGAGAAGGCCTTTGGCTTCGACTTTAGCCACAGAAACGCCAAAAAAACCTGACAGCTCTGACCTGTTAAAAGCGGTCAAAACCGCTCAGGCAGAGGCTTGGCCTGCCAAGCTTAACTCTATCAGTAGAGTAAACTATAAAGCTTGCGACGATAGCTGCTCGCCAGTGTATTCCCCTGACCAAGGGCTGAAAGTATCGTCAGAAACTGCTGTTTCAATTCACCATTACCGGCGTTGAGATCTTGCTGCAGTTGGGCAAAAAGCAACTCCAGGGCCTCTTCATCCCTGTGCGCCTGATGCAGTGCCGTTGCCAGCTTGCCAAGTAAACCCAGGTCTCCCGGAGCTGCTTCGAGCGCTTGTTGCAAAGAACGGATTTCCGGCGTATCAGCCGCCTCTTCCGCCAACTTGAGTTTGGCCTGCAAACTGGCGTAATAAGCATCCTGATCTTCAAGCTTGATGCCGGCAAGCAGGCTTTTGGCAGCGGCAATATCACCGCTTAACAGGCATGCATCAGCATAAGGCAAAGCCACCTCGGCGCCATTGTGCTCGCCATAGGCTTCCTTCAGCAACACCAGGGCTGCGGCGGCATCGCCTCCGGCGAGTAATTCTCTGGCGTCAGCAAGTTTCAGCTCCCAGGCGGCAGGCAGATGTTTATCCAGCATGACCTGAATTTGCGACTCGTCCTGCACCCCGGCAAAGCCATCAACCGGCTGGCCCTGACTGAGCAACAAAGTGGTCGGCAAGCTCTGGATCTGGAAATAGGAGGCGATTTCCATTTCAGTTTCGCAGTTGACGGCCGCCAGCAGCAGTTGCCCCTGATAACGGTTTGCCAATGTTTCCATGGTGCCGAGTAGCCCCAGACTCTCCGGGCTTTGCTGCGCCCAGAAGACCAACGCGACCAACTGTTGTTTCGAGGCTTCCACCACCTGTTGAATGTTGTCGCGGGTCAGTTCGATACGTGTTTCCATAGCAATCCTTGTTGGATGGTCGGGCTATACCCGAGTAAAAAAGGGCCATAAAGGCCCTTTTTTGATTGGCTTACTTAAGGTTGGCAAGCAACATCTGGTTCATCAAGCGGATAAACTCAGATGGGTCAGCCAGGCTGCCCTTTTCTGACAGCATTGCCTGTTGCAACAACAGGTTACTCCAGTCAGTAAAGCGGCTTTCATCCGTCTCGTCATTGAGTCTGGCCACCAGCGGGTGCGTCGGGTTCAGCTCAAATGTTGGTTTGACTTCCGGCACCTGTTGGCCGGCGGCCTGCATCAGCTTGATCATCTGGCTCGACATCTCGCCTTCACCGGCCACCACACAGGCTGGAGTGTCGGTCAAACGCGTGGTCACCCGTACATCCTTGACCTTATCACCCAGCGCCTCTTTGATACGCTTGAGCAAAGACTCGGATTCGGCCGCCAGTTTTTCCTGTTCGGCCTTTTCATTCTCATCTTCCAGCTCACCGAGATCCAGCTCACCGCGAGTCACAGAGTGCAGCGCCTTTTCCTTGTACTCTGTCAGGTGGTTGATGAGCCACTCGTCGATACGGTCAGACATCAACAGCACTTCGATGCCCTTCTTACGCAGCAGCTCCAGATGCGGACTGTGGGCCGCCGCCTCATAGCTGTCGGCAACAATATAGTAAATCTTGCTCTGACCTTCCTTCATGCGGCCGATGTAATCATCCAGCGATACAGTTTGCGCCGCAGTGTCATTGTGGGTCGAGGCAAAACGCAGCAAGCCGGCCACACGCTCGCGGTTGCTCCAATCCTCTGCCGGGCCCTCTTTCAGTACCTGGCCGAACTCAGCCCAGAACTGCTGGTACTTGTCGCTGTCGTCTTTAGCCAGTTTCTCCAACATGCCCAGCACCCGCTTGGTAATGGCCGTGCGCATGGCTTGGGTCACCTTGTTGTCCTGCAGTATCTCCCGGGAGACGTTCAGCGGCAGATCGTTGGAGTCGATAAGACCTTTGACGAAACGCAGGTAAGAAGGCATAAACTGCTCGGCGTCATCCATGATAAATACGCGCTGAACAAAGAGTTGCAGACCCTGCTTGCGATCCCGGTTCCAAAGGTCCCAAGGCGCCTTGGAAGGAATGTACAGCAAGCTGGTGTATTCCTGCTTACCTTCAACCCGGTTGTGACTCCACAGCAGAGGATCGCTGAAGTCATGGGAGATATGCTTGTAAAACTCCCGATATTCTTCATCGGAAATCTCAGACTTGTTGCGGGTCCAAAGCGCGGTGGCCTTGTTCATCACTTGCCATTGACCTTCAGTCGCCGGAATTTTTTCACCATCCGGGCCTTCGGACTCGGGCGAACCTTCCTGCCACATCTCTACCGGAATGGAGATATGATCTGAGTACTTGGTGATGATAGAGCGCAAACGCCAGTCATCGGCAAACTCTTTTTCCTCTTCGCGCAGATGCAAAGTAATCTCGGTACCGCGGCTATCTTTAACTATGTTTTCAACGGTAAAGTCGCCTTCACCGGCAGACTGCCACTGCACGCCCTCATCGGCCTTGTGACCGGCGGCGCGGGTTCTCACTGTTACCTTGTCGGCCACAATAAAGGCCGAGTAGAAACCCACACCGAACTGGCCAATCAACTGCGAGTCTTTGGCGGCATCGCCGGAGAGGTTTTTGAAGAATTCTGACGTGCCTGACTTGGCAATGGTACCCAAATGCTCGATAACGCCGTCACGGGTCATACCTATACCATTGTCTTCAATGGTAATAGTGCCCTTTTCCTTATCAGTACTGATACGTACCCTGAGCTCGCCATCACCTTCATAAAGCGCGTCGTTGGTAAGCGCCAGATAACGCAGTTTGTCGGCGGCATCGGCGGCATTGGATACCAATTCACGCAAGAAAATCTCCTTGTTGGAGTACAAAGAGTGGATCATCAAATGCAAAAGTTGTTTGACTTCAGTTTGAAAACCATGAGTTTCTTGATGTGACATGAATAGCTTCCCTTGTTTATCGCAATAGGTTAAACCAACTTGAGTTGTTTAATTAAATGGGGATGCGATTTTCAAATTCAAGGGCGGGATGACACAGACCGATAACAGCCGCAGAAAAAATAGCCCGAAGTGAACTCTGAAAATAGTCCAGCACCAATTGCCGTTTTCCATCTGTGTCGAAAATATGCAATCTTTGTCCGCTTTGTCCGGTTATCGTCTGGAAACCCCTCTCAGGAGATATCATGATGAAACGACTCAACTATGCTAATGCTGCGCCACAAGCCTTGGAACTTCTATACCAACAGGAACGCTACTTCCACCACCAATTCAGTTCATCGAAGACCATGTCTATAACCATCTGGGAACTGGTCAAACTCAGAGTCTCACAGATTAATCAATGCGCCTTTTGTATTGACATGCACAGTAAAGACGCGCTGAAGTATGGTGAAAAAGCCGAACGAATTTTTGGTCTCAATGCCTGGCGGGACATGCCTATTTACAGCACTGCGGAAGGTATTGCCCTCGGTTGGGCCGAGCAACTGACCGCAGGTTTGGGTGTCAGCGATGAAGAGTACCAACAGGTGCTGGATTGTTTCGGCCCTCAGGCGATGACAGATTTGACCATAGCCATCAATGCCATCAATAGTTGGAACCGTATCGTTAAAGTATTTAAACCCGAGGTCGGCAATTACCAGCCCAAGTGATTCAGGTTGCGTATGGACTTAAAACTATTTTCCCCCAAAGGCAATATCGCAGCAGATATTCAAGCTATATGGTCTGTTGGCGTATCGACAGGGCATAGGGAGCCAATTGTTCGATTACTGCTGGGCGACGCCGGCAGCGGTATCCTGTTCAATTTTGGCCCAGAGGTGTTTTTTGATGGGATATGGCATCCTCCGGGGATTATTTTGTTGCCTACTAGCCAGACTTCCCAAAACATCATCATGCCGCCGGGGACCCAAATGGCAGGCATCCGCTTTCATCCAGCTATGGGCTATCAATGCCTGGGAAAACGCTTCGACAACCCTGTCCGTAGTGAGCGGGAAACTGATATCCATACTCTGCTTAGCCCACTATATTTGCAGCTCTGTGCCTGCAGTGGCCACTATCCCCGCATCCGCACCATGTATCAATTTACTCGGCAACATATCGTCAGCCGTAGTGAAAGCCATCAAAGGGTCAAGGAAATCCTCCGGCATACACACCACAAGCATGCCAAAGAAACCACTTTGGGATTACGTCAAATAGAACGCCACTTCCAGAGCTGGATGGGGATGACCCCTAAATATTATCAACGCGTTATTCGGGTCAAGCAGGCAATGGAACAACTCCGGCTGGCACCATCAACATCACTGGCCGAACTGGCAGCCGACTTTGGCTTCGCCGATCAGGCACATATGACCCGTGAATTTCGTACCTTGGCCAATATCACGCCGAAACATTACGCCCGCCGCTACTTATTCAACGCTCTGCAGGCAAAAAATAGCCCCGCATAAGCGGGGCCGGTATATTCACAGAAGGCTCATTAAAGCAAACTTCAGAGCGGCAATCGCCCATTGAACGACAATGCCAGAGTGGTGCTGTCGACATATTCCAGCTCACCGCCTACCGGGACTCCATGAGCGATACGGCTCACCTTGACCTGGTAGCGATGGGCGATATCGGCAATAAAATGCGCGGTAGCATCACCTTCCACTGTCGGGTTAGTGGCCAGAATAAGTTCGGCAATCTCACCTTTGGCAAGATGCTCTTCCAGTAGCGCCAGTCCCAACTCTTCGGGTCCGACACCATCGAGCGGTGATAGATGCCCCAGCAATACAAAATAGCGGCCACTGAAATGCCCACCGGCTTCAATAGCCAATACATCGGCCGGCGTTTCAACCACGCAGATGGTATCGGCATTGCCGCGCCGCGGACTGGCGCAGATGGGACAAAGCGTTTCCTCAGTGAAAGTACGGCAAGACTGACAATGCCCCACCTCTTTCATGGCCCGCTCCAATGCTTCAGCCAACTTAAGTCCGGCTTTACGCTCGCGCTCAAGCAGTTGAAACGCCATCCGCTGTGCCGATTTAGGGCCGACACCGGGCAGACAGCGCAGCGACTGGATCAATTCATCAACCAATGGGCTGAATTTCATCTGTTATTCCGACTCAGAATGGCATCTTCATGCCAGGAGGCAGCTGCATGCCACCTGTCACTTCGGCCATCTTGGACTTTTGGTTTTCTTCAACACGACGGGCTGCATCGTTGCAGGCCGCGGCGATCAGATCTTCCAGCATCTCTTTGTCGTCTTCCAGCAGGCTGGGATCTATCTCGACTTTGCGAACATTGTGGCTGCCGGTCATGGTGACTTTCACCAAGCCTGCGCCTGACTCACCTGTGACTTCCATGCGGGCGATCTCTTCCTGCATTTTGGCCATTTTTTCTTGCATCATCTGGGCTTGCTTCATCAGGTTGCCCATACCGCCTTTTCCAAACATAGCTTTATCTCTTCAATTCAAGTTGTGAGTAACAGGTCAAAGTTGGCTAATCTTACTGAAATAAACCCGCTTGGCAATCCAAGAGTCGCATTGAACGGCAATCTTATGAAGCGGGTAACATCCACCGGCCCTAGGGCGCCTTGTCTGCAATCAAATTAGCCCTTTGACTGAGCAGCTCAGGGGGGTAGCCGAGAGTATCCTGATCCAGTTCGGCCCCCATATGACTAACAAGCCATTGAATATTTTCATCATTCATCAATGAAGCATGAGCTCCGCTCAGGAGTTCCTGATGAAAACGATGACGAATTTCCAACGGCGTTTCCCGTTGGTCATCTACTCCTACGACAATCTCGGTGCGGCAAGGTTTCCCAAACAGTTTGGAAAGCGCCTCTTCGAGCTGTTTGATGGCCGAATCTGCCGCCAAGTGTTTCTGATCCGGCTTGAGTAACAAAGGTAGCGGTTCAGCTATCCTCTCACAGACTGAGTTCACCGCCAGTTGCCGTACCCGGCCGCCTATATCCAGCGCGGACATCAATTTATACCAATAGAGATCCTGTGGATGACCGCTGGGCAGAGCATGGGCAAAGACATCCGCGGCCCCTGGGTGAGGTGCTAAGCCCGGTTCGGATGCGGGCTTAGCCTCGGCATTTGCCACTATATTTAGACTTGGCTGCTGCCCAATCGCTTTGGCAGGCTCTTGTACCGGCTCATCTATCGTCTGTGGTACAGCGTCCTGTACTGTCTGCGGCGCAGTATTCTGTGGCTCAGGTTCAGGCACAGACTCAGGTTCGGCTTGTGGGAAAGCCGCATTTTGAACCGTTTCACTGCCTTCCATCATCTCGCGACCCGCTGCAACCGCACCCTCTGGAGCATCTTCCCATGGTGGCCTGTCTTCCTTGAGCGCCGCAACATGACTTGGGCCAGATCCGAAAGGCATTTCCCCGGCGACAGGAGTTTGCGGTTCTGCTCCGGAGGGCCCCGGGCTGTTTTCTGGCTCAAGGCTGTTTTTCGGCTCAGGGCTATTGCTCAGCTCAAGACCATTATGCCGCTCAGGGTTGTTTTCTGATTCTGCTGCCGCTTCAGGCTGAGTGGCCGCTACAGCATCGGACTCAGGAGCTGCGGCCGCGCTGCGGCGCTCCGGCAAAGGCTTTTTTTCTTCACCGTCCTTGGGGCTGGCCGCCTCTATATCGCTGAGCAGCAAATCCCGGGTGGCAAGCACCTGATCGAGCAGATCATCACCCAAGATGTCATCGCTGGCAGATTCTATGTTGGCATCGGCAGGCACTGACTCGCTTGATGGCTTACTTGGCAGCGATACTTCGGAGGCACTCTTGTCGGCAGCGGATGGCATCTGACCGTCCATCGACATCTGCTGCTGATAAAAATCCAGGCTGCTATCCTGCGCTTCACCTTGTTGTGAATAGCTCATGGCAGCGTAGAAGTCATCCTGGGACTGCTGCTCATCGTTAATAGCCGAGGTTTCAGCTTGTGAAACAGGCTGGTGAGGCTGAACTGCAGTCGTTTGCTCTGCCGGCAGAGACTCGATCACTTTAACTGACTCAACTGCCGCATTTGCTTCAACCACAGCTGTTTCAGACGAATTCATCTGTGAAGGGGAAGCTTGCAAAGGCACAGAGACCTCACTCCGAAACCCCATGCTACCGGCCTGGGATAACAGCAGCGCTTGTTCGGCCAATAACGCCTGCTCACCCGCATCTTCGCCCTTATCGGCAGCCGTCTGCGAGTCAACGCCACTCTGCTGCGTCTCAGCCACCGAGCTTACCTGTGTTGGCATCTTGGCAGCTTGCGGCTTCTCGACTTGCGCTTCGACAGCATGGCTGGTAACAGATTGAGCAGAGGCGGCTTGAGGCTTTATCTCATCGGCGTTACTGCTTGCCACAGTTTGATTCGGCGCCCTTGCAACTGCAGCTGCACTATTGCTGTTATCCAAGGCAGATAGATCGGCGACTTCCCCCCTTTGCCAGCGTTTGGGCGGCGTTTCCGGCACAAAGGCAACGGCTCTGAGTAACGCCATCTCCAGCCCTGACTTAGGGTCCGGCGCATAAGGCAGCTCCTTGCGACCACTGAGCAGCAACTGGTAATAGAGCTGCACCTGCTCGGGGGCGAGGTTTTCAGCATAATGGGTAATTTGAGGACCAAACAGCGACAGATTAGCCGCCGCCGGCGCAAACTGGCTCAGGGTTATCTGATGCAAGAGCTCCAGCAGGCTACGTAGCACTTCGGCGGCATCGGCGCCAAATGCCAGCACCTTGGCCACCTCCTGCATCATTTTGGCGATATCACCTGTAAGGAGCGCATCAAACAGCGCCAGCACCTGGCGCTCATCTATGGCGCCGAGCATGGTTTGAACCTGCTCCAGCATCACTTGCCCGGCCCCAAAGGCGATGGCCTGATCGGTCAGACTCAGGGCGTCACGCATACTGCCGTTGGCGGCTCGCGCCAAAAGCGTCAGCGCAGAGGTTTCAAACTTGAGGCCTTCGCTTTGCAAAATATGCTGCAACTGGCCGGCCATCTCAGTCTGATCCAGGCTCTTCAGGTTAAATTGCAGGCAGCGGGACAGCACTGTCACCGGCAGCTTTTGCGGATCTGTGGTGGCCAGCAGGAATTTGACGTGCTCTGGGGGCTCTTCCAGTGTTTTGAGCAGTGCATTAAAACTGCTGCGGGACAGCATGTGCACTTCGTCTATCAGGTAAACCTTGAACCGCCCCCGGGTCGGGCGATACTGAACATTGTCAAGCAGTTCGCGAGTATCATCTACCTTGGTACGGGAAGCGGCATCGACTTCAATAAGGTCGACAAAACGCCCCTGGGCAATTTCCTGACAGGCACTGCATTGGCCACATGGCTTGGCGGTGATCCCGGTTTCACAGTTGAGCCCTTTAGCGAACAGGCGCGCCAAACTGGTCTTGCCGACGCCGCGGGTACCGGTAAACAGATAAGCATGGTGCAGTCGTTGCTGACCCAGGGCATTGGTCAATGCATGCAATACATGTGATTGGCCGACTACCTGATCAAAACTGGCAGGCCGCCATTTCCTGGCTAGTACCTGATAGGACATGAAACTCCCCAAAATCCATAAAAATATCTTTGCGGGAGCAAGCTCCGCGGATCGTAAAACAATAACATGAGGTATAACTTCATGCTACCGAGATGACCCGCAAAGCGGCAGGGATGAGCTTTTATTCGCCTTCAAACTCGCACAGTTTGACTAACTCAAGCCCATGTTCGGTCAGGCGTTGTTCACCACCCAGATCAGGCAGAGAAATGATAAACGCTGCATGTTTGGCCTCGCCTCCCAAACGACGGATAAGCTTAACCGTGGCTTCAATGGTGCCGCCGGTTGCCAGCAGGTCGTCAATAACCAATACCTTGTCACCCGGCACTATGGCATCAACATGCATTTCCAAGGTGTCGTGACCATATTCCAACTCATAGCTCTCGGCTATGGTTTCTCTTGGCAATTTGCCAGGCTTACGCACAGGAACAAAGCCCAATCCCAGTTCCAGCGCCAGCGGAGCCCCAAAGAGAAAACCTCGGGCTTCGGTACCGACAACCTTGGTAAAACCATGATCTTTATAATGATCCACTAGTAAGCGAATACTTAACTGATAGGCGACCGGGTCTTCGAGCAAACTGGTCACATCACGGAATAGGATCCCGGCTTTTGGATAATCCGGAATGGTTTTAATGCTTTGCTTAATCAGGCTTAAGCTGTCGGAGTTCATTGCCATAGTCTCAATACTTCGTTTCCAGACACTGGGCCCGGCTCTTTACAACAAAAAAGTCCACACTGAGGTGGACTGCATTTCAAAAATCCGGCTAAAGCTTAAGCCGCTTTAATCCGCCATGCAACAATCTCTGTCGATAAGTGATCCAGGAGTTGTTGCTTTGTGTCACAGTTCAATGGTTTTCTCCAAAAGCCATTAACCTGGGACATATCCATACTGGCAGCGACTTCCTCTCGAGTGTGAGTACTGAGCACTACTATGGGCAAACTGCCATAGCCTTCCAGTTGTCTGAGCAGCGGGATGAAATGCGGCCCGTCAAGCAAAGGCATGAAAAATCCGCTGATCACTGCATCGAAACTTTGCCGTTCGGCACAAGCTAACCCCTGCATACCGTTGGCCGCCAGCGTACAGCGCCAACCTTGGCTCCGGAACAATTCCGCCAAAGCCTGTTGGCTGATGTTATTATCATCAACAAGCAAAATATTGAAACTCATTAAATTTCCCTGGTGGTTTCAAGGCGCGCCAAGGCTACCCCAACTGAGTGACAAAAGCACGACGAGCCGACATTTTTGTCTACAGGATCACTCACTGTCTTCCAGTTCAGGAATTTGCCACAGGAACGCCAACAGACTAATACAACATACCGCCAGCAAGAGTTTCACCCACCAAAGCGGTACCAAGGCAATACTAAGGGCAAAACTGGCACCACTGATCAAAAAGGCTTTTCGCTTTAATCCCTTACGCATCGCTTTGCGGGAATGCCAATCGGCAAGAGGCTGGGCGAACCAAGGATGGCTGTGCAACCAATCATGTAGCCGTTCACTGGAACGAGCGAAACAGAAGGCGGCCAATAAAATAAAGGGAACTGTCGGCAACACAGGTAAGACGATGCCAAGCAACCCCATGCCCAGACTCAGGATCCCGAAAATTAAAAAGAAGCCTCTTTTGATAACCATCCGCTTTCCTTTGGAAAATCGGTCGCGCCTAAGGAAGGTGCAAATAAGTCCTCGTGGCGCTCTGGCTTGCACAGCAATTGGCGTTCAAGGCATCTGACTGAAGACATGCCGGGGCCTGTCGAAGTCGGATAACGCAGAAAGCCGGTTGCTGTGAAAGCCCCGAAGGGCGTGGCTTACAGGCCTGCCTGCTGTGTTGTGCTTCTTGCAAAGGACTAGGGCCATTTGCGGCGAACCACGCCTTGCATCCAAGCCCGTAAGCCGACGCAGAGCACACATGGGACCTGTTCGCACCTTCCCTAAACAAAAGCCACCGCTGAGGGTGGCTATTGTAGCAAAAATGGTATTTTGCTGCTTCAGATCAATCCCGCGTGTTTCAGCCAAGACAGGCTGGCCGGCAATGTAGGTAACAGCATTACCAGAATAAAACCAAGAAAATACAAAATATTGAATGGGTCTTTAAACGGCTGACTCATGACAGCTCCTCTACTTCCAGGGCTAGTGTGGGAGTGACCTCAGTCACAAAACCCGGCTATTCTAGCCCTTTATCACGCCGATAAAAACCATGTTTTTTCAATGGGATTAGCCAATCCCTTGTATTAATGTCGCTTTCAGGCATCAATGTCAGCAAAAGGCAGGTACAACTAAAATAAACTCATGCCTTACAAAAAGTTGTGGTCGGGATCGCGGCTGCAGGCTGTTTGCGAACAATACCCAGCGCCGCCAACTCAGCCAAAGTTGTGGCCGCGCCCTGACAAAACTGCTGCTCTGAAAATGAGGGAAATGTCTCTGCAAGCCAAGCAAGTAACCGGGTAAAGCTCAATGGCGTTTGTTGCAATTTTGCCAGCAGCTGCGCCGTCATCGGATTGAGCCTTAAAAAGCATACTTCCTCTTCCAGGTCACGATAAACGCAGAAAAATACCGGCAGGGGCGATACTGTATTTGGGCGAAAATCTGGACTAATTCTGTCAACTTCGAACTGATATTGCGCCACTTTGGCGGTGGCGGCCAATTGCAGTTTTGCAGCCAGTTGCTCCAACGCCTGAATGTCAGCCTGTTTGAGCCAAGGCGCTGAATCATCTTCGGCCACGGATACCTGCAGTTCCAAGAGTTCATAGTGTGCCAATTCCAGCATAAAAGGCATTGCATCCAACGCACTTGCCTGTTCCCGACACAGATAGTCGAGAAACTCGGCGGCAATATCGATAAATAGCGGGCTTTGACATTCATGACGGGCAAAAAAATCCTTTACCAACGCCAACCACTGCGCTTCAGTGTGCAGCGACTTGAGAACCGGATAAGCATTGGAGACAAAGCCGTTGACATTATTGAACAAAAGCTCGCGATATACCTGCATGTGTCGTTCGTCGGTGCCGGCCGGCAAAGGCATATCTTCCTGCCGCAAATAGGCCACAAAAGCCCGTTGTAATTGAGCCAGGGCCATTAAGCTCTCCTCTCTTGTGCAAAAGCATCCAAGGCCTGCCCTTGTAGCGAGCCTATCTGCTTCAACTCCTGACACAAGACTCGGGTTTCAGGGATATTAAAGTCCCGCTCCAGCAAGGTAGGATGTACCCCGTGCAATCGATAACACTCTGCCAGTAGTTGCCAGACAGGATTGATAATATCGGCGCCATGGGTATCGATAATCAGATCCTCATCCTGCTGATAATGACCTGCGATATGCAGGTAAGCGATGCGCTCACTGGGCATAGCTGCCAGAAAAGCCTTGGGATCATAACCATGATTAACCGAGTTGACATAGATGTTATTGACATCAAGTAGCAGACGACAATCAGCCTCTTCCAGCACGGCGCAGACAAACTCTTGCTCGGTCATCTCGGCGCCAGGCGCAGCATAAAAGGACACGTTCTCCAGAATAAGTGGCCGCTCCAGAATCGCTTCAACCTGTTTAACCCTGGCACTGACATGCCGCACTGCTTCGTAGGTAAAAGGGATTGGCATAAGATCGTACATATGCCCATCGGCGGAGCAATAACTTAAGTGCTCTGAATAAACATCTATCTGATGCAAATCGAGGAAACGCTTAATCTCCTTGATAAACACCAGGTCCAGCGGATCCGGGCTACCGATGGAAAGACTGAGCCCATGGCAATAAAATGAATGCCTTTCGGTCAATTGTCGAAACTGCTTGCCAAACTTACCGCCAAGACGCATCCAGTTTTCCGGTGCCACTTCAAAGAAGTCGGCCTCTTTAGGAGCTGCCTGACAAAACTCAGCCAACATCTCCCGCCTAAGCCCCAAACCGACACTGTTATTCATAAATAATTACCGCCTTGTGGTTTCAGACAGGGCGCAAAGCGCCCTGCACTATTCAACTTCAGTGGTTACTACCACACTTGCCTTCCTTGACTTTGTTAGCTTCTGCCTTGGCTTTATTCTCTTCGGCTTTGGCTTTGCCTTCGGCTGAGTGCATCATGCCTTCACCGCACTTGCCTTCGCCACACTTACCCTCTGCGGCCTTATTCACTCCCTCTCCACACTTGCCCTCGGCAGCCTTATTCATCCCTTCACCACATTTACCTTCGCCGCATTTGCCCTCACGGCTTTTTTGCTCGGTTTCTTTGACTTTCTTATCACCACATTTACCTTCGCCGCACTTGCCTTCATTACCAACCAATTGATAACCGGCTTCCATAGTCTGAAACCCGAATGGGTTGGCATTAGCTTCTGCGGCGACGGCGCTGCCGGCGATAACCATGCCCAAAGCGGCTGCTACTGTAGTTGTCTTGACTGTCTTCATTGTCTTTCCTGCCTTTGCTCATAGAGTTGTTACGAGTGACCGACCTCAATTGCCGGCTTGCAATATCAGACCCGGGGACAGCAGAATCTATTTCATATTTTTCAACCGCGGATCACAGTTTTTATCCAAAACCCCATGTAGGGAACCATGAGTAAAATAGCAAATGCAGATAAGATCAAGCTGTTAACAGTTACATATCTAAAATAAGCCTGTGCCTTTTAAGCTGTCGATTGGTGCCGGATGGGATTTAAGGTAGAATGCGCCACTTTCTATTTCAGCCAGGCCTTAAACACGTGCGTATTATTCTCGCCCCTATGGAGGGGGTTGTTGACAATCTGATGCGGGAACTGCTCTCTGCAATAAACCCTTATGATCTGATGGTCACCGAGTTTGTACGTGTGGTGGATCAACTATTACCCGAAAAAGTCTTCTATCGTCTCTGCCCCGAGCTGCTGCAAGGCGGCATGACCCTCAGCGGTACGCCGGTCAGAGTACAACTTTTAGGGCAGGAACCCGGTTGGATGGCCGAAAACGCCTTGCGGGCTATAGAACTCGGCTCCCAAGGGGTAGACGCCAACTTTGGTTGCCCGGCCAAGATGGTTAACCGCAGCAAGGGCGGCGCCGTATTGCTGCAGTATCCGGAGCAAATCCACAAGATAGTCAAAGCCATGCGTCAAGCAGTTCCTGAACCGCATGCGGTGACCGCCAAAATTCGCCTGGGGTTTGAAGACAAGAGCCTGTTTATGGAAAACGCGCAGGCGATTTATGAAGCCGGCGCCACTGAGTTGGCCGTCCATGCCCGCAGTAAAAAAGACGGTTATCGTCCACCGGCCTATTGGGAATATATCACTGAGATCCGTAAAAAAATGGCCATTCCCGTGATCGCCAACGGCGAGATTTGGAACCGGGAAGACGCCCTTCGCTGCATGGAAGTAACGGGTTGCGACAGTATCATGGTGGGCCGCGGCGCCATCTCTCTACCCAATTTGGCGGATCACATCAAGAACAATGCCGAGCAATATAGCTGGCAGCAAACCCTGGCGCTTTTGATGAGTTACAGCCAGAAAGAACTCAACGGCCGCAAGAGTTGCTATTACCCGGCGCGAATAAAACAGTGGTTCAGCTACCTCAATCGCCAATACCCTCAGGCCGATGCCCTGTTCAGAGAACTCAGAGTACACAAGCAAACCGATGACATAGTGACCACGCTCAGTCAGGCTTATCGCGAAATAAATGACAAGATCTGAGCAATTCTGACAAATTAACGCCTTAACGACAGAAAATGTCACCCAGATTTGATCTTCATCATAGTGACATTGACCCGGCTGTTTAGACTAAATGACCGTAGACTCAATCTTTACAGGCTATTATCAGTGAGCAGCTCCCATATCAGACAAGCATTGTCGGCGTTAGAAATCGATCTCAGGAAAGAGATAATGGTGCTCGGACCCCACTGGGATCCCCAGATGTCACTCAGTGATCTGATTGAAACCATGACTCAAGCCGATCTTTGCAAACACCCCCTCTACCACAGACTGTTGCGACTGGATGCCGCGGTGTGCCAACTGGATTTAGGGCTTTATGGTCTTTGCGCAGACTGTGAAGCAGAAATCGAGTCACATCGACTCGTTAAAGACCCGACCGAGCAGCGCTGTGAACGTTGCCATGAGCAATATAAACATGAACACAGACAAGAGTTGCGCTTGAATCACTAGTCAGTTAAGCAGTAAAGGCAACCCCAGAGGTTGCTTTTTTGTTTGAGGTTATGTTTTGGCGTTTAAAAGCTAATAAAAAAGCCCCGCCAAAATGACGGGGCTAAGCCGTAAGGGAGGATCGGCGTTTTATCAGAACTTCTGATTAATGGTTACAAACCAAGTGCGGCCCAGTACGTCGTACAGCCCTGTGTTGACATCACGATAACCATCGTAGCTATACCAGGTTGGCGCTTCTTCATCGAACAGGTTATTAACCCCCAGGGTGACAGAACCATTCCAGTTGTGAGCATAAGTTAGCTGAACGTTGTGCTTGAAGTAGCTGGAAACATCAATCAAGTCATCATTCTTATAGATATCAGCTCCTGAATCCTGACTGCCTATGTAGTAGGTCGTCCAGGCAGCACTCCAGTTATCACGGGTCCAGTTAACCGATGCACTGCCACGCCACTGAGGAAGATCCTGTAGACCGGCTTCATCGAAGAAGTCAGACTCAGCGTCGGCCTTGGTCTTGTAATCCAACACATGGGTCATTTCCAGCTTCAGACGGAAATCACCGAAATCAGTTTCCTGGTTGTAGCTGGTGACAAAGTCAAAGCCGGAGGTTTCCAGGGCACTCAGGTTACGATACTGGCTGTGAATGGTCTCAATCTTGCCATCACTGCCACGAACTATGTACTGAGAACCACCATTGGCAATTTCTTCACGAATCAAATCGTCAACATCGACCACTTCAATCTTGTTGTCGTAGCTGATGTCATAATATGAAGTCTCAATACTCCAATCATCGGTCACGTTCCAGACAAAACCCAGAGTCAGGGATTCACCTTCTTCTGCATCCAGGTTGGGGTTACCGCCGTAGAAAGTTTTATGCTGTTGGTTATTGGCACAATAGTTTTCATCTGAATTATCGGCACACCATAAAGAATCGAGCGCATATTCAAAGCTCAATGCTTCACCGGCAAACATTTCGCCCATATTCGGGGCACGGAAAGATTCACCCCAACTGGCGCGCAGCAACAGGGAATCAACCGGACGCCAGCTGGCAGAAAGCTTAGGTACGACTGAATCAAAAGTAGAAGATACATGGCCAGAAGCTATGTTGCCCTCCTGCTCGTAACGCTCATAACGCAGCGCGGCTGACAAGTCGATATTGTACGGCAATGAAGATTGCAGCTCTACGTAGCCTGAGCTACGATCCCGGGTTGCATCAACATCGTCACCACCTGAACCACCTGAGATAATACCGGCGGCTGATTGCGGATCACTCAGCTGTACGAACTCAATCATTTCATACTCGGCACCGACAACCGCGGCCAAAGTAACGCCATTGCCTTCATACAACATGCCGGACAACAAACCATCAAATTGGGTGCTGTTGAATTGCGCCTGATACACACCTGTGTGGGCCGCTTGACCATAGAGATCGGTCATCTGCGCATTCCAATCCTCATAACTCATACCTGTGGTATTGAAGATGTCGTAATCACCCGAATCGATCAGATCCTGAACGATATTATCGTTGATCAGGTTGTAGTTGAATGAGTCAGTGGTTGAGCGGGTATGCTGGGCATTAATTTCCCAGTCGATGCCACTGCCCACATCCCAATAACCTACCAGCCCAGCCAGGAAGTCGATTGAGTTGGTTTCAGTGGTGGTATCCCGCGGACCAATCTGTGCTGATCTCATATAAAGAGTAAGATCTTTATCGATAGGATTCAGCGGATTATCAGCATCCATTACCGGCTGATTAGTTGAAACCGGAGTCCCCGCATAACGGGTATTAGTCTCACTCAGGCTGGCAGAAGCGCGGCCACGGAACTGAATATCATCAGTCAGCTGATAGCTAAAGTTAGACAGAATACTGTTGCGGTTCACATTCCCAAACAATTTGGTCACAGAGCCTGGATCATACAGGCAGCGTGAAGCGGCTTCCTGGGTTGCATCAGTCTGGTTGCAGGTATCGGCGTTATAGTAAAAGTCATATATCTCCTCTCCCTTCTCATTCAAGACACCGGTATTGTAGTAACCGCTGGGTGAAGGGCTGTAAGAGCTGCCGTTATTCAAGAACCAGTCGGCACCGCCTTCGTCCCATATGTGGCGATCATAAACAGAAGTGGCATCATAATGCTCGAACGTCAGGGTGATATTGCCCTTATCTGTGCTAAAACCGGCGGCCACGGAAAAGCGTGAAGAATCACCGCCTTCCACATCCGGAGATTCGCCTGTGTAGTTCAGCTCGACTCCTTCAAAATCTTTCTTGGTAATAATGTTAATTACCCCAGCAACCGCATCTGAGCCGTAAACCGCCGAGGCACCATCACGCAGAATTTCGATTCGCTCAACAATCGCCATGGGAATGCTGGAAGTATCGGCAACGGTTCCTGAGCTTGAGCTGGTACCCGGCATGCGACGACCATCGAGCAGAATAAGCGTTGCCTGAGACCCCAGACCACGCAGGTTTACATCACTGGTGGCACTGGCTCCGGCACCATAACCGGACATACCCCGCCAGGAACCAAAACTGTTAATGCTGGAGTTATTCAATACATCGGCAACCGAAGTTTCCCCGGTAACCTTAAGATCGGCTGCAGTGATAACAGTCACAGGTGAAGCCGTTTCCATATCCACTTGCTTGATACGTGAACCTGTTACCTCGATCCGCTCAACTTTGCCTTCTTTTGCTTCCTCAGCAGTGGCATATCCGCTGAATGCAATTCCCGTAACTGCCGCAGCAAGTAAACCGCGACGAACTGCCTTTGCAGTTAAACTGATGGAACTCATACTTGTCTCCCTGATGTTTCTTTTGTGAGAAATATCTGATTATTTTTGTTTTAAAATTTGCAAGCATATTGCAATGCTTACGATGATATTCCACAAATAAAACAATTTGGTCAATATTAAAAACCACCAAAACAACTAGGCAACAACAAATTGATACAAATAATTACACAGGTAATCAACAGCATTAAATTTAACCAATGAAAATCAGCAAGATAGCCACCAAAAGGACAAACTGAAACATATTGATACCTAGGTGTTTAAATAGTTAAAAATATTGCTCCAATGAAACAATCTGGCACAACAAACAAAAATAACAAATTAATCGCCAAGAGAAAAAAGATAACAACAAAACAACATGTGAATTAAAACGTATCGAATGTAGTCCTTATTTACTAATAACAGGCATAAAAAAACCGGCTTAAACCAAGCCGGTTTTTAAATTTAAATATGATTAGAAAGTAAACTCTACCCCTGCATAATATTCACGTCCGATAACGTTATAATAAGCTCTTGGGTAATGAGGCCAGCTCACCTGAGTCTCATCAATCTCTGGGCCTGAATCAAACAGGTTGTTGATACCTGCCGAAACCTTGAGATTGTCATAGATAAAGTAACTGGCAGCCAGGTTGACTTCCACATGACTGTCAACTTTCACTGAGTACTCGCTATCTAAGCCATTTTCCACAAAGCGGTCCATCTGCTCACCGTTCATGCTGTCAATATACTTGAACAGAATGTTGGTGGAGAAGTCGTTATAAGACCAGCCCAGGTTCAGGTTGGCACGCAGCTGAGGCGCAGAGCCTTCACCATCGATAAGATCCAGCTCTTCGGAATCCGGAGTCAACTGCTCATTCCAACGGGTCAGATAAGTCCCTTCCAGGCGGCTGCTGAATTCACCATAGCTCTCGGTTTCATAGCGATAGCCCAGAGAGAAGTCGATACCGGCAGTCTCACGGGAAGACATATTCATCGCCAGTGTGTTTACCCGAAGCAACTTACCTTCACTGTCGCGAATAATTTTATCGGCAAAGGCATCGGCGTGATCCAAAATGTATTGTGCACTTGGGTCATTCACCAGATTGTCGATTTCAACCATCCAGTAATCTACCGTCAAATTGAAACCTTCGTAGTCCCAAACCAGACCCAGGTTGTAGTTTTTACCCTCTTCGGCTTCCAATTCTGGGTTGGCACCGATAGTTATAGGTAAAGACTCAATCTTGCCACATTCATCATAAGCTTCGCAGCGCGGAGTATCGACAACTTGGCTGTAGCCAGTGGTGGGATCGCCAAACAAACGCTGCATATCCGGGGCACGGAAAGTCTCGGCATACAAAGCACGCAGCATCAGGCTATCGATAGGACGGTACTCCAGTGACACTTGCGGAGTAAACTGGCCACCAACATCAGACTCATCATCATAGTAGTCATAACGTCCGGCCAATGTCATGGTCAACTGATCCAAGAGTGGCAAAGCCAGCTCGGCATAGGCAGCATACTGCTCACGTTCACCTTCGGCGCTGCTGCCCCCCTTGCCTATAACGCCACCGTTGGAGGTAAAGCTGTCAGATTTATCGTAGAACCACTCCTTGCTGTACTCAAGGCCCACAGCATAAGCGGCTGTGCCACCGGCCAGTTCGAACGCATCGCCATTGATGCCGGCACTAAAGCTGGACAGAGTAGATTGTCCCTTCTTGTTACCTTCGTAGTTCAGCAGCGCCGCATCTTCAGGAGAGATCACATCCATCAAAGACTTGCCGTTTTCGCCTGAGGTCAGATAGTCAAACATAGCCTGATGAGTCGGCGAGCCTGAGCTGCGGGATTCCACTGTCTGACGCGCAATAGACCAGGAAGTATCATACTCGATACTATCGGTCAAAAAGCCTTTGGCACCTATGATGAAAGAGAAATTATTGGTTTCAAAGTCAGAGGTACGTGGCCCCAGCTCGCTCATGCGGCGAGTGTAGAAGTAGTCGCCATCTGCAGCATTGGCAAAGTCACCGCCGAATGCGGTGTCCTTATTGAAGGTCTGGGACATACCCTTGTCTTTATTGGCAATGGTTACACTGTCGCCGGCCACATTGAACATGAAGTCATTGCCCACTGTCGCAGACTCAATCTCGGTAAAGGTCGAGGAATGAGTGTAATCGATGCGGGAATACAGCTGATGATCCGCATTCAGCTCCTTGGTGAGGTTGATCATGGTGGAGTAACGCTTCTGCTCCGGCAGGAAATCCCGCTGCTTGGAGCGGTCGAAACCACAGCGACCATTTTCCATCACCACATAACCACGGGCCTCACACTCGGCCGGTGACAAGGTCTTTTCCAGTGCAGTTTTGTTGTTGCCAAGATCCTGCACCAGGTTGGCGCCGTAGGAGCTGTAACCAGAGTAGTAGGCACCATCAACAATATCCGTACCATCAGCACGATCTGTTCCTTTCAGCGCGGTTCTGTCTTCATATTCGGCAAAGAAAGTCAGGTTAGCCGTATCACTGCTGACACCTGTCATAAAGGAGAACTGGTTGTTACGCAGGCCACCTTCATCCGTATCGGAGAAACGATACTTGAAGGTGGTCTGTTCAACATCTTTCTTAAGAATGATGTTGATAACCCCACCCATGGCATCTGAGCCATAAATCGCCGAAGCACCCGTAGTCAGGATTTCGATACGCTCAATCGCGCCCAGTGGGATATTGGCAGTATCCACGAAGCTGTCGGTACCACCGGCACCAAACGGATACTTGGGCACCCGCTTACCGTTGATCAGGGTCAATACCCGACCGGCCCCCACGCCACGCAGGTTGACCGATGATGCGGCAGGGGTAAAACCATGGACTTCCTGCTGGGTCATGGAACCGCCGGAGTTTTGTGACAGGTTACCCAGCACATCCTGAACCGAGTTGAAGCCACCTTTTTCAATATCAGCAGCGCTCATTACTACTATAGGGGATGCATTCTCCATATCGGTGCGTTTAATACGGGAACCCGTGACTTCGATACGTTCAACTTGTTCAGTGGCCTGAGCCTCATCGGCGGCGTAAGCCATTGTAGGGATTGATGTGGAAACAAAAGCAAACAGACTAAAGCGGATAGCCTTAGCGACAGCAGTCTGCGTTGACATATTCTCATTCCTTTTACAAAGCACGGTGGCAGGGAGGGAACACCGTGTTCTTATTCTATGTAATACTCAGCCCCCCAAACGAGAAACATACCAATAACAGCAACATTATCAATCACTTAAATGATAACAATTTGTTTATACTTGGTTTAATTTGTAAAACACGAGCATCTTATCAATTAAGATCTAATGATATTTTTACCGAATCCATGCCGGGTCCCGGGAATTTGCATCATTTTGTATCGATACAAATCTGTTACAAAGATTATTTTTTAACCTGTTGTTAGAGCGACGCTTTTAATAAAAAATGCGATATAGATCGCATTTTCAATTCATACAAAAATCAAACAAAAAGGGAGCCAATTGGCTCCCTTTTGTCTATTTGCTGTTAATTAACGCGTGCGAGGACACAGCTCATCGGCAGCAAAGAAGTAAGCGATTTCACGCTCGGCTGAAGCCAGCGCGTCAGAACCGTGAACAGCGTTCTCATCGATGCTGTCAGCGAAGTCAGCGCGCAGGGTACCACGGGCGGCTTCAGCTGGGTTGGTCGCACCCATGATTTCGCGGTTGGCCAGAACGGCGTTTTCACCTTCCAGAACCTGAACCATGATAGGACCAGAAGTCATGAAAGAAACCAGAGCACCAAAGAAAGGACGCTCGCTGTGCTCAGCGTAGAAACCTTCGGCTTGTTCTTTGGTCAGGTGAACCATTTTGGCGGCAACAATTTTCAGGCCGGCAGTTTCAAAACGGTTGTAGATAGCACCGATGTGGTTCTTGGCTACCGCATCAGGCTTAATGATAGAAAAAGTACGTTCGATCGCCATGACTAGATTCCTTAATCAGCGAGTTTAAAAATTCGCGCGGATTATACGAAATAATCGCGTCAAATCCTAATCTTATCTGGTCAGCCCTTCAGTAAAAGCTGTGATACAAGCCAGGCGATTCTCGGCTCAGTGCCTATGCTTGAGCCACAAATAGCCGGCGCCGAGACCAATAAGCAACAGCAACAAAGGCATAAACGGCGGGAAATGATGAAAAAAACCTATGCCACCGTGCCCCGAATGTGCCAGCACGGCCGGGGCAAATAATCCAAAACTACAGGCGAAAATACGTGTCATGACTCATCTCCGGAAAAACAGGGATCAACAATTTATTAACCAAATAACTATAGATGACTCGTGATGGTGATAATTTGACCGAGATCTGTTTTCCGCCAGAGAGTGTTACTTTTCCTCTATCCAGCATTGCTGCACGGCTTCGAGAATTTTCTCACTGCAGCGTTTGGGATCATCATCGAAGGCTTCCAACGCCAATATCCACTCGTAAAGTTCAGGAAAATGCAGTTGCTGTGGATCCACATCAGGATGCGCTTCCAGCAGCTCCAAAGCCAAGTCCAATGAATCTATCCACTTGAGCCCCATGGTTACTCCTGCTTCTGGTAAGTACTGACTTTGAGTATAGCGCCGCAGAAGAAGGCTTTATAGCTTTGATTAATACTTTCCATCGGTGAAATCAGGCTTCACTGGGCGCCTTACTCTTGCGCTTCTGCTTGGCAATAAACTCTATGATGGCGCCGGCAACATCTTTGCCGGTAGCGGCTTCAATCCCTTCGAGTCCAGGGGATGAATTGACCTCCATCACCACGGGGCCGTGGTTGGAACGCAAAATATCCACGCCTGCGACATTCAGCCCCATGGTTTTGGCGGCGCGCACCGCGATTGAACGCTCCTCAGGGGATAACTTCACCAAGGTTGCCGTGCCGCCCCTGTGCAGGTTGGAGCGAAACTCTCCCGGCAGAGCCTGGCGTTTCATGGCAGCAATTACCTTGTCGCCGAGTACAAAACAGCGGATATCGGCTCCTTGAGCCTCTTTGATATATTCCTGCACCATGATGTTGGCCTTAAGGCCCATAAAGGCCTCAATCACGCTCTCGGCGGCCTTGCGGGTTTCGGCCAGTACCACCCCTATACCTTGAGTACCTTCCAAGAGTTTAATCACCAAGGGTGCGCCACCGACCATATCAATAAGGTCCGGAATATCGCTGGGCTTATTGGCAAAACCTGTCACCGGCAGCCCTATGCCTTTGCGGGACAGTAACTGCATGGAGCGCAGCTTATCCCTCGAGCGAGAGATCCCCATGGAACTATTGAGTGTATAGGTCGACATCATTTCGAACTGACGCACTACAGCCGTACCGTAGAAGGTAATGCCGGCGCCTATCCTCGGGATCACCGCATCGAAGGACGGCAATTCAACGCCCCCGATATGGATACTGGACTGCTGCATGCTGATATTCATGTAGCATTCCAGCGGATTGATCACCTGCACCTGATAACCCCGTTCTTGGGCGGCCTCCACCAAACGGCGCGTGGAATATAAGGTTTTGTTCTGTGACAAAATTGCAATCTGCATCCCGGTCAGTATCCCGAAGAGTGAAAAAGACAGCGCATCATACGCCTGCCGTGTTGGAAATCAATCTCTGCATGCCAAGCATAGCAATAAAAAACCGGCCACTAGGGGCCGGTTTTCAAAAGATGTCAGCACTTAGGGAAGGTGCCTTGAACGCCAATTGCTATGCAAGCCACTCTCTACAAAAGAGAAGGCCACGAGGACTTGTTGGGACCTTCCTTAGCCTTCACTGACCATGTTGACTGTGTATTTGGGGATTTCGACCACCATATCGGTTTCAACCACCTTGGCCTGACAAGACAGACGGCTTTCGGGCTCCAGGCCCCAGGCCTTGTCCAGCATGTCGTCTTCCAGATCATCGCTGGGCTCGAGATCATCGAAACCTTCACGCACTATCACATGGCAGGTGGTACAGGCACAGGATTTCTCACAGGCATGCTCTATGTTGATGCCGTTTTTCAGCGCGACATCCAAAATGGATTCACCCACCTCTGCCTCAACCACTGCGCCCTCTGGACACAGTTCTTCATGGGGCAAAAATACTATCTGTGGCATAGTCTCACCTATATGTTATCGACCGACTGACCCTTCAGTGCGGTCCGAATCGAATTGTCCATGCGTCTGGCGGCAAACTCCTGGGTCTGCGCATCCACCGCTTCTATCGCCGCTTTGATGGCATCAACATCACCATTGGCGGCAGTTTCATTCAAGTCAGCCATAGCGCTGTCAACCAGAGCACGTTCCTCCTGGCTGAGAAGTTCGCCATCTTTAGCCAGCGCCGAGTGCAGCGATTCCAGCACTCTGGCCGCTTCCACTCGCTGCTCTGTGAGCATTCTCAGCTCAATATCCTCTTTGGCATTCTGCATCGAGTCTTTAAGCATTCCGGCAATTTCAGTATCACTCAGGCCGAAGGAAGGCTTAACCTGGATGCTGGACTGCACCCCGGTAGACTTCTCCATGGCAGTGACGCTGAGTAAACCATCGGCATCGACCTGGAAGGTCACCCGAATATGCGCCGCGCCGGCGGCCAATGGTGGAATGCCCTTGAGAGTAAAGCGTGCCAGAGAGCGGCAATCGGCCACCAGCTCACGTTCACCTTGCACCACATGAAACGCCATGGCGCTCTGACCGTCTTTAAAGGTGGTAAATTCCTGGGCTCTGGCCACCGGAATGGTGGTGTTACGCGGGATCACTTTCTCCACCAAACCGCCCATGGTTTCAATGCCGAGCGACAGCGGGATCACATCCAGCAGCAAGAGATCCGAGTCAGGCTTGTTACCCACCAGAATATCGGCCTGTACCGCAGCGCCTATGGCGACCACGCGATCCGGGTCAATAGACGTCAGCGGCTTCTTACCAAAGAAGTCACCGACCATTTCCCGCACCAGCGGCACCCGGGTAGAGCCACCAACCATCACGGTTTCCAGCACCTCGTCGGCATCCACTCCGGCGTCACGCAAAGCCTTGCGGCAACCTTGAATGGTTTTCTTCACCAGCGTGTTTATCAACTGATCAAACTCACTGCGACTCACTTCGGCTTCACGCTCACTACCGTCTTGCAGTGTCAGCTTAGCAATAGTGCTGTCGCTATCGGTCAGCGCTTCTTTTACCCGCCGGGCTTCCATCAGCAACTGCCGTGCTTCCTGGCTGGAAAGCGACTCCAGCGCCATGCGTTCACGCAGTAAGCCTTGCAGCAGTTCATCAAAGTCATCACCACCCAGACGCGAGTCGCCGCCGGTCGCCAAGACTTCAAATACGCCGCGGTTGAGACGCAAAATAGAAATATCAAAGGTGCCGCCGCCCAAGTCATAAACAGCAATAACGCCTTCCTGACCCGAGTCCAGGCCATAGGCGATGGCGGCCGCCGTCGGCTCATTGAGCAAGCGTAACACCTTAATGCCAAGCAAGGCTGCCGCATCTTTGGTTCCCTGACGCTGAGCATCATCAAAATAAGCAGGCACTGTGATAACCACCCCTTCCAATGGTCCACCCAGAGTGGACTCGGCGCGGGCAATCAAGGGGCGCAATACCTCGGCAGACACCTGAACCGGATTTATTTTACCTGTGCGGGTGACAAACAATGGCAGGCCGTTTTCACTGGCCTCAAAATGATAGGGGAAAGCTTGCTCACCGCTTTGTACATCGGCCAAAGAACGGCCCATGAAGCGCTTCACCGACACTATGGTGTTTTCAGGATCCTTGGCCGAATCGGCCAGGGCATCGTGACCTACTCGGACGCCCTGCTCGCCATAGTGCACCACAGATGGCAATGAATGCCGACCTTGCTCGTCGGCCAGTGTACTGGTCTCGCCGCTGCGAACCGCAGCAACCAGGGAGTTGGTGGTACCCAAGTCTATCCCGGCGGCTAATCTGTGTTGATGAGGAGCGGCCATTTGGCCGGGTTCAGCAATCTGCAAAAGTGCCATAGTCTTCCATCTTGTGTTTAAAAAGTTGGCTCAATCAGAAATTGAGCCAACCGTAGGAATATGCTTTAAGGCCGAAAGCGAATTCAGTCGAACAGCGCATCCTGGGCCCGCTGCAGTTCATCCTGCAATTTTGCCATAAACTTCAACTTACGGACTTGATCTGCCGCGGCAATTGCATCGGCCTCTGTGGAACTGTGAAGTTGGTTGCGCAGCAGCTCAGTCACCTGCTTACGATAAGCCGCGAATGAAGCATCGAGTTCATCAATATCACTCTGGGCATCAGCGCCCTGACCAATTTCCTCCAGCGCTTCACGCCATTCCATCTGCTGCATCAAAAAGGCGGTGTCTTTAACCGTAGTGGTTTCGTGACTGATATCTACACCTTTGAGCGCCAACATATGTTCGGCTCGACGGATAGGATCTTTCAGGGTCTGAAAGGCGTCGTTGATCTGGGCGGTGCGGGAAATGGCCAACAGCTTTTGCTGTTCACTGGCGTTGGCAAACTTGTCGGGATGCACCGCCCGCTGCAAATCGCGATAGCGACTGGCCAGCTCGGCGGTGTCCACATCAAAGGAGGGAGTTAAATCAAACAGCTCGAAATAATTCATATACTCTCAGGCGGCGGTGGAACTCAAACCGTGAAGCTCTCACCGCAACCACACTCACCTTTGGCGTTAGGGTTATTGAATTTAAAGCCTTCGTTGAGTCCTTCCTTGACAAAGTCCAGCTCGATCCCCTGAAGATAGATGAAGCTCTTGGCATCTATGATGATGTTAACACCATCTATGTTGTATACCTCATCATCTTCATTGAGTTCGTCGACAAATTCCAGAACGTAAGCCATCCCGCTGCAGCCTGAAGTTTTGAGCCCCAAACGCAAACCTATACCTTTTCCTCTGTTGCTGAGGAAGGCACGGACACGCTCGGCGGCGGCAGGCGTCATAGTAATAGCCATCTTAACTCCTGGCGTTATTTAGCTTGCTTGGACTTGTACTCTTCCAGAGCCGCCTTGATGGCGTCTTCGGCCAGAATCGAACAGTGGATCTTCACAGGTGGCAGAGCCAACTCTTCTGCAATATCCGTGTTCTTGATGGCGGCCGCTTCCTCAATGGACTTGCCTTTAACCCATTCAGTCACCAAAGAGCTTGATGCGATGGCGCTGCCACAGCCATAAGTCTTGAAGCGAGCATCTTCAATAATGCCCTGTTCATCAATCTTGAGCTGCAGCTTCATCACGTCACCACAGGCGGGCGCACCCACCATACCTGTTACTACGGATGGGTCGTTCTTGTCGAAAGAACCTACGTTACGCGGGTTCTCGTAATGATCTATCACTTTTTCACTGTAAGCCATGATACTGCTCCAAATTCATCTATCCGCGGGGATCAGTGGTGTGCCCACTGCACCTGGTTGAGGTCCACACCATCTTTGAACATTTCCCAAAGTGGTGACATTTCTCTCAGTTTGCCAATAGAGTTTCTAATGGTTTCGATTGCGTAATCGATCTCTTCTTCAGAAGTGAAACGACCGATGGAGAAACGGATTGAGCTGTGCGCCATCTCGTCATTCAGTCCCAGGGCACGCAGCACATAGCTGGGTTCAAGACTGGCAGAAGTACAGGCCGAGCCGGAAGATACGGCCAAGTCCTTGAGCGCCATCATCAGCGACTCGCCTTCCACATAATTAAAGCTGACGTTCAAGCTGCCACAGGCACGCTGCTCCATATCGCCATTGAGATAGGTTTCTTCAATATCTTTGATACCGTTCCACAGCTTGTCGCGCAGATAGCGAATACGTTCGTTATCTTTTTCCATATCAGCTTTGGCAATGGCTGCCGCTTCGCCCATACCCACAATTTGGTGAGTCGCCAGGGTGCCGCTGCGCATACCACGCTCATGACCACCGCCGTGCATCTGTGCTTCCAGACGAATACGAGGCTTACGGCGCACATACAGGGCACCTATGCCTTTGGGGCCATACATCTTGTGACCCGAGATAGACATGAGGTCGACCTTGGTCTTTTGAATATCGATAGGCAGTTTACCGGCACTCTGGGCAGCATCCACATGGAAGATGATGCCTTTGCTACGGCACAGTTCGCCGATGGCATCGATATCGTGGATCACACCAATCTCGTTGTTGACATGCATGATGCTGACAAGAATGGTGTCGTCACGCATGGCCGCTTCCAGGCGCTCCATGGGAATAATGCCGTTGGCTGCAGGCTCCAGATAAGTGACCTCGAAACCTTCACGCTCCAACTGACGACAAGTATCCAGTACTGCCTTGTGCTCAGTCTTGCTGGTGATGATGTGTTTACCCTTCTTCTGGTAGAAGTGGGCAACACCTTTGATAGCCAGGTTGTCAGATTCGGTGGCACCTGAAGTAAACACAATTTCACGGGGATCGGCATTGATCAACTCCGCGACTTGGTTACGGGCGATATCCACTGCTTCTTCGGCCTGCCAGCCGTAGCGGTGTGAACGGGATGCGGGGTTACCGAATACACCGTCCATTGTCATGTACTGTACCATTTTGTCTGCAACCCGGGGGTCTACAGGCGTTGTTGCGGCATAATCCAAATAGATAGGAAGCTTCATTACACACTCCGTACTTCGCAGTCTCGGCCGAGGCTACATACAACGTACATTATTCGTTTTTATATCCAACAGAGGATCAGCTCAAGCGCTGACTCTCTGCTCCTGCTGCATCTTGTCTTGCTTTACCGAGATAAACTGTACATCTCGTTTCTGCATCAGTGCAGCAAGGCTGATGCCATTTAAAAAGTCAGAAATCTGTTTGCTCAGGTCACCCCAGAGCGAATGCGTCAGACAGCGGGTGCCACTTTGGCAATTCCCCTGGCCTTGACAGCGGGTGGCATCGACAGATTCATCTACCGCATGTACCACCATGCCCACCGAGATGTCATTGGCTTCCAGTCCGAGGCGATAACCACCACCGGGACCGCGCACACTGGCAACCAAGCCCTGCTTTCTCAGTTTGGCAAAGAGTTGTTCTAGATAAGAAAGGGAAATCCCCTGGCGCTCGGAAATATCTGCCAGCGGTACCGGCCCCTGCGCCGAATGTATGGCCACGTCCAGCATGGCTGTCACTGCGTAGCGACCCTTAGATGTAAGTTTCATAAAACGACCACGGCTCCCAAACAGGTATGTGGGAATTTCAACATACCCGAGCAATTTAGTCAAGTATAAATCCTACTTGTTTACTCGGGTATTGTGGTTCATAAATCAGGTTGAATACCCTGTCTGCTTGGTGGGGTATTTAACCTTTTTCGCCACGATTATTCAATGGCAAAAGCCGATAAAATGGTCATCGAGTATCAGATAATGGGATCAAACTCATCCATTGACTGTTGACGCTTTTGTGCCGCAGCAGTTTCGGCATCACTGAACTCGCCCACATCCAACTCAGGCAAACGTTCAGTACAGACACTGCCGCCCATTTTCTGAACCGCCTGACAAACTTCCTGTACTTTGGAGTCCATCAAATGCATATGATCCAGCATCTGGCCTATGGCATTGGCAACAGGGTCTGGATTATCGGGAGAAACGGCGTAGGCATCAAAACCGTACTTCTTGGCCATGGCACTGCGGCGGGCACTGGTTTCCTTAGATTGAGCCGATGCAACAGTGACGGCCCGGCCAGGAATGCCCACAACGGTAGTGTCCTTGGGTACGTCTTTAACCACCACAGAGTTGGAACCAACACGAGCCCCATCATGCATAGTAATGGGGCCAAGCACCTTGGCTCCTGCGCCTATAACCACGTTATTGCCCAAGGTCGGATGACGTTTGCCGGCTTGCCAGGTGGTGCCCCCCAGAGTCACCCCGTGATAAAGAGTGCAGTCATCACCAATTTCGGCTGTTTCGCCAATCACGACTCCCATGCCATGGTCAATAAAAAATCGCCTACCTATGGTTGCGCCCGGGTGTATTTCCACCCCGGTAAGCCAACGGGAAAAAGTAGACAGACAGCGCGCCAGAAAACACCAATTGGCCTTCCACAGTTTATGGCTGATACGATGCAGCCAAATGGCCTGCATTCCCGGATAGTTGAGCAATATCTCCAATGTGCCCCGCGCCGCAGGATCCCTGTGATAAATGGATCCTATGTCCTCTTTCAGTCTGGCTATCACACCCATCTTGATTCCTCGGATTACTCTTCTTTACTGTCGACCTTTTTTTCTACCGATGTCAGGATCCCGCGCAGTATATTCATCTCCTGCGTTTCGATTCTGGCCCGGGTAAACAGGCGCCTCAGCTTAATCATCACCTGTCCCGGATGATTCTTAATGATAAAGCCGGTTTTTTGCAGTGTCCGTTCCAGATGTTCAAAAAAGCGCTCATGATCTTCACTGCTGGGATACTCGACCAGCTCCTGCTCGGCTTGTTGATGTTTCTCCAACCAGGCCACCCGCGTTTCATAGCAGATAAGCTGCACCGCCTGAGCCAGGTTGAGTGAGCTGTATTCCGGGTTGGCGGGGATACACACATGATAGTGGCATT
Organism: Shewanella sp. MSW; assembly: GCF_007636515.1. Taxonomy (NCBI): domain Bacteria; kingdom Pseudomonadati; phylum Pseudomonadota; class Gammaproteobacteria; order Alteromonadales; family Shewanellaceae; genus Shewanella; species Shewanella sp. MSW. The sequence goes on from NZ_LVDR01000004.1 coordinate 136,587, forward strand.
TTTGCAACTCTTCGTTGCTCAAGCCATGGCTTTCACGGCCAAAGACAATAGCGACAGGCCCCTGGCAACTTTCAAGCGCCAATTTGCTGCCCGCCTCACGGGGTTCAAGCACGGGCCAGTCGAGTGTGCGACTGCGGGCACTGGTGGCAATCACCAGACTGCAGTCTTTAATTGCCTCTTCCAGGCTGTCGACTTTGACCAGATGTTTGAGAATATCAGAGGCGCCGGCGGCAAGCGCTATGGACTGACCGTCTGGTTCAGCTTTTGGCTCCGCTAGATAAAGGTTGGATAATCCCATTGTTTTCATGGCCCTGGCCACAGAACCTATATTGCCGGGATGCGTGGTACCTACCAGGACGACACGAATATTGGAGAGCATGGAACAACTTCAAAAATAAAAAATCAGGAGGCGGATGGTACCACAGGCATATTTTTTTGCTTATAGAAAAATCGCCATTTGATATCGGCGTCAACTAGGGTATAATCTGCGCCGAATTTTTGTCCGTTCTTTAACATCCAGGGGATTGCAATGCATCCGATGCTGACTATTGCCGTGCGCGCTGCTCGCGCTGCGGGCCAAACTATTATGCGTGCCTACACCGAACTCGACCGTATTGAAGTCGATGCCAAAGGTGTCAACGATTTTGTGACCAGTGTAGACAAGGAAGCAGAAGCAGCAATTATCTATCAGATCCGCAAGTCCTATCCAGACCACAGTATAGTGGGTGAGGAAAATGGCGAAAACCGCGGCACCAACCAAGATTATCTGTGGATTGTTGATCCTCTGGACGGCACCAATAACTTTGTTAATGGTGTACCTCACTTCGCCGTTTCTATCGCCATGCAGTACAAGGGCAAAACTGAAGTTGCCGTTGTTTATGATCCCGTTCGCGATGAACTGTTTAGCGCCGTCCGCGGTAAAGGGGCCAAGCTGAATGATTTCCGTCTGCGAGTAAACAATGTCAACGATCTGGGTGGAAGCCTGGTTGCCACTGGATTCCCTTTCAAGGCCCGTCAGCACACCGAAACTTATATGAAACTGTTTGGCGAAGCTTTCTCTCTGAGTGCCGACTTACGCCGCGCCGGCTCTGCCGCTCTGGATCTGGCTTATGTAGCCGCCGGTCGTGTAGACGCCTTCTTCGAACTGGGCCTCAAGCCTTGGGATATCGCCGCCGGCGATCTGATTGTTCGTGAAGCCGGTGGTACAGTTACCGACTTCAGTGGCGGTCACAACTACCTGCTCTCCGGCCACATAGTTGCTGGTGCGCCTAAAGCCACCAGCCTGCTGGTCAAACGCTTCCGTCCTCTGTTGAGCGACGCTCTGAAGTAAGTTATTAAGCAAGGTGCTTAATTAAATAGAGAAAACCGCCTTATGGCGGTTTTTTTTATACCTGGGTGCCGCGAAAGTGAAGCCAACCTCAGTCCATTCGCCCCTTGCTTGATGGAATCAAGATTTGCTCAAACCGGGATTAATCAATAAGGCGTTGGACGAGCCAAGCCGAAATAACCAAGGATGAGTATCTTCCCCTACCCTTCAAGCAGATAACTCTTTGGATGTATTTACATGCATTTACATTACACCTTAAAATACCCGAGTATTTTGTTTGGGTATTTGAGGCAAGACTATGAGCAAATCCGGCACTCGCAACATCCGAGGCAGCATCCTCAACATCGATGAACCGGTCAACAAGCAGTTTCCGCTGGCGCTCTTTCGTTTGGGCTTCAGGCCTTTTTTTCTCGGCGCCAGCCTGTTCGGCTTGTTGTCGCTCTTGCTTTGGGGAGCCTTGCTCAGTGGTCAAACCCAACTGACGTTCCACGCCAATCCCCTGTGGTGGCATGGTCACGAAATGCTGTTCGGTTTCACCGGCGCTGTTATCGCGGGCTTTTTGTTAACAGCAGTTCAAAACTGGACAGGGATCCCTGGCATAAGAGGCTGGCCTTTACTGCTGCTCTGGTGTCTATGGCTGGCTCCCAGACTACTCTTGCTCGATGCCGACACAATTCCTTTTACCTGGGTCATGCTGCTGGATCTGGCCTTCTTCCCGATCACGGCGCTAATGCTCGGTTTAGCCGTTATTCGAGTCAAACAGTGGCGTAACCTGGTGTTTGTGCCGCTGCTGCTGTTGCTCTTCGGCGCCAACGTCCTCTCTTATCTCGGCCTTGAACAGCCAGGGTTGGCACAAAAGGCACTGCAGGCCGCAGCCTTGTTGATCGTTATTCTGGTGGCCCTGCTCGGCGGCAGGGTGATCCCCTTCTTTACCGAACGCGCCACAGATTTCAAGCGCGGGGCGCCAAGCCCTGTACTCGAGGCACTTAGCTTCGCTTCTTTGATTCTCATGCTGATCAGCTTGTTTTTACCCTATTCCTGGTTGACACAAACATTGGCCTTGCTGGCTGGCACAGTACTGTTGTTGCGCTGGGCACGCTGGGGCTGGCATGCCAGCCTCAAAGTACCACTGCTATGGTCACTGCATTTAAGTTACCTGTGTATTCCGATAGGACTGCTGATTATTGGTGTCAGCGGCCAGATGATGTTGGGGTTTCATGCTCTGACCGTTGGCGGTATGGGTGGAATGATCTTGGCTATGATGGCAAGGGTATCTCTGGGGCATTCCGGCAGACCATTGCAGATTGCCTGGCCTATGATCCCCGCCTTTGGCTTAATGTTACTGGCTGCAGCCTTGAGGGTCGCGGCAGCCATTGTGCCTCAGCTAAATCAAATCTTACTTATGGGCGCGATTCTCTGCTGGCTATTGGCATTTACCACTTTTATAGTGCTTTACGCGCCAATTCTTTGCCGAGCGAGGTTGGATGGCCGCCCCGGTTAAAGGTTCTGTGAAAGCTATCACACAGATTTCGCGGCGAACTGGAAATTTACTGATACTATTTAGGAAATGATTTCAGGGAGTTTTCATGGAACTGTATCGCCAATACGGCTCTAAGAGCCTTAAAGCCGTCGAACATCTGGTCTTGTTTGTTATTGCCATTGCCACAGTCGTCGCCATTGGCCAGGAGATAGTGCATATCTTCAAAATGGGCGCTGTGGCCCTTGCCGATCTACTGCTGCTATTTATTTATCTGGAAGTGCTGGCTATGGTGGCCAATTATGCCGAATCCGGCAAGTTACCTGTGCGTATGCCACTCTATATCGCAATAGTAGCTTTGGCCCGTTATCTCATCCTGGACATGAAATCGATGGAAGACTGGCGCATAGTGGCCATTTCAATCTCAACCTTGGTACTTGCCGCAACCGTGATAGTGATCCGCTGGGGACAGTTAAAAATGCCCTACCCCAAGAATCAAGAGTATGACAACTAACTGGAACCCGGCAGACGCCGGGTTCTTTTTTATCTGCTCTTTAGAACTGACCCTAGCTATCGACAAATCTATGCTATTTTTAAAACACTTACCCCATTTCACATAGGGTTTGATTCTCACATCGATAATGAAAATGTATGGTGCAAATACGCTAAATCAGAGTTGTCAGGACACATGTCCAGAGCCGTTTCCGCATCCACAGCCTCGAGAGACTCAAACCTAGTAAATATGGGATAACGGCCTACTATCCATTGAACTTAAGGGGACTGCCATGGATGAAAATCTGGATGACTTTATCGAAAGACGCAGATCATTGCGGGTCGATCTGGAGGCGGAGCGGATCAGGCTTCATTGGATAAATAAAGCGGGTGATGAACTCAATGACGATGGCATCTGTATCGATCTGTCCAGACGGGGAATTCTGTTTGAATACCATCAGCCCTTTACCTTGGGAGAACTGGTATCTGTAACCTTCCATGCAGGAACCGATTCACAAAATACCATCAAGGGACAGGTGTGCCGTTGCAGCGAGATCAACCCAAAGCGTTTTCACATCGCCATGCAACTTATCTAGACCCCGACGTAGTATCCGGGGTGTTCTATACTTTACATCAACTTAAGTACCAAGGACACGGGGAGAAAATCCATGATACTGCTCGTAGGCGGAGAGAAAGGGGGCAGTGGCAAGAGCTGTCTGGCCCAAAATCTGGCTGTACACATTACCCAGAAATATCGGGCCAACGTGTTAATGGTCGACTGTGACCCCCAGCGCACCACATCCGACTGGATCCAGGCCCGCAACAATGACCCTTCCCTGCCTGCGATCAACTGTATTCAGCTCTACGGCAAGATCCGTAACGATCTCCTGAGCCTGGATGAACGCTTCGACTATGTGATAGTCGACTGCGGGGGCCAGGATAACCTGGCAATGCGGGCCGCCATGTCGGTGGCCAGTTATGTGGTGATCCCTTTGAGACCCAAGCGGCGTGATTTAAAAACCTTGCCCCATATGGAAGATATGCTCAGCACCTGTAAGATGGTCAACCCCAAGATGGTGGCAACAATAGTGTTGACTCAATGTCCGGCGCTGCCTTCACAGTTCAAACGCATTCTGGAAGCGAAAGATGTAGTAAAGTCGTTCGGTCTGAGGGCGCTGGACTCGGTCACTTTTAGCCGCAATATCTATGATGACAGTGAAGAAAAAGGCTCCTCGGTCATCGAAATTGAGCCCGATGGAAAAGCCGCCGAGGAGATACGCAATATTGCCGACGAGCTGTTATCCATCCCGCCGGAAAACTCTTATGAGCTTAACTGATCTCAAACGTCACAAGATCAAACCCAAGGCCAAAAAGGTCTCTGTCGACGATTTCATCGAAGATGCCAATAACTACGCCCATGGGAAACCCAGTCGCTTAGGTGGGAACTCTTTGGCCAAATCTCGAACGGGACTGGATAAAAAATCAACCCGTCTCTATCGCCATGCAACTTTTACCCTGACTGAAGCCAGCATTAGTCAACTGGACAACATTGCCCGCAAGACTGGTATTGCCAAGTCCAAACTGCTGCGTATCTTCATTCGTAACTTTCACAGTCTAAGCGACAAAGCCCAAGCCGAAATGATTGCCAAAGATCAGGCGAATGAAACTCAGTGACGACAAATTTTGCTCTCAAGGGTGCTCAGCCCCTGAGATGATTCGATAAATTTACCCTTGGCGGCCAGAAAGTTGAGCAAAGCCTCTGCGTCCATTCCCTCGGCGCTGCAGGTATGATAGCGGGCGTCTCTACCGAAACGCTCCTGCATCAATGCCTTGAGATTGTCCCGTTTAATGGGAGCGGTTTGTTCCAGCAACAACTGCAACACCTGATGGCCATGTACCGACGAATTCATGTATCCTCCACAAAACTATGAGTCGCAGTCGATTTTTAACGGATTTTGCTGCAGTATTCCCTGATTTAACGCAACTTGTTTGTCGTTTTGGCGGTTGTTTGCTTGTGCAAGAGGAGTTGTCATGTCCCTTATTCTATTGCTGACACAGCAGATGAGCCTGTATTTGGTGATCGTTTATCTGGTCAGCAAGACCCCTTTGTTCAAGTTGTTTACCGAAGCATCGACCCGCCTGCCCCATAAGATCTTTCTCTATCTGGTGTTTTCCGGCTTTTGCATCATGGCAACCTATTTCGGTGAGCAAACCCATGGCGCTATCGCCAATACCCGCGCCATGGGTGCAGTACTCGGCGGCCTGCTCGGTGGCCCAACGACAGGTTTGCTGGTCGGCTTGACCGGCGGCTTACACAGATACAGTCTCGGTGGATTCACCGATCTGGCCTGCGCGGTTTCCACTACCTTGGAAGGTTTATCGGCCGGGATGTTCAGCTATTATCTGCGCCGTCAAGGCAAGGCCGAGTTGGTATTCAATCCCATTCTGGTGTGTCTTATCACCTTTTATGCCGAGATGATGCAGATGAGCATTATCTTGCTGCTGGCTGAACCCTTTGATGAAGCTTGGGGGCTGGTGCGTCAAATAGCTCCGCCCATGTTGCTGGTCAACTCCATAGGTGCGGCCCTGTTTATGAGCATGGTACGGGATCAAAAAACCATGTTCGATAAGCTCTCCTCCAGCTTTTCCACCAAGGCGCTGAAAATTGCCGAACGCAGTGTGGGGCTCTTGAGCTCCGGCTTCAACGAGGAAACCAGTACTCAGGTTGCCAAGATAGTCATAGAGGAAACCAATGTCGGCGCAGTGGCCATCACGGACAGGGAAAAACTCCTGGCCTTTATCGGCATAGGTGCCGACCACCACTTGCCCGGCACCTTGATATCGTCCCAAATAACCCTGGATGCCATACACCAGAACAAGGTTATGTTTGCCGATGGGGTGGAAGTTCCCTATGCCTGTTCCATTTCCCCCAACTGTAAACTGGGTTCCAGTTTGGTGATCCCACTTCGCAGTGACAACGAGGTCATAGGCACCATTAAACTGTATGAACCCAAGAATAAGCTGTTTCTCAACATCAACCGCACCTTGGGAGAAGGGATCGCCCGCCTGCTGTCGAACCAGATTCTCTACGGCCGTTTCGAGCAGCAACAAAACCTGCTCACCCAGGCGGAACTCAAACTGTTGCAGGCTCAGGTTAACCCACATTTTCTGTTCAACGCGCTTAATACCATAGGTGCCATCATACGTCGCGATCCGCCCATGGCCAGAACCTTGCTACAACAGCTGAGTCAGTTTTTACGGATTAACCTCAAGCGTACTGCCGGCCTGGTGACCCTGGGAGATGAACTCGAGCATATCGAAGCCTATCTCACCATAGAAAAAGCCCGCTTCATTGATAAGCTCGAGGTGGATATCGCCATACCCGAATCTCTGCTGACCATCAGAGTACCGGCCTTTACCCTGCAGCCCATCATAGAAAATGCTGTCAAACATGGCACTTCGCATCTGATAGACACTGGCCGTATTCAGGTAGAAGGCCGCCGCACAGATGACAGACTCATACTGGAAGTCACCGACAATGCCGGGCTTTATCAACCCGCCGAAGAATCCGATGGCCTGGGGATGAATCTGGTGCATAAAAGAATACAAAATCTCTTCGGCCCCGATTATGGCGTCAGTGTCGAATACCAACGTGACAGTTACACTAGAGTCAGCATACATCTACCTATAACGGAAACAGCCCTGTGATCACTTGTCTTATTGTCGATGACGAACCTTTTGCCCGCGAAGAGTTGGCCGAGCTGCTGCTTCAGGCCGGCGACATTGAAATTCTCGGTCAATGTGGCAACGCCATTGAGGCCATGCAGGCGATAGCCAAGCTCAAGCCTCAGTTACTGTTCCTGGATATTCAAATGCCGAGGATCAGTGGCATGGAGCTTATCGCCATGCTGGATCCCGACAATATGCCCAGAGTGGTATTTGTTACTGCCTACGATGAATTTGCCGTCAAGGCCTTCGATAACCATGCCTTCGACTATCTGCTCAAACCCTTGGATGAGAAGCGCCTCAGTCAGACCCTGGATAAGCTGCGCCGGGATCTCAGACCTCAGTCGCTGTCAGCCATAGCACCGCAACAACTGGAACACCTTCCTTGTTTCAGCGGCAACCGTCTCAAGGTGATCCCGGTCACTGAGGTAGAGTTTGTCTTCAGCGATCTCGGTGGAGTGCATGTTGCGACCGCCAGAGAAAAGGTTCATACCCAGTTAACACTGAAACTGCTGGAAGAAAAAACCCCGCTGCTCAGATGTCATCGCCAGTATCTGGTGGCCCCCAAGGCCATTGCCGAAATAGAACTGCTGGAAACAGGCGCCGAAGTCACCACTCGCAGCGGCGCCAAGATCCCGGTATCTAGGCGCTTTCTCAAGCCACTGAAGCAGCTGTTTGGTTATCAGTAAAGCACAAGCTAACAACCGCTCAGCGGCCTAGATAACCGCTCACCCCCGACTTTTGACCGCTGACCCAGTTCCCGCTGGGCCTTGTAACCAAAGTGTTTACAATTGCGTCAACTCAAATCGGGGAGATTACAACTATGATGTGGTTTTTGCTGTGTGTCGGTCTATTGATTGGCGGCTACTTCATCTACGGTACTTTTGTAGAAAAAATATTCGGGATCAACAATAAAAGACAAACACCCGCCTACGCCCAAACAGACGGTGTTGACTATGTGCCCATGTCCAAGGGCAAGGTCTACCTTATCCAATTGTTAAATATTGCCGGCGTGGGGCCTATTTTCGGTCCTATTCTGGGGGCGCTATACGGCCCGGCGGCCATGTTGTGGATTGTTATCGGCTGTATCTTTGCCGGTGCGGTGCACGACTACTTCTCCGGCATGCTGTCGGTACGTAACGGCGGTCAGTCAGTGCCTAACCTGGCGGGTAAGTACCTTGGTAAAGGCGCCAAGAACTTTATGAACATCTTCGCCATCATACTGCTGTTGTTGGTAGGTGTGGTATTTATCTCGGCTCCTGCCGGCTTGCTCGGTAAGCTTACCGGCGGCAGCGTCGGTCTGTTTGTCGGCATTATCTTCGTTTACTACCTGATTGCCACCATAGTGCCGGTAGACAAAATTATAGGTCGCCTCTATCCCTTCTTCGGCGCCTTACTGCTGTTCATGTCTATCGGTTTGACCATAGCCATAATCCTGTCCAGTGAACATACTCTGTTGCCGGGCTTTGAAGCCGGTGACTTTCTGCAGAACCTGAACCCTGACAATGCCCCGTTGTGGCCAGCGCTCTTCATCACCATCGCCTGTGGTGCCGTGTCAGGTTTCCATGCGACGCAGTCCCCACTGATGGCACGCTGTGTTGAAAATGAATCCAATGGCCGCTTCGTGTTCTACGGTGCCATGATAGGCGAAGGTATCATTGCCCTTATCTGGTGTGCCGTGGCTCTGTCTTTCTTCGACGGTGTCGAGGGACTGAAAGCCGGCATGGACGGCAACCCTGCCAACGTGGTTTACAGCGCCTCAACCGGCCTTCTCGGTGCAGTCGGTGGCTTCATGGCGGTGCTTGGGGTAATCATTCTGCCTATCACCTCCGGCGATACCGCCTTCCGCTCCGCCCGGCTGATCTTATCTGAGTACTTCAATATGCCTCAGACTGAGATGCCCAAGCGACTGATGTTGGCAATTCCGCTGTTCATCATCGGGGCCATACTGACCCAAGTGGACTTCGGTGTCATTTGGCGCTACTTCGGGGTCGCCAACCAAGCCACTGCAGTGATGATGCTATGGACAGCTTCAGCCTACCTGCTACGCCACAACAAGCTGCACTGGATCTGTACCATTCCGGCGATGTTTATGACCACAGTGGTGATAAGCTTCCTGCTCAACTCCAGTACCCTGGGCGCAGGTCTGCCAATGACAGTATCCACCATCAGCGGCATAGTGGTGACTCTGCTGATAACCGCCCTGGTGATAATAAAGACCAAGGGCCGCAACGAGGTCGATGAAATACTCCCAGAAGAAGGTTAAGCTCTGGAGGTAAAACGTTGCATAAACCAAGAGCCGCCCTTTTGAGGCGGCTCTTGTTATGTAAAACGATTCGCAGCAACCGAGCCAATCACAATGCCAAGGGCTTCAACACTTTAGGTTCTACCATCACGCTGGCACTGTCGCTGCTCAGATAAATAATCCCGTCGCTGATATTGCAGCCCAGTTTCATTGAACGGCTGACCAACTGCGCCATCTCCTTCACCTGCTCTTCGGGTATCTCCCACACCTTAAGGTTGGCATAACGGTTAAAGGCATGTTGATTCTGTTGCCACCATACCGGCACGCTGCGGCCACCATAAGCAAACAGCTGCACTTCGTCGGCACGGCCGCTAGCCTTGCGCAGCCATTTTTCATCGCTCTGGCCAAACTCGACCCACAAACGAATATCACCGTTAAGCTCGCGATCCCAAAGTTCGGGTTCATCATCAACACATAAACCCTTGCTGAAGGCCAAACTGTCAGAAGCGTTGAGCGCAAAAGCCAACAGACGCACCATCATACGCTCGTCGGTTTCCGACGGATGTTGGGCAATGGTCAGCTGATGATCCTGATAATAATGCCGGTCCATATCAGCAATACTGAGCTGAACTTTAAAAATACTCGCCTTCAAGGCCATGATAATTTCTCTGTGATAGGAGGCAGATGCAGCCTCAATAAGGAAATAAAGGGTTTAAATAGCGCCGGGGCGCAAATGTTTGGCGAATGGGAACGCCGCTTTGAGCCTGGCGACTTCGTTTGCGTCGGCCAGACGCAGCATCCGCATGCCGGCTTGATAGGATGCCAACAGGGCACTGTCGGCCATGGGGGCTGTGCGTGACGCGTCCCGGCGGATAAGCTCCAGTAACTCAGCCGTTGGGGCGCCATCTGTTATCAGGCTGTCTATCCGCTGCAGCATCGGCATCGCGGCCAGCGGCAACAACTGCAGATGGCAATCATCTGCCAGCAGCAATAACTCTCCCTGCGCCTCTCCTGAGACAAAACTCAGCTCAAAATTCTCCCGGGTGCTGGCATCAAACCTGTCACCATTGAGCTTAAAAAAATGCTCCCAGAAGCGCCGCCTGGCATCCACCGAAGGCAAGCGCTGCTGCACTTCCTCTCTGTGATCGGCAATAAAATCCAGCAAAGAGCTGAGGCTTGGCGGCAGCAGAGTTTCAAGTTTAGCTCTCAAGTCTCTCGCAAACACAGGCGCGGCACCGGCGGTACTGATGGCCATTACCAGCCGTCCTCTATCAACGATGGAGGGCGTGATAAAATCACACTCGGATGGGGTATCAACCACATTGACCCATGCACCAAGCTCGCGTGCCTTGGCCGCCAGGGTTTGGTTTAGATTACTATCAGCTGTAGCCAGATAAACCAGCTCTCGCTCGGCAAGATCCCGCTCTTCCACGCCCCGGCGAGACAGCCAAATCCGTCCGCTGGCGGCATAGGCTTCCACCTCGGCGTTCACCTTGGGCGCCACAAGGTGAATTTCAGCTTGAGTTCTGGCCAAAAGATCCAGTTTACGGCTGGCCACTTCACCACCACCGACCAACAGCACTCTTATGCGTGAGGTGTCAACAAAAAGAGGAAAATACTGCATTAATCCTGTACCAAAGGCAGTTCGTGGGCACACCAGGCGCGATAACCACCGTCAAGGGCAGCCACATTCCGGTACCCCAAGCGTTGCAAACTCAATGCCGCCAGTATAGCGCGTTGCCCACCGGCGCTGTAGAGTAGCAGCGCCGCTGACTTGTCCGGGAATCGCTTACCAATATCCCGCTCCAGTATGCCTCGGGACAGATGCTTGGCCAGCGGCAGGCGATCTTTTAGCCACTCATGATCTTCTCGTACATCAATGAGCTGCCAGCGATCATCATGCTGATACTCTTCTATGCTTAACTCTCGAACCAGATCCCTGGCCTGTTCAACCAAGGCCGTAAAATCAAGGCTATTTGTCATTTGTCACCTCCGGGCCCTGCCATCGATAGCTTAATTATGGCACTCGCTGCGTTCGGCGCTACACTGCCAGCAAAGTTCAAAACTGGCGTCGTTGAACTCATGACATTGCAGGCACTGCCACTGAGGCCTATCGGCATCGAGACTAGCCAATTGTGATTGTGCTTGCTCCCGCTGAGATTCAGGAACCCACAGCTCTACGGTTTGCATATCAACCGGCAACTCTCCCACGCCGCCCAGCAAGGCTTCACCGCGCAGCTCAACCCTCAATCCTGAGGTTTCCAGCATTCCCTTCCAGGTATGGGCCTGCAGCAGATTACCACCGGCTACCATGACTTTTCGTTCTTCCATGTTTCTTCCTACAACTTTAGGCTCTGCCACGGCAGAGAAATTAAGGAATGGATCCTGTGGAAGGATCCGCAGCCCATGCTACTGATAAACGCCTGGACTGTCGAGTGACAGCATTAAGTGAATTTACCTTTTGATAACAAAAGCGCATGTTTGAGCCATAAACTCAGGTTTTATTCCAACTCGGAGCTATCTCCGTAATGCTCAGACACAAAAAAGCCACCCGCAGGTGGCTATTTTCTACCCGGTTTATCAGGGCATAATGGAAGGCTGATCGGCGCCTTCCTTCTCCACTTCCACCGGCATCATATGCTCGCGGTTGATCCCAAGTTTAATGGCCAGGAAACTCGCCACATAGATGGAGGAGTAAGTACCCACCAAAATCCCCATCAGCAATGCCGTGGCAAAGCCGTGGATCAGGGTGCCCCCCTTGAGAAACAGCGCTACCACAGTAATAAGCGTGGTTCCGGTAGTGATAATGGTACGGCTCATGGTCTGGGTGATTGAGGTATTCACCACTTCCACGGGTGTTGCCTTACGCATCTTGAGGAAGTTCTCACGAATACGGTCAAACACCACGATAGTATCGTTAAGCGAGTACCCCACCACGGTCAGCAAACCTGCCAGTACCGTCAGGTCGAACTCCAACTGCAGGAAGGAGAACACCCCCAGCGTCACTATCACGTCGTGCGCCAATGCGGCGACCGAACCCATAGCCAGACGCCATTCAAACCGGAAAGAGACGTAGATAAGAATACAGATCAGCGCAACCAGTACCGCCAGGCCACCCTGCTCTGCCAATTCCTTACCGACCTGAGGGCCGACAAATTCTACGCTCTTTTGCTGCACTGCCGGGTCTTGCTTGGCAGCAGCGGCAAAAACTTCCTTAACCTGAAGGTCGCTCTTGATGTCTTCGCGCACCTGCAGGCGCACTACCACATCGCGACTGGAGCCGAAGTTTTGCACCACGGCACCCGAGGTCGGTTCGGTATCGAGGGCAAGACGCAGCTCGTCCAGGTTAGCGGGTTTGCTAAATTCCATGATGACAGAGGTGCCACCGGTAAAATCCAGCCCCCAATTGATCCCCTTGGTTGCCAGGGAAGTCAGAGAAGCTACGACCAACACTGCCGACATAATACTGATAGGCAGAGCATGACGCAGGAAGTTGATAGAGCCTTTAATTGATAAAATCTGCAACATAATCAGCTTCCTCAGATCGACAGTTTCTTCACGCGCTTGCCGCCCCACATGGCGTTTACAACCGCCCGGGTACCGACAATAGCGGTAAACATGGATGTCGCGATACCTATCATCAGGGTCACGGCGAAGCCTTTAATGGCGCCGCTGCCCACTGCGAACAGGATAAGTGCGGTGATGAAGGTGGTAATGTTGGCATCGGCAATGGTGGAGAACGCGTTGCCATAACCTTCATGAATAGCCTGCTGAACACTGCGACCAGCGCGAAGCTCTTCACGGATACGCTCGTAGATAAGCACGTTACCATCCACCGCCATACCCACTGTCAGCACCATACCGGCGATACCCGGCAGCGTCAGTACTGCGCCCGGGATCATCGACATCACACCCACCACCATGATCAGGTTGGCACACAGCGCCAGGTTGGCAATAACACCAAAGGCACGGTAGTAGATCAGCATAAAGATCAATACCACAGCCATACCCCAGAGCATTGCCTGCATCCCGTTTTCAATGTTTTCGGCACCCAGGCTTGGGCCTATGGTACGTTCTTCCACTATGGATACAGGTGCAATCAGCGCACCGGCGCGCAGCAGCAACGCCAGGTTCTGGGCTTCGCCATGAGACAGACCCGTGATAACGAAGTTACGGCCGAGGCGGGCTTGAATGGTCGCGACAGAGATGACTTCCTCGATCTTATCCATCTTCACGCTGCCATCAGGGTTACGCTTACCGCTGTCCTTATACTCGATAAACAAGGTCGCCATCGGCTTGCCGATGTTGTCTTTGGTCACGTTGGAGAAGATATTCCCGCCCTTGGCGTCCAGGCTGATACTCACCTGAGGCCGGCTGTATTGATCGAAGCTTGGCTGAGCGCCGGTAATATGATCACCGGTCAGCATCACTTCTTTCTTCAATACCGCAATACCCCCTTCACGACGTGGATACACCTCGGAGCCGGGTGGCACCCGGCCCGATTGCGCCGCATTCATGTCGGCTTTCTCATCGACCATATGGAATTCAATGGAAGCGGTCGCCCCGAGGATCTCTTTGGCGCGAGCAGTATCCTGTACCCCCGGCAGTTCAACGATAATGCGCTCGGCGCCTTGACGTTGTACTACGGGTTCAGCAACCCCAAGTTCGTTCACCCGGTTACGAATAGTGGTGATGTTCTGCGACAGAGCGTCTTCTTTCACCTGCTTGAGGTAGACTTCGCTCATGGTGGCCATCAGGGCAAAGTTATTGCCCTCGCTGGCGTCGCTGAACACCATATCGTTGGAGCGACTCTTCAGGAAACTCTCGGCTTTAGCCAGATTCTCGGCATCACGGAACTTGATCTCAATGCCTTTGGCCGTAGCCTTGACACCCGAGTAGCGGATCCCCTCTTCCCGCAGTTGACTGCGGAAATCGGCGATCTTGGCTTCTTCCATCTTGCGAATGGCTTCGCCCATGTCCACTTCCATCAGGAAGTGCACACCACCACGTAGGTCAAGACCCAATTTCATCGGTGAACCACCGAGTGACTCGAGCCAGGCCGGTGTCGCCGGTGCCAGGTTCAACGCTACGCTGAACTTGTCACCCAAGGCTTCGGCTATCGCTTCTTTGGCCAACAACTGCTGTTCGGCATTGTTGACTCTGACGAGTAGCTGACCGTTTTCCAACTCGGAACGCTTGACACCTATCCCCTTGCTTTGCAGCAAGTCGTTAACTTGTGTCTGGGTCGTGACAGTCACATCCGCACCGCGGGTGCCCACCACTTGTACCGCGTGATCCTCACCAAAAAGGTTAGGCACGGCATAGAAAGCCCCGATGGCGATGATAATGATCACCATCAGGTTCTTCCATAAAGGATACTTATTTAACACGCCTCAGCCCCCTTGGCTTATAGCGACTGGATAGAGCCTTTTGGCAATACCGCCGCGATATAATCTTTTTTGATGGTGATCTGGGTGCTGTCGTTCAGGCTCAGCAGAACATAATCATTCTCATCGCTGATCTTGGCGATTTTGCCTATGATGCCACCACTGGTCAGGACTTCGTCGCCCTTACCCAGGGACGCCATCAGATTTTTGTGCTCTTTAACACGCTTGGACTGAGGACGGAAGATCATGAAATAGAAGATCAGACCGAAGATCACCAGCATGAACACCAATTCCATGGTACCGCCAGACTGAGGAGCACCGGCTGCACTAGCGTAAGCATTTGAAATAAACATATTTTTCTCTTCTTATCAGCAAATAAAATCAATCCACCAATTCAGGTACTTCACGGCCTTGACGACCATAGAAGTCCTTCACAAAGGCGTCTAATGTACCTGTCTCAATGGCGCCGCGCAAACCTTCCATTAACCTTTGGTAGTAACGCAGGTTATGTATGGTATTGAGACGGGCCCCGAGAATTTCATTACAGCGGTCCAGATGGTACAGATATGCCCGTGAGTAGTTCTTACAGGTATAGCAGTCACATTCCGGATCCAGCGGTGATGTGTCGTCACGATGCCGCGCATTGCGGATCTTGATAACACCTTCTGTGACAAACAAGTGGCCGTTGCGGGCATTACGGGTTGGCATCACACAGTCAAACATGTCGATACCGCGACGTACGCCTTCAACCAGATCCTCCGGTTTGCCTACCCCCATCAAATAACGAGGCTTGTCTGTGGGGATCTGCGGGCAAACATGCTCCAGCACTCTGTGCATGTCCGCCTTGGGTTCCCCTACAGCCAAGCCGCCGACGGCATAGCCGTCAAAACCTATTTCCAACAAGCCCTTGAGGCTTTCATCACGCAGATCTTCATAGACACTGCCCTGAATAATCCCAAACAATGAGTTGGGGTTTTCCAGGCGGTCGAACTCGTCCCGCGAACGTTTTGCCCAGCGCAGTGACATCTGCATCGACTTGCGGGCTTCGTCGTGAGTGGCAGGATACGGCGTGCACTCATCAAAAATCATCACCACATCCGAGCCGAGCGAATATTGGATCTGCATCGACTTCTCGGCATCCATGAAAATCTTTTCGCCATTGATGGGCGAGCGGAAATGCACCCCTTCTTCGGTGATCTTGCGAATATCACCTAGACTGAAAACCTGGAAACCACCCGAGTCGGTGAGAATCGGCCGCTGCCAGTTCATGAAATCGTGCAGGTCACCATGCTTACGCATGATCTCTTCACCTGGGCGCAGCCAGAGGTGGAAAGTGTTCCCCAGCAGAATATCGGCTCCGGTGGCGCGCACTTCTTCCGGAGTCATCCCCTTCACAGTGCCGTAAGTTCCAACCGGCATAAAAGCCGGGGTCTCGACTGTGCCACGGTCAAAAATCAATCGGCCCCGGCGTGCGCGGCCATCAGTAGTATCCAATTCAAATTTCATGATTTACCTCGTCAGAGAAACAGTCTGACCTTAATTACGCGGACTTAGGCCGCAGCGTATAGACAACAGAGGGTCAAAAAAGCAAAAGGTTCACCCTTAAGACAAAATACCCGCTCATTGAGGCGGGTATTTTAAAACAAAAGTCGTAATCAGTGAGCTTTTTTAGTCACAAACATGGCATCACCGTAACTGAAAAAGCGGTATTTTTCGGCAATCGCGTGCCGATAGGCGTTCATCACCTCATCAAAGCCGGCAAAAGCACTGACCAACATAATGAGCGTCGACTCCGGCAGGTGGAAATTAGTGACCATGGCATCCACTACCTGAAACTCATATCCGGGATAGATGAAAATGTCGGTATCCCCTTTGAAGGCCTGCAGTTCGCCTTCACTGGCGCGAGCAGCGCTCTCGAGCGAACGCACGGAGGTTGTGCCCACCGCGATCACCCTTTTTCCGGCCGCCTTGGTGTTATGGATTTTAGCCACTACCTCGGCCGGCACTTCGGCCCACTCAGAGTGCATCTTATGTTCCAGTATGTTGTCGACCCGTACCGGCTGAAAAGTACCGGCACCAACATGCAGAGTCACAAAGGCGATATCCACGCCTTTGGCTTTCAGCTCGGCCAACATATTGTCATCAAAGTGCAAACCGGCCGTCGGCGCCGCAACCGCGCCCGGAGTTTGGTTATAAACTGTCTGATAGCGCTCTTTGTCGGCATCTTCATCGGGACGGTCGATATAAGGCGGCAACGGCATATGGCCTACCTGCTCCAGCACTTCAAGCACACTCGGACCGGATACCAGTTCAAGTTCAAACAGCGCGTCGTGACGTGCCAGCATCAACATTTTGAAGCCGCCATCGAGCAAAATTTCACTGCCTTCCTTCGGCGACTTTGAACTACGCACATGAGCAAGCACCCGCTTGTCATCCAGCATCCGTTCCACCAGGATTTCCAGCTTACCGCCGGTTGCCTTCTGCCCGAACAGGCGCGCCGGAATAACCCGGGTATTGTTGAATACCATGAGATCGCCGGGTTGAACCAGGTTCAACAACTCGGTGAAGCGGCAGTCGCTAAGAGCCCCGCTGTTACCATCCAGAGTGAGTAATCTGGACGCACTGCGTTTCTCCATAGGGAACTTGGCAATCAGTTCCTCTGGAAGATCGAAAGAAAAGTCTGCTACACGCATGAATGGGCCTCGGCTTAGCTGGAAACGGCGGCTAGTCTAGGGATTTGAGGCGTTAAGATCAAGGCTCCAGCGGTTCGTTTGCCTTTTCGGCAAGGGGCTTGTTGTCATCGAAGGGTTCGCGCCGATATTCGAGTTGCTCGAACGGAATATCTATATCTACCCTGCGCCTCTGGGGCCTTGGCGTTTTGTTGATAAGTTTATTGAACCAGTCCCACATCATCCTTGATCCTCTGTGTCACCGAACGCTAAGCGTAGCATCTTTTTCCACTGAGCAAAAAGAGAACATTCACCAGCGTCAGAGACTATTTTCATTTGCCGGCTTGTCATGGTAACTTGAGGGCGAATTCGACACCCAGTAACCAATATGAACTTCCTTGCACACCTGCATCTGGCCGATATCAGCCAAACATCTCTCGGCGCCAATCTCGCCGGCGACTTTGCCAAAGGCAATATTCAACAGTTTCCCAAACATTTGCAGCAGGGGCTCTGGCTCCACAGACAGATAGACAAGTTGACCGATAGCCACGAATTAACCCGCGAGTTAGTGCGTACTTTCCCCAAACCGCTTGCCAGAGTAGCACCTGTACTGATGGATTTGGCCTTTGACCATATGCTGGCAAAGTACTGGGAGGAATATCATCATCAACCTTTGGCTGCCTTTTGCGATAAGGCCTACGAGAGCCTCAGACAAACGCAATCCCTACCCGAAGGCTTAGCCAAACTGGCGCCAGTGATGGAGCAGCAAAATTGGCTGTTGAATTATCAAAGTCGCCAGGGGCTCAACAGTGCTGTAACCGGTGTGAGTCGCCGACTTTCAAAACCTGAGCTGTTCAACGGTGCCCAACAAGCGCTGCAAAAACTCGATACTGAAATTGAAATCGCCTTTCGAACCTTTTACCCACAATTGATGGCTTACAGCCGGATATGGGCCAGAAAGACACCAGCGGAATTTCTTTGATCTAAACCCAGCCCAAGGGCCGCTTTGGTTGAACCCACAAAGCCACTTTTGCCGGGCCCATGGCTTTGTTAAAATT
Organism: Shewanella sp. MSW; assembly: GCF_007636515.1. NCBI lineage: Bacteria > Pseudomonadati > Pseudomonadota > Gammaproteobacteria > Alteromonadales > Shewanellaceae > Shewanella > Shewanella sp. MSW. The sequence continues at coordinate 154,968 of NZ_LVDR01000004.1, forward strand.
GCGCCTTCACGAAGGAGAGTTCATGCAAGTTTTTGAGTACCGCCCACCGGCCCTGCCCTGGCTCGATATCCGCTATCTGGATCGCGATATTATTATCATCAACAAGCCATCCGGGCTGTTGTCCAACCCTGGGCGCGCCGCCGTAACCCATGATTGCGCCCTCACCCGCTTACAGCGCCTGTATCCGGAAACCATATTGGTGCACAGGCTGGACTGCGCCACCTCAGGGATAATGGTTTTCGCCCGTAACAAAACCGCCGAGTCCAGTCTCAAGACTCAGTTTCAGGAACGGCAAAGCGATAAACTGTATGTGGCCGAGGTGGCTGGACATCTTGAACAGCCAGCCGGTGTTATCGACTTGCCTCTGGCAGCGGATAAGGCCAACCCACCGCTGCAGCAAGTCTCAGAGCAAGGTAAGAGAGCGGTCACTCACTACAAAGTGCTTGAGCGCCGTGAGGATTCCAGCCTGGTGGCATTACAACCGGAAACCGGCCGGACTCATCAGCTCAGAGTCCACATGCTCGCATTGGGGCATCCGATTTTAGGGGATGATTTCTATGGTGGATGTGAGATTGAAAATGCCCGTCCGCGACTCTGTCTGCATGCTGCCAGCCTGGCATTTTGCCACCCTTACTCGGGTGCCGAGATGCATTTTGTCAGCCTGTCGCCTTTCTGACCCTTGCAAGGCTTGATAAAGAAAGCCTTAGAAAAAGCAGCTAAAGAAAACGCCCGCTTAGCGGGCGTTTTCTTTTTTTACAATGAGTCAAACAATTATTAAGCACTCATCACTGATTTGGGTTCCAGACTGAAGCTATCGCCTCCTTCAGTGCAAAACTGCAGCTTGCCCTCTGCGGTTAAAATAAAGTATTCACCAAACAGGTTACCACCCATATCTTCCAGACATAAACCGGCATTGGTCTGTTTGGACTTCATCTCATCCACGCTGTGGCAACCATCGCTGAACCAGGTTTCCAGAAACAGCTTGCCACCTTGACGATACAAGGTCAGTTCTTCACCACTGCCAGGGCGACTATCCTGCCAACAACCAAGAAATTCTCGCTGTTGTTCGTTCTGTCGGTGCAGACGCTTGCGCTTTTCTACTCCAGACATATCCATACCCTTAAACCATGTCAGCCCAGCCTCTTTGGCTGACCCCAAATGCATGACATTAAGCATAGAACTCATAGTGCCCCTTTACCCGGCCAAAAGTAACATAAAAGTGAAAAATTTGATTCCAAATCATTAAAAACCAATAAGTTAGAATGAAATCTCTCGAATGTGCGCAGTGTAGCCCAGTGACAAAATAAAAGTGTGATCAAGATCATTTATTGCGGAGAATTTAAGCAATTTATGGAATAACTCACACAATCCCCTTACCACCGGCCGTTTGAACGGTCACACCGTGGCAAATGGGGACCAAAAACAAAGGGCGGCCCAGAGGCCGCCCTGTATCTTCAACAATGTTTCCTAGGGAATGCTTCTTGCAAAGGACTAGAGCCATTTGCTGCGAACCACGCCTTGCACCCAGGCCTGTAAGTCGACGCAGAGCACACATGGGGCTTGTTCGCACCTTCCTTAGCTTAGCTTGCGATCTTCGGCCTGGCAGACTGCCGCGGTAAACAACACATCAGTGGAAGAGTTCAGCGCAGTTTCAGCCGCATCCTGAATAACCCCGATAACAAAGCCCACGGCCACCACCTGAATGGCAATGCTGTCACTGATGCCAAACAAGCTACAAGCCAGAGGGATCAGCAGCAATGAACCACCGGCTACCCCGGAGGCACCACAAGCCGACACGGCGGCCACCAGGCTCAACAGCAAGGCAGTTGGCAAGTCGACACTGGTTCCCGTGGTATGCACAGCAGCCAGGGTCAGTACAGTAATGGTAATTGCCGCGCCGCCCATGTTGATAGTGGCCCCCAGAGGAATAGAAACCGAATAGGTGTCTTTATGCAGTTTGAGGCGCTCACACAAGGCCATGTTCACCGGAATATTGGCGGCGCTCGAACGGGTAAAGAAGGCGGTTACGCCACTCTCTCTGAGGCAAGCGAACACCAATGGGTAAGGATTGCGTCTTGTCTTGTAGAACACCAAGAGCGGGTTCACCACCAGGGCTATGATAGCCATGCTTCCCAGCAAGACGCCTAGCAGACGGCCATAATTGTACACTTCCTCAAAACCGCTCTCGGCAAAGGTCACGGCCACCAGACCGAAAATGCCTATCGGCGCCAAGCGGATAATAAAGCGCACCATCTGTGAGATACCATGACTGACATCGGCAAATACCTGTTTGGTCGAATCACTGGAATGATGCAGCGCCAATCCAAGACCAATACCCCAAGCCAGAATACCTATATAGTTGGCATTCATCAGAGCATTGACTGGGTTGTCGACCAATTTGAACAACAGAGTATTGAGAACTTCCAGAATACCTTGCGGCGGCGACAGTAACTGTTCAGGCGCCCTGAGCTTGAGTGTGGTGGGAAACATAAAGCTCATTACCACAGCTGTAAGTGCCGAGGCAAAAGTACCGAACAGGTACAAGGCGATAATTGGCCGCATATTGCTCTTGGTATTTTTCTTCTGATTGGCAATCGATGCCGCCACCAGCAGAAATACCAGGATCGGCGCGATCGCCTTAAGCGCGCCGACAAAAAGATCTCCAAGAAAAGAAACGCTCTTTGCCCATTCCGGAGCAAAGTGTGCGAGCCCCATGCCCGCGATGATCCCCAAAAGGATTTGCAGTACAAGACTGCTCTTGGCCAATCGGGCCAAAAGTAAAGAAGATTGGTTCATTGCCTGACCTGTCGTTATTATCTTTCTGGCACCAGTGCCACAGGAGTTACGTTTTTAGCGGATGAAACCGCTAATGTCTAGCTTTGAAGCCTATTTGTGTCGTCTGGATAACCCTGAACACGCATTTTGGCAACAGCGATGTCATTTTTGACTATCTTGTGCAATTTTGGCGCCTCTGAGCATGGCATCAATAAGTTCATGGGCATCGAACTTGGTGAGGGCTTCGTTGGCACCTACCTGGTGCGCCTGGCTGACACTGATCTCACTGGACAGCGAGGTATGCAGGATAATGTAAGCTCCGGCGAGTGCCGGTTTGTCTCTCACCTCAAAGGCGAGTTCATAACCGTCCAGACCCGGCATTTCAATATCACTCACCAGGATGTCCACCGGGCGGTGTTCGGCGGCGGCCTTTTCCATGATAGCCAAAGCCTGGGCACCGTTTGAGGTGACCTCATAAGGGATATTAATGGAGTCCAGCGCATCAGACAGTTGCTTTCTGGCTACTTTAGAGTCGTCCACCAACAAGATCCGCAGCGGTTTCAACCTTTCCCTTTGCACATCGGTCAGCATGGCCACACTCTGGGCCGCAATCGGGAAAATCTTTGACAGCAACAACTCAACATCCAGCAATTGCACCAGCTTATTGTCGTAACGAGTCACTCCGGTGAGATAAGCATTGCGTCCGAGGTTATCCGGCGGTGATTCAATATCACGCCAGTTACATTCGAGGATCTTGTCGATACCGCGAACCAGAAAGCCTATCTCCATCCGCTGACAATCTGTGATGATGATAAAGCAACTCTTGCGCTCCTCTGCAGTAACCGGGCGATAACCAACGGCCGCCGCCATATCCACTACAGGAATGGTATGTCCTCTGAAGTTTACCGCCCCCATCACAGCCGGATGAGATTGGGGGATCTGGTTTAGTGGCATATAAGGTACCAACTCACGGATCTTCAGGGTACCTATGGCAAACAGCTGGCTTGCCGACAGATGAAACAGCAGCAGTCCCTGAGATTGATTGGCCTTACTCTTCATAACAACACCATTACAGACAATAAGTTAAACGCTTCAGGATAACACAGGCTTGAACCTATGGTGGTCAGCTGCAATTCACAATTGCGACTCAATAGGCAAAAGGCTGAGGATATCGGCGCTGAGACGGCGCCAGAAACCGGCGGCTGGCTCGTTATAGAACACCTCTTGTTTGGCATCGTCATGCCACACCAGCTCATCCTCCTCCAGCGCCAAGCGGTAAGCATTACGTAGTAAGGCGCCGCCCAGTTGCCGCTGCATGTGTTCGGCAAGCTCGGGCTGATGCAGCAGTATTCCCATTTCAGTATTGATCCAGGCAGAACGGGGATCAAAATTGAACGAACCGACGAACACATCTTCGCCGTCCAGCACAAAAGTTTTGGCATGTAAGCTGGTGCGTGAGCTGCCGCGCCATGAAGAAGGCTTATAGTCGGGGTCAGCCTTGACTTCATAGAGGCGAACACCGGCCTCCAGCAGTTGCCGACGATACTTCTTGTAGCCACCATGCACGGCCACTACATCTGTGGCTGCCAGGCTATTGGTCACCACAGTAACCTCAATGCCATTGGCTACCGCCTGTGCCAGGGCATCTGCCCCTTTGGATGTGGGCACAAAATAGGGCGAGATGATCAGTATGTTGTTTTCAACCTGGGACAGAAAACGACCGATATCGGCCAGCATCCAACTCTCGGGCTCGGCGCTGCGCAGCTTATCGGGCGGGTCGAACAACACCTTGGCTTCGCCCCAATACCAGTCGAGTTGCTGCTGCTCCATGTTCGTTATCAACTGGCTCTGCAACAAGCGCTGATAATAGGGGTGATCCTGCATCGCCTGCTGTTCCTGCCGCATCTTGGCATCGGCCTGCAGCAATTTTTCCCGGGTCAGACGCTTGGGCAGCAATTGCTCAAGCGGAATAGTCAGCGGCGCATTCCAGTAAAGATCAAACTGATCAGAGATAGCCGGTATCGCCTCGCCTATGGCGAGCAAGTCAAAGTCACCGAACTCAAGTTCATCGTTAGCGGAAAAATACTCATTGCCTATGTTGCGCCCTCCCACCACAGAAACCATGTTGTCCACCGTCAGCGACTTATTGTGCATTCTGTGGTTCAAGCGGGCGAAACTGAACAGCCAAGACAAGCCTCTGAAGGTGCGGGAATATACCGGGTTATAGAGGCGAACCTGAATATTGGGATGATGATTTAAGGCCGCCAGTCCGGATTCGAGCGGCGCACTCGTGGTATCATCAAGCAGCAGCCTTACCCGCACGCCGCGCTCGGCAGCTTCCAACAGTTGCCACACCAGGGTTTTGCCGGTTTCATCGGCCCGATAAATGTAGTACTGCAGATCGATACTGCTCTGGGCACTGCGGATAAGCGCCAACCTGGCAATGAAGGCATCGACACCTTCGGCCAACGGCAGCACACCCGTCTGCGATGGGTGGATGGACAATTGAGGTTCCAGATAATCCAGCAAGACAGAACTCTCCGGCGTTGCCAGATAGCTGGAGTCGCTGTATGCGGGATCCCGTGTCGGTGCCGAACTGCAAGCGCTAAGCAAGGACAAGAGGACCAGCAATATTCCAAACTGTGGCAACATTCTGAATATTCTTCGAAATAATGAAGAGTATTCAAGCATTAATTCGTTCCGGGATCCAGTATTCCCGCCTCCGGCGTTAATTTGTTAATCCTGTAAAGCATAGAGCACATCAAACACAAACTGATCCCAACCATGGGATTCAAAGGCAACATCTGCCACCGCACGAATGCGGGCAACTGCATGCAGCGGCGCCACGCCATGCTCCATCAAGTAGTAGGCCAGTAATAGGCAAGTACGGTTTTGCCCCGACTCACAATGTACCAATACCCCTAGACCGGCCGCACGCTGACGCTGGATAAAGTCGAGTGCCTTGGGTAACTGCTCGACGCAGAGCCGCAAATCGGCATCAGATGGGGCTTCTCCACTCGGTAAAGGGATACAGGCAAACTCAAATTGCGACTGAGGCCAATCGGCGGCCAAATTACCAGCCATATTGTCAGCCAAGGAAAGAATGGCGCCTATCCCGGAGCGTTGCAGCTCATCAAAATCCCAGTTCTGGCCTACCGGCCCCCGGCTTCCTGCCAACTCTCCCTCTTCCAGCCAAAAGAGTGGTTGCATCTGTGTTTCCCTCAGTAATACGCAACTTTTGCTTGGCTTCAGAATACCCCAAATCGATAGAGAGTTTCGTTGATTTATGCCAAAAGATTAACTGGGACGACCGGCTTCCAAGTCAAGCAATTGTTGCTTCATGGCGAGGCCCCAGGCATAGCCGGTCAACTTGCCATCCTTGCCTATGACTCTGTGGCAAGGCACGATAATCGCTATCGGGTTGGCGCCATTGGCAGTACCTACAGCGCGAACAGCTTTGGGATTATCAATCTTTACGGCCAGCTCACCGTAACTGGTAAAACTGCCGTAGGGCAACCCCACCAATGCCTGCCAAACAGCGCGTTGAAAGCGTGTCCCCTTGGGAGCCAAAGGCAGTTCGAAGACCTGTCTGGTGCCGGCAAAATACTCCAAAAGCTGGCTCTTGGTCTGTGTCAATATCGCCTCTGCCCGCGCCTTTTGCGCCGTACTCGCGCTCGCCAGCGGGATCCGGCGCTCTCTGTCATCCCCCGTCAAAACCGACAGATGTGACAGCCCATGGGGCCCTGCGGCAAGCCACAGCCGGCCCACAGCCGAATCCATGCTAAGCTCCGCCACCGGCAGCAATTCTGCTATCGGCCACTCTTTACTCAGCGATACGGCCAAGCTCGGATTATCTTGTGTACTCATAGGATTAATCCTTTGATTTTATAGCTTTTGAATAGGTGTTTGACAGATGCCTTCGCGCCTTTGCAACCCATTCCATTCTCTTCATTCAGCGCTTTCATTCAGTGCTTTCATTCCGAGCTGTCTATGGGCGCTGTGCCGAATGCCAAAGTTGCAGAGTAAGGTAGCTGCCCCAGGGCGACGCCGCTTCAGTGACACCTTGCAGTAATGCTTGGTAATGGCCCGCACCTTGATTGCCTTTATGCTGAGCAACTGCGCCTTGTTTAACCGAATCCGGATTAAGTTGAGCTAAACTATCGTTACCCTTGGTCGAGATTGCCATTTCACTAAGCAGCCTGAGCAGACGTTTACGGATTATCAAATCGCCGCAGAGCAACACATCAGGATCCGACAACCCGCGCATTCTGGCGTAGGCTATGGTCCAAGGGCCAATCCCTTTCAAACTGAGCCAAGCCTCAGGCTCGGTATCACCATGCTCAAGCTGAAAACGCGCCAACTCGGCCAGTGCCGTCTTTCTGCTTGCGGGCATTTTCAACTCGTCAAAGTCCGCCGCCAACATACTTTCGGGCTCGGGAAAGAAGCTGATTTCGCGCCCGGCGATAACTCGCCGCTCACCTCTGGCTGCCACCAACTGCCCCAACAGTTTTGTGGCTTGGGTAACGCTGACCTGCTGGCCCAGAACAGCCCGCACCCCGGCTTCAAACAGAGAGCCTGCTGCCGGCAGCCTCAGCCCCGGCTCCCAACCAAAGGTGGAGTCTGCCAGTGTGATAGGTTGCAACACTTGCTCAACCTGCTGCATATCAGCGTCGAGATCCAATATCCTTCTTATCCGATTGACCAATACCGGCAACAAGCTAAGCTCGGCGCCCTCTTCCAATGCCAGGGTAACTGCGACTCTATTTTGCGAGGCCTGCAACTCGGCAAAAAACCAAGCTTTGAACCCGCCTTTGTCGCTGTTGAGTAACAGGCTGCGACCATAGCCCTGGCGGCCATTAAGTTCAAACCACTCCATTCCTGTTACCGCCCGCAGGCGATAGAAATCAAGCAGCGCTTGCCAGGCATAAGGCGGCCGGTAACTCAAAAACAGTTGCAGCCTGTTACTGTCGTCCATTTGCGTATCAGCGCTACGTCTGAGTGCCGACGGAGTTAGCTGCAGCTGACTCTGAAACACTTCGTTGAAACGGCGAATACTCGTGTATCCCGCAGCCAAGGCCACCTGCGTGATAGGGAGCCGGGTTTGGTGCAGCAACTGCTTGGCAAACATCAATTGCTGAAACGCAGCGTATTGCTTGGGAGACAGGCCCAGCGCTTCGACAAACAGCTTGCGCAGATAACGACTGCTGATCCCGAGACGCAGTGCCAAGTGCTCGACACCTTTCGCCGACTCGCCGCTCAAGGCGCCCTGCTCTATCAGAGTTACCGCCCGCTCCAGCGTGGTTCTCGTGCCTTTCCAGGCACAGGAACCTGGCGCGCTTTCCGGTCGACAACGCAAACAGGGGCGCAAACCTTGATTTGCCGCGGCTGCGGCCGAGAAAAAATATTCGACATTTTCCTCTTTCGGCGCCACAGCCGGACAGATAGGCCGGCAATAGATCCCCGTCGTCTTCACCCCGATAAAGAAACGGCCATCAAACCTGGGATCGCGACTGAGTCTCGCCCGGCGGCAGGTGTCGGCGCTGAGCTCAGTAAAAATCGTCATCATCTGTTTCGCTATCGTCTATAACCTGGATGCAGATTACCCCGCAAACACGAGGGAAACCAGCGGAAAACGGAACTGGACCCCGAGACTAAACCCAAACAGTTGATCCGGAATAATAGCTGCCCTGCCGGTAAAAATTGGGTATGCTGGAACGGCTTGAATAAAAATCACTCCAGATCCGCAAGGCCCGATGTCTGCCCGCATAACCGGGCAAGAATCATTCTTTGCCAAGAGATAAATCGCCCATAACAGTTTGCCAAGAGAAGGCCATGATAAAGACGTTGTTTTCCCGCTTTGAACACTGGACGGATCCACTGCCGGATATAGAACCATCTCCACCGCCCAAAGGGCTCTATGCTTTTTGTCGCCACTACACCAAAGGTTTCGAGCGACCGTTGATATTGATGTCAATATTGACCGCAATTCTGGCCATGCTGGAAGTGTCGTTGTTTGGCTTTATGGGGCAGTTGGTTGACTGGCTGGTAGACAAGGATCCACAAACCCTGCTGCAGGATGAAGGACTCAAGTTACTCGGCATGACCTTGCTGGTACTCGTGCTCTTGCCTGTACTCATCTTGCTGCACGCCTTGATTGTCTACCAAAGTCTCTTGGGCAACTATCCGATGGCCATCCGCTGGCTGGCGCACAAATACTTGTTGAAACAGAGTGTTTCCTTCTATCAGGACGACTTTGCCGGCCGCATAGCCACCAAGGTGATGCAAACCTCTCTGGCGGTGCGGGAAACCGTGATGAAACTCCTGGACGTGCTGGTCTACATAATGGTGTATTTCACCTCCATGTTGGTGATGATCGCCAGTGCCGATATGCGCTTGATGCTGCCCATGTTGGCATGGCTTGCCATCTATATCGGCCTGCAGTGGTATTTCGTGCCCAAGTTGAAAGCCGTGTCTACCGAGCAAGCCGATGCCCGCTCAACCATGACAGGTCGAATCGTCGACAGCTACACCAATATTGCCACGGTCAAACTCTTCTCCCACACCCAGCAGGAAGCCGAATACGCGCAGTCGAGCATGAAAACCTTCCTGGATACCGTGCACAGGCAGATGCGTCTGGTCACCGGAATTAACGTCAGTGTGCAGCTACTGAACTATTTCCTGGCCTTTAGCGTGGCAGCCGTATCCATCTGGCTCTGGAGCGACAGTGCCATCAGTGTTGGCGCCATAGCGATTGCCGTCAGCCTGGCTCTGCGCCTCAACGGCATGTCGCAATGGATAATGTGGGAAATCAGCTCACTGTTTGAAAATATAGGGACAGTGGCCGATGGTATGAGCACCCTGTCCAAACCCACCCGCATTCTGGATGCCGAAGACGCCAAAGCCATTTTGGTTGAGCAAGGGCAAATCGATTTCGATAAGGTCAGCTTTCACTATGGAGAACAGAGCGGTGTGCTGGAAGGCCTGGATTTACAGATCAAGCCAGGTGAAAAAGTCGGTCTGGTGGGGCGCTCGGGTGCCGGTAAGTCCACCTTGGTCAATCTGCTGATGCGTTTTCATGATGTGGAAAAGGGAAAAATTCTGATAGACGGTCAGGATATCCGTAAAGTTACCCAGGATTCGCTGCGCTCACAGATAGGCATGGTGACTCAGGATACCTCCTTGCTGCACAGATCCATCAGAGAAAATATTCTTTATGGTCGTCCCGATGCCACGGAAGAGGAACTGGAGCAGGCGATCATCAAGGCCCAAGCCAGTGAATTCATCGCCTCTTTGACAGATCCGTCGGGAAATACCGGGCTGGATGCCCAAGTGGGTGAACGGGGCGTCAAATTATCCGGCGGTCAAAGGCAGCGTATTGCCATCGCCAGAGTGCTATTGAAAGATGCGCCAATATTGATCCTGGATGAAGCCACCTCGGCACTCGACTCGGAAGTGGAAGCGGCAATTCAGGAAAGCCTCTATCAACTGATGGAAGGAAAAACCGTTATCGCTATCGCCCACAGACTATCAACCATAGCCGCAATGGATAGATTGATAGTGCTGGATCAGGGCAAAGTGGTCGAACAAGGCAGCCATCAGGAACTGATCCGCAGCAAAGGAATTTACGCCCAGCTGTGGGCTCACCAAACAGGCGGTTTTATCGGTGTAGACTGAGATATCTTTACCGCCCTGCTTTTCGGCATAGAACAACATTTCAGGAAGCCATCACGGCTTCCTGGTTTTTTAAGCCTTCCATACCATATAAAGAGACACTCACCTTGACTAACTGCCACATACTTATTCAAGTAGCGACTTTTTATTCAAGTAGTAACTAGGCGGGTATCCGGGCAAAACAATCTGGCGTATCGGTAATGAGGCCTGTGCCTGATAAGAGCAGTTAATAAGAACTGCATTTTAGAGCCACGTTTCGATACATGGTTGGATAAATACTCTAACAAGCCATTCGGGGTTAGAGCGTACTTTTGCTAGGACGCAAACGTTGAAGAAACAGATAACAAAAAACCACCCTGAGGTGGTTAGTGTTTCTCTTGAAGAGAGAATCTATGGTGGAGCTAGACGGGATCGAACCGTCGACCTC
>NZ_LVDR01000004.1:167303-350820 GCF_007636515.1 Shewanella sp. MSW
TGGCATCCCCTAGGGGATTCGAACCCCTGTTACCGCCGTGAAAGGGCGGTGTCCTAGGCCTCTAGACGAAGGGGACCCCGGACTCACGCTTTAGACTCTGTGATAAGAGTACAGGTTTTACTAAACACTGCAAAATTGGCATCCCCTAGGGGATTCGAACCCCTGTTACCGCCGTGAAAGGGCGGTGTCCTAGGCCTCTAGACGAAGGGGACCCCGGACTTAAGCATTTAAACTCTGCTTAAAAAGAGCTGATTGAGAGTAGTTGGTGGAGCTAGACGGGATCGAACCGTCGACCTCTTGCATGCCATGCAAGCGCTCTCCCAGCTGAGCTATAGCCCCAAGCTATCTCTCATTACATTTGAGTGTACTGCCAGCAACTTGCTGCCCTGTGTCTCAACTGCGAGGCGCATTCTATGCAGCACACCCAAATGTGTCAACGCCTTTTTTAGGAATTTATTCTGGCTGCTACAAATTCAACCGCTTTGGAGATTCTTTGCTCGCAACGAGCTTTCCCAATGAGAAATAAGGTTAAATCCACAGCAGGAGATTGGCCCGCACCAGTTACGGCAACCCGTAAAGGCATACCGACTTTACCCATTCCCACCTCAAGCTCGGCCGCTGTTGACTCAATGGCATTGTGAATCGCTTCCACGGTCCACTCAGGCAAAGCCGCCAACTTCTGCTGCACCAGTTGCAAGGGCTCCAATGCGACCCCGCGCAAGTGCTTCTTGGCCTGCGCTTCATCAAACGCCTCGAAGTCTTCATAGAAGTAGCGGCTGGAAGCAGCCATCTCTTTAAGTGTCTTGCTGCGCTCTGCCAATGCAGTAACGATTTCAGCCAGGGCCGGGCCATTACTGGTATCTATCTGCTGATCACGCATATGCCATTCAAGGAAACCGGCCACATATTCTGGATCCAGCGACTTCATATAGTGCTGGTTCAACCAAATCAGCTTCTCGGTATTGAATGCCGAAGCCGCCTTATTGATATCGTCCAATTTGAAGAACTGCTTCATCTCCTCCAGTGAGAAGATCTCCTGATCGCCATGGGACCAGCCCAAACGCACCAGATAGTTCAGCAATGCTTCCGGCAAATAACCGTCATCACGATACTGCATTACGCTCACTGCGCCGTGACGCTTGGAAAGCTTGGCACCATCGTCACCCAGGATCATGGATACGTGGGCATACTCAGGAACAGGTGCACCCAGGGCCTTAAGAATGTTGATCTGTCTTGGAGTGTTGTTGATATGGTCTTCACCGCGAACCACGCAAGTGATACCCATATCCCAGTCATCAACCACCACACAGAAGTTATAGGTAGGTGTACCGTCGCTGCGGGCAATGATCAGATCATCCAGTTCTTCGTTGGCAATTTCAATCCGGCCGCGAACATGATCATCAAAAACCACGCTGCCTTCCTGGGGATTTTTGAAACGTACTACATATGGTTCATCTGTATCACGGGGAGCGGCATCACGGCAGCAGCCATCATACTTCTGACGTTCACCCTTGGAGGCCTGCTCTTCACGCAGAGCTTCAATGCGCTCACGAGAGCAATAACACTTGTAAGCCGTGCCCTCTTTCAGCATCTGAGCAATGATCTCGTTGTAACGATCGAAGCGCTTGGTCTGATAGTAAGGACCTTCGTCCCAATTCAGGCCCAACCATTCCATCCCTTCCAGAATGGCATCAACCGCCTCCTGAGTAGAACGCTCAAGATCCGTATCTTCGATACGCAGCACAAACTCGCCATTATTGGCACGGGCGTGCAACCAGGAGTATAGAGCCGTACGGGCACCGCCCACATGAAGAAAGCCGGTAGGGCTGGGAGCAAAACGCGTCTTGGTGGTCATAATTGAACACTAACCTTAAGAATAAACGCCTGCCAGGCAGGCAAATGAAAAGTGCGCATATTCTAGCAGCCTAACCCTACAAGGGAAAAGGGCTCTGGCCGACAGTCACAAGATAGATATTGCGGTCCTGACTTGCTCAGCTGTGACATGACATGGACAAGGCAGGCTCAGATCATCACCCTAGGCTGTAATACCATTGCTTCTTTCACACTGACTAAATTTTCAACTACGCTTCAGGGAAGCATCTTTTTTGTGGAGCAGAGGCTATGACAGGAATCAGTCAATCGGCTTCCCTCGCCAGCATTGCGGCCTATTTGAAGCACACCAACGACTATGACGAACAAACCGCACAAAAAGAAGCCAGAGAAGTGATGCATAACCTGGTGACCATGCGTCAGAAAGGCTTTATTACCGGCTGGTACTTTGACGAACAGGGTCACCTGGAACTGCTGCCCAGTGACGCCGTCCTCAAGCGCATAGATCCCCCCAAGTAAATCAAAATCACAATAGGCGGTTTTCCACCCACAACCGACGACAGAGTGAGCAAGATCTCACTCAAACAGCAAAAAGACGTGACAAACATCAAATAAACTACACTTTAGCAACCAATGAGTTACAAAAAAGTGATCAAATTGGCGCGCTACTTGCCTTACCCAATACAGACCTTAGGGAAAATCGGCTGTATTCCCGCTGGAAATACGCACTTTGGGGTACGTATTTTTCAATAACTCAAGAGCATATAAAAAGGACACATCATGAGTGCATTCAATCCATCCAAACTCTTTACCCGGCCGCTGAGAACCCTTGCCAAAGTGACGGCTTTAGCCGGCGCCTTGGCGAGCTTCTCGGTTCTGGCAGAACCGGTAGAGATAAAGTTTTCCCACGTTGTGGCAGAAAACACCCCCAAGGGCCAGATGGCACTGAAATTCAAGGCCTTGGTCGAAGAACGCCTGCCAGGTGAATATCAGGTCAGTGTGTTCCCCAACTCACAACTCTTCGGAGACAACAATGAACTGGCCGCGCTGCTGCTCAACGATGTGCAGTTGGTTGCGCCATCACTTTCCAAGTTCGAGCGTTACACCAAAAAACTGCAGCTGTTCGATCTGCCGTTTCTGTTCAAAGACATGGCCGCTGTCGACAAGTTCCAACAGAGTGAAGCCGGGCAAAAGCTGCTGAACTCCATGAAGCGAAAAGGCGTTGTTGGTCTCGGTTATCTGCACAATGGTATGAAGCAGTTCTCTGCCAATGAGCCGTTGCTGTTGCCAAAAGACGCCAGCGGCAAAAAATTCCGGGTTATGGCCTCTGACGTACTGGCAGCCCAGTTTGCCGCCGTCGATGCAACTGCAGTGAAAAAGCCCTTCTCCGAGGTGTTCACCTTGCTGCAAACCCGCGCTATAGATGGTCAGGAAAACACCTGGTCCAATATCTACTCCAAAAAATTCTTCGAGGTGCAGAGCCATATCACCGAAAGTAACCATGGTGTGCTCGACTACATGGTGGTGACCTCCAACACCTTCTGGAAGAGCTTGCCCGGCGATAAGCGGAAAATCATCAAAGAAGCGCTCGATGAAGCCATTGCCTATGGCAACAAAATTGCCGGTGACAAGAATGACCAGGACCGCCAGTTGATCATCGACTCAAAACGTTCTTTGGTAGTTGAGCTCACCCCTGAGCAACGCCAGGCCTGGGTTGATGCAATGAAACCGGTATGGGCCAAATTTGAAGACCAAATCGGCAAAGACGTGATAGATGCCGCCGTGGCCGCCAACCAGTAAGTCAGTATGGGGGCTCCGGCCCCCGCAATTTCTGCGGAGAGCAATATGATTTCACGCGCCTTGGGCTACTTTGAGGAAGGCTTTCTCAACTTATTGATCACCCTGATGACGGTACTTGTCTTTGTCGAAGTCGTTGCCCGCTTCTTTTTCAATACAGGATTTCTCTGGATGCAGGAGCTGACATTGACCCTCTGTGGTTGGTTTGTCCTCTTTGGCATGTCATACGGCGTTAAAGTCGGTGCCCATATAGGTGTCGATGCCTTCGTCAAAAAGCTCCCCAGGACAGGCCGCAAATACGCCGCCATGCTGGCTGCGGTCATCTGTTTGATCTATTGCGGCCTGTTCCTTAAAGGCAGTTGGGATTATCTCAGCCAGATGTATCAGATTGGAATACCCATGGAAGATATCGACTTCCCCCATGCCCTGGTTGCCAAACTGGACCCCGATTTTGCCTGGGAAACCCTGCGCATAGATGTTGAAGATCCTGCTGTGCCGCTGTGGATCTCCCAAAGCATTCTGATAATCGGTTTTGCCATGTTGACCTGGCGTTTCATTGAACTGTTTTTTGCCATTCTGACCAACCGCTCACAAGGATTCAGCTTCCACGATGAAGCCAAGGAAAGCATGCACCTGGCAGATGAAAACGAAGCCGGCGAAGACAAAAACAACTCCAAGCATGAGTAGGTAACGCCATGACAATAGCTACCCTCTTTATCGTCTTATTTGTTTGTATGCTGCTCGGCATGCCCATTGCCATTGCACTGGGTTTCTCCAGCATGCTGACTATTTTACTGTTTTCCAACGATTCGCTGGCCTCTGTGGCCCTGAAACTCTATGAGTCCACTTCAGAGCACTACACTTTGCTGGCGATCCCTTTCTTTATTCTGTCCTCGGCCTTTCTCTCCACCGGCGGCGTCGCCAGACGGATCATCGACTTCGCCATGGACAGTGTCGGCCATATCCGCGGCGGTTTAGCCATGGCCTCGGTCATGGCCTGTATGTTGTTTGCCGCCGTCTCCGGCTCTTCTCCGGCCACAGTGGCAGCTATCGGCTCGATAGTTATCGTCGGCATGATCCGCGCCGGATATCCACAAAAATTTGCCGCCGGGGTTATTACCACCTCAGGTACCCTGGGAATACTGATCCCACCATCGATTGTGATGCTGGTGTATTCGGCAGCCACTGAAGTGTCCGCAGCGCGGATGTTTATGGCCGGACTGATCCCTGGGTTACTGGCGGGGATGCTGATCATGCTGGCCATCTATATAGTGGCCCGAATCAAGGGATTACCTTCCCTGCCCTTCCCCGGCATTCGCAAGCTCTCTATCTCAACGGCCAAGGCCATGGGTGGCCTGATGCTGATTGTCATAGTGCTGGGTTCCATTTACGGCGGGGTCGCCAGCCCCACAGAAGCCTCGGCGGTCGCTTGCGTCTATGCCTATTTCATTGCCGTCTTCGGCTATCGAGATATCGGGCCACTGAAAAATGTCGCCTGGCGCAATCCTGGTGAGCCGGTAATCAAAGCCATAGGTCGCAATCTGGGGTACAGCCTGCTGGGATTACTCAAAACACCGGCCGACAAAGAGATACGCGCCGTCGTCAGGGATGGCGCCAAAGTCAGTATCATGCTGCTGTTTATCATAGGCAACGCCATGCTGTTCGCCCATGTGTTGACCACAGAGCGGATCCCTCACATGATTGCCGAAAACATAGTCGGCATGGGCCTGCCGGCCTGGGGCTTTCTCATCATAGTCAACCTGTTGTTGCTGGCCGCAGGTAACTTTATGGAGCCATCAGCCATTTTGCTTATCATGGCGCCCATCCTCTTCCCCATCGCCACCCAGTTGGGGATCGACCCCATTCACCTTGGGATCATCATGGTAGTCAATATGGAGATAGGAATGCTGACGCCGCCGGTGGGGCTTAATCTGTTTGTGACCTCGGGGATCACAGGCAAGAGCATAGGTTGGGTAATCCACGCTTGCCTGCCTTGGCTGCTGCTGTTACTGGGGTTCCTTATTCTGATCACCTATGTTCCTCAAGTATCTCTGTTCCTGCCTGAGTATCTGGATTCACTGCGGGGCTTTTAATCCTTGAAATCAACAGGGCTATCGGCGAGTCTAAGACTCGCCGATTTCTTACGCCGGAATTACACCGCAATAACGCCGGGACAATAAGATGCCGCTCAACAACAAGACCCGAAAGCGCCTGCTTATCACCACCATGCTGGTGACGGGTCTGTTTATTACCCTCAAACTGACCTACTGGTACCATCTGGATAAGGGATTCACCCAATACCAATCCCTGGCAGACAAACAGCTCAGCGAAGTCATAGGCTTTATAGAAGGCGCACTCATTCGCTATGAGAGTATTCCCCATGTGCTGTCCACCAACCCCATGCTGGCCCGGGTAATCAAGAGTAGCGCAGACAAGCGCGAAATCAGCAAAATCAACAAGTACTTTGAAGAGATACAGCATGTCACCGAAGCCTCTGATATCTATCTGCTCAACAGCCAAGGGGATGCCATTGCCGCCAGTAACTGGCAACAAGCCTATTCGTTTATCGGTCAGAATTATGCCTTTCGCCCCTACTACACAGAAGCCATCGCCGGCAGACTGGGCAGCTATTACGCCGTCGGTACCTCGTCCAACACCAGAGGGTTTTATTTCTCTTACCCGATTTACGATCAGGGTAAGGTGCTCGGTGTCATAGTGGTCAAGGTCGATATTGCCGATATTGAAGAGCAGATGACGGGGCTGGCCAAGGCGGGCCAGTATGAACTGGCCATCAGCGGTGAGGATGAAATCATCTTTCTCGCCAGTATTGCCAATTGGCGCCTGAGGTCACTGCAACCCCTGGCTGCGGAAAGGTTACAGCAGATAACCCTTAGCCGCCGTTATGCCAACCGTAAGCTGCAGGAACTCAGGATAGATCCGCCCTACCGGCAGGAAACTCTCCCCCACAGGGCACTGTATCGGATAGAAAACGATCAGGGCCGGGCCCAATATCTGGATACCCGCAATGAAATGATCAAGGTAGGCTGGTATGTGCATGTGCTGACACCTGTTGCCCCTTTGTATAGGGTCTAGGTAAATGAACAATAACCAGAGATCCGGGATCAAGTGGGAAGTCGCTGGATCAAATGGGATCGCAATGTGGTTGAAAGCCAGATGTGGCAAGGGGCTTTGAGTTTGTAATGACTCAAAGCCCCTTACTCATTTGGTGCGCTTGTCAGTTTTACCTAATTTGAGCAATCCTCTCTGATGTCGCTGGTTTGGCCTAGTAAAGTGAGCACTGAACAAAGCCAATGAAAGCTGCTTTAAAAAACCTTTAAACCTTTAAATCAATCGCCGATGTCTTTGGCAATGTGAACCACCTGACCTACTACCTCGAACTGATGCTGATCTTGCTTGGTGATATCGAGCGGACTATATAAAGCGTTATCACTTATCAGGCGCCAGGTCCCAAGCATGCTTTGGTACCGCTTCACGAACAGCTCATCACCGTTCCTGAATATATAGATATGGCCATCGGCCGGTTTGTTGCGGCCAAGGTGAACTACCAGTGTGTCGTTATTGCTGATAGTCGGCTCCATGCTATCGCCTTTGGCCCATACGATCGCCAGGTCTTTTTCATTGAAGCCTCTGAACTTCAACCATTTACGTCTGAACGCCAAATGCCGTACCGGCTCTCTTTGGTCTGGATTCAGTGAACCATTCCCAGCCGACACCTGAATTCTATATCCGGGTATCAAAGCGAACTCATCTAAGAAGTCACTAACCATAGGCACTGCGCTGTAAACCTTTGGCGCTTCACCTATGCAATCAATATCATCGCCTAGCAGGCTTCTCTGGGTATCAGCTGGGAACAGGCTGATATGATATTCCATCGCCTTGGTGCCTTTTCTCTTGCGTGCCAGGTGTTCTTTACCTGCCGCCAATTCCTTCAAATGATCTCTTGTCCATCTATCGGATGTTGGAAAACTTCCGTGCCCTGCCACTTCGGATGCAATAAACCACATCGTCCGTTTCTCATTGGAGGCAACGGATCTTGCATCCGTTTCCTGTTCTTCAGGATCCGTTCCGCTTAAGATGCTGTTTACTAAGTCTTTATTCATATTTAAATCCATTCTTTAAAAAAAACACAAACGGATGCAAAGGAAAGATATTCATCCGTTGCTATTGACCGTTAAGTCCGTTTGATCAATTATTAAGTTACTAAGTCGAGCAACACACTGGAGTAACCAAGATGAATAACGAGAGAGTGTCTCAAAAAAGTTCAAATGAGGGAAGCGATTGGCATCGTGCCGACATCGTTGCTGCTTTAAAAAAGCGCGGATTGTCCGTTCGTCAGTTATCAAGGGACGCTGGCCTCGGCGAAAACACTCTTGCAAATGCGCTTCGTTCACCATGGCCAAAAGGGGAACGGATTATTGCCAAGGCATTGGATCTGCAACCCGATGAAATATGGCCAAGCCGTTACCGTTCACTGCGAGCAGCTAGCTAAGGAGTCTCAATATGTGGCTAATAGCAAGCGAACTCGCGGGCGTGGTTGGGTTACCTGGCTCAGAAAGAAATGTCAGAGAGCAATTGAAACGGCTGGCTGAGTCAGCGCCTCACCTGTCAAGAAAGAGACAAGGGACAAAAGGGATTGAATATCACATCAGCCTTTTGCCTCCTGCCACTCAAACCGCCATCTACAAAAGAGAAGGTAAAATCAAAGTCGGGGATCAGGTTCTGGATCTGCCGAAGAAGAAAAGCCAACAACATGCCTATTGCAGCGAAGCATTATGGGGCCGTTGGAACCAAGCCAGCAATACAGCACGCGACAAAGCCCAGCAAGCCCTGACCTCAGTTAAAGCTGTGTTTGCCCTGCGCAATAACGGCATACAGATGATGGATGCCTATGAGTCAGTAAGCGAAGAATACGGCATTGCTGTCAGTACCCTGCGGCGCCACTGCGCCAAAGTGAAAGGCATTGAAGAAGCTGACTGGGCACCGGCCTTGCTGCCGCGCCACTTTGAAGTTGCCGACAGCAAGAAAAAGAACCAGTTCGCCTACGTCACCCCTGCCGCCTGGGAGTTTTTCAAAGCCGACTACCTGCGGCTTGAACAACCGAATATGACGGTATGTTACGAGCGCCTGAAAGATGCTGCCACGCATAACGGCTGGGAGATACCCAGTTTAAAAAGCCTCAGCCGCCGTCTTGACCACGAAGTTACCGCACAACAAAAAGTGTTGTTGCGCGAAGGCGAGCACGCACTGCACCAACTTTACCCACCACAGGAACGCACGGTTGAAGGTCTGCACGCCCTTGAATGGATCAACGGTGACGGCTACCAGCACAACGTATTTGTGAAGTGGTTCAACGGCGAAATCCTGCGTCCGAAAACCTGGTTCTGGCAAGACATCTACAGCCGCAAAATTGTGGGCTGGCGTTGTGACATCAGCGAGAACACCGACAGCATCCGCCTGTCGCTAATGGACGTATGCAAGAAGTACGGTATCCCGAAAGAGATCACCATAGATAACACCCGCGCTGCAGCCAACAAATGGATGACCGGCGGGGTACCCAACCGCTACCGCTTTAAAGTGAAGGAAGATGACCCGCTGGGCATTATCCCCATGCTTGGGATCAAGCTGCATTGGACAAGCGTAATTCTGGGCAAAGGCCACGGCCAGGCCAAACCGATAGAACGCGCTTTTGGCGTTGGTGGTCTTGAAGAGTACGTCGATAAACATCCATCACTTACGGGTGCTTATACCGGCCCCAACCCCATGGCCAAGCCTGATAACTACGGCAGCAAAGCCATTGCCGCCGAAGACTTCCTTAAAGCCATAGCCAAAGGCGTTGAAATGTATAACGCCAAAGCAGGACGCAATACCGAAATCTGCAAAGGCTTTATGTCGTTCAACCAAGCCTTTGACGCCAGCTACCAGAACGCTGCCATTCGCAAAGCCACCACCGCCCAATTGCAACTGATGATGCTGCAAGCCGAAGCGGTGCGGGTATCCAAACATGGCAACATAGTGCTGGAGTCCGGTGGCAGCTTGCGTGGCCGCAAGAACCGCTACTTCAACGAAATGCTGATGAACTATGTCGGCCAAAAGCTGGTAGCACGTTTCGACCCACAAGCACTGCATGACTCAATTGAAATATACGCCCTCAATGGCGTGCACATTTGCACCGCCGACTGCCTTGAAAAAACGGCCTTCCCTGATACCCAAGCCGCCCGCGAACACAAGCGCAAACGTACCCAGTTTACCAAAGCCAACAAGCTGGCCGCTCAGGCGCAGATCAGTGTCGATTCAATGGAGCTGGCCGCCATGATGGCGCCGGTAGAAGAAGAGGTTATCCCCGAAACCAAAGTGGTCACCATGGCCCGCCCTGCTGCCATAGGCAATACGGCCACCGCCGTGGCCTATGAGGAAGAAACCGACATAGACCACAAAGCCAAGTGCGAAATCAACTTCAGTGAAAGCGTGGCCTACCTGCGTGAACTGAAACAAAAGAACCGCCTTTAAACCCACTGTAAAAGAGGATTGATTATGGAAAACGTAGTGAGCCTGGCGAAGACAGAAACCAGCAAAACAGATGTACTGATGCGCGTAAGCAGCTTGATTGAATCCAAGCGGGTTACCTCATCACAAATAGCCCAGGAAATAAGCGTATCGCCCTCCACCCTGAGCCAGATATTGAACGACCAATACAAGGCCAACCCGGCAAAGATTATTGAAAAGCTTGGCAACTGGTTACGTATGCGTGACCAGCGCGACGCCAACCCCAGCGTAGACCCAGGCTTTGTGATGACTCAAACCGCCAAGCAGATTATGGATGACCTCAGCTACGCGCAAATCACCGAGTCGATTGTGGTGTTGTATGGCGCCTCCGGTGTGGGCAAAAGCAAAACCCTGGATGAGTACCAGCGCACCAATAACAACGTGTGGAAGGTTACCGCCAGCCCCAGCCGCTCAACCCTTACCGAATGCCTGTACGAAATTGCCATGGAACTGGGCATGGACCAGGCACCGCGTACCAAAGGCCCACTGTCCCGCGTTATCCGCCAGCGCCTGAAAGGCAGTGAAGGACTGGTGATTGTGGATGAAGCCGACCACCTGGATTACCCCACGCTGGAAGAGCTGCGCATTTTGCAGGAAGAAACCGGCATTGGTATGGCGCTGGTAGGTAACAACAAGGTTTACACCCAGCTGACCGGTGGCCGCCGCAATGAAGACTTTGCCCGCCTGTTTTCGCGCATTGCCAAAAAGCGCGGCATTCACAAAACCAAGCAGGCCGATGTCAAGGCTGTGGCCGCCGCCTGGAACATTGCCGGCGAGACTGAAATTAACTTGATGATTCAAATCAGCGAGCGACCCGGCGGCCTGCGTCTGCTGAGTAAAACACTCAAATTGGCGGCGATGTTTGCCAAGCGTGGCGCCATTACCGAGAAGCTGCTGCGCACTGCGTTCGCAGAACTCGAAACCAATGAGTGAGGTGAGTATGGAATACCTAAAAGTTTACCTATATCTAACGGCCATTTCAGGGGGCATATACCTGGGCCGATTCGCCAGCCGCTGGATAGTTAACAAATGGCTGGTTGGTTGGAAGGTAATCGTCGTTAAGCCCAATGGTGATAACCGGGTTTGGTACTTCGATAGAAAGGAGTGAGGTGAATATGGAAAAGCTCGCGTTGATTTATGCAGCCTGCATTGGAGTCGCCATCTACGTGGTGATTGCGAAATCTATCCGTTGGGCGCTGCAACCTAAAAGCCAGATGCCGGTTAGTGAGACTGGCAACAACTCAACCGTAAACGTGCAGCTGTGTGACGGCAGCGTCACCCAGGCTAAGCGCCTAATCACAGGCAATGATGGCAAACAATACGTTTTTAATCGGCCTGTAAACCGGCTTTATGGCGACATCTGTTTGGACGACCTGAGCCAAAGCGAAATCGTAATCGCTCCTGGGCTTATCTACCAATCAATCAGCAAGTGAGGTGTGGCATGAAAACCAAACAGCAAAAACAAGCATTGTCTCTTACCGCCGTAGGCCGGTTGCAGATGTCCGGTTGCACTGTGGTCGCTATCAACGACAACCAGCCAACGCCGGTTATTGATATCGAAAAGCCCAAGTTCGACATGCGCAACAAAACCACATTAAAGCTGCGCAGTAAGGCCACCCGAATTACCCAGGTTCACCGGGGTGTAGACAGCAAGATTTGTGTTGCCCAGTTCAACGGCTGCCTGGTGCGCTGGGTAGATGATGAACTGCCACTGATTGCCGAGATATGCCAAACCCTTAACCCCTATTCACCTGAGTTAATCAGCGTGTGGCCACGTAATTTTTAAAGGAGGTATGAGTATGAAATGCCCTACATGTCAAGGTGCTGGCCATATTTCTTGTTTCGTAAATACAGGTAATGACTGGAGAAAACACAAATCTAATTTAATGAAATGTATTCCATGCAATGGGAAAGGTGAAGTTAATGGTGAACAAGAAGAGTGGATAAAGAGGGGAGCCTCAATGCGGAAAATGATGAATCAATGTGGGTACACAGTGCAAAGTCTAGCTCACGAATTTGATGTCGATTCATCTCAAATCTGCGCAATTATTTTCGGCAGAGTTTCCCCTGATACAACTCCTGGGCTGGAAACGTGGTTGGTAAAACAGGCAGCAAAT
Source organism: Shewanella sp. MSW (assembly GCF_007636515.1). Taxonomy (NCBI): domain Bacteria; kingdom Pseudomonadati; phylum Pseudomonadota; class Gammaproteobacteria; order Alteromonadales; family Shewanellaceae; genus Shewanella; species Shewanella sp. MSW. Next base: position 179,612 of record NZ_LVDR01000004.1, read on the forward strand.
GAGGCAACAAATGATAAGCAATTTCCAACAATCGGAATATGAAAGAAGGAATCCAAAAATGACCGCAACCACTAACACCATCCCTGCCGGTTTCCGCAAAAACGCCCAGGGGCATCTGGTGCCTGAAAGCCAAATCAAAGAGATAGACAAACTGCGCGATGAGGTGGTGATGTCCATCGTCATGTTCGCCGAAGATTTGCAGGCAAAGATGAGCCTATTCAAGGCCAACTCTATGGCTCAGGTAGCCGACTTTGTGGACGTATCAGCCGCCGAGCACGATGTGAAATACGGCGGTGCCAAAGGCAACGTCACCCTAATTTCGTTCGACGGCAAATACAAGGTGACACGCTCAATTGGCGAGCACCGTATTTTTGATGAACGGATACAAGCGGCCAAAGCCAAGATTGATGAATGCATCAAGCGCTGGAGCGTGGGTTCAAACGACCAAATCAAAGCACTGGTTAACTCGGCATTCCGGGTGGATAAGCAGGGCAATATCGACGTTAACCAAGTGCTGAGCCTGCGCCAACTCAACATCACGGATCCTGACTGGCACCAAGCAATGGATGCCATTGGTGACTCCATCAAAGTCACAGGCACCACGCCTTACCTGCGTGTATACGAACGCCAGGATGACGGCGCCTATAAACAGATTTCTCTCGATATCGCCAAGCTGTAGCGAGGCGCTGATGCCATTGCTACTGCATACCCGATACGGAGAAATCAATGTCAGTCGTCATGCAGTGGACAGATGGCGCCAGCGAACCGGGCGCAACTTGCCGCAATTGGTTGAGGCGGTAGCAACTGCCAGCCGCCCAACCAAACAGCAACTGCGCCGCATACATAAGCAAGATGGCTGGCGCCCAAAACGAATACTGGAATGTGAATGCGCCTACTTCATCATCCAGAACCGCAACATAGTGACTGTGTACGACAAGAAAAAACGGAGTCAATACGATGACCGCTGAACTGAAAAAGCTGTTTCTCTGCGCCCTCAGCCGCCGCGAGATAGAACATGAAATCAGCATGGCTGAAACCATGATTGAAATTGAGGGCAGCTGTTTCCCTGATTGCACCTTTGAAGACGGCTACATAGCTGCACTGAACTATGTGCTTGGCCGCCAGGGTTCGAACGTGCGTGAAGAATATGAGCAATTGATAAGTGAACGCCATGACGCTGAAACGGAAACGGCATAAGGAACTTATCGCCTACATCGCGCAGCACAACCGCTGCACCCAGGCAGACGCCGAAGCCTGGGCCGACAACAACCTTGGTAACTGGCGCCAGCGGAGGGCCCAAAGAGTGAAAAGAGTAACTGTTCAGGACAGTAACGAAAAGGAGTGGGACGATGAGTAAAGCAATCAGCAAAGAGCTATGGCAAGACATTGAAACCGAAATGACGGCAATGTTTGTCAACATCACCTTTACCTACAAAGGTTATGAATTATCTGTTCGCCGCGAGCGAGTTGGTGAATCAAAGACAGCTCTATTTGTTTATATCGATGGTGTTATGAAAGCCAAATGGATGCATTTAAAAGACCTGGTCGACGATGATGCACCGGCAATATTAAATGATGTTTGGTGTCAAAAAAGCAAAGCTGTTTACAGCGCCAAAGATATTGCTGCGATCGAAAAAATATGGGGTAAGCGCCGTGCAAAGGAACAACATCCTCGCCTCCATGAAAAGCTTGTTTGGCATGAGCCATGTTTCACAAAAGCCTCGGTGCTCTGCCGCAAGTTCAAAAAGCTAGAGGGGCTGGAGCTAATCCATGCCGCCTGCATGCAATACAGCAACCCAACAGGATGAGCCCACACCAAAGCGAAACAGCAAGGCCTTGCGCCTTGTCTGTCTGCCAGGTGTGGTTGCCTGGCACTGATGAGCAGCCGAGGAGTGATTTGAAATGAAAGTATTTGCAATGAACGAATGTGAATGGTGGGTTGGGGAATCTCTTGAATCTTGTATCGCTGACTATATCGAAGAATATGGTGATTCTGATTATTTAGATGAACCATACGAATTAACAGCATCAAATCTTGATTCATTAACATTTTTTGTTGATGAGCGACAAGAAGGTGGCGAACTTTTAAAAAGAACTTTTAAAGAACAGCTTGAGGTTGAAATTGCTCAAGGTGGTGTATTTCCACGTCTGTTTGCATCAACAGAATATTGATTAAGTGTGGTTTAAATGGGGGTTGATTATGTTTGGTGAATACACACCCATTATGAATCAGATGCTGATGCAGCGCAGGCTGGCCAATGGCAAAGCAATCATAGACGACGAAGTTGGATTGCAGAAACTGTGCCCCCGCTGCAAAGAGTACTGGCCCCAGGATACGCTTTTCTGGTCGCCATCTGCCAGGGAACCTGACGGCCTGCAGTGCAGATGTAAGGCGTGTCAGGCTGAGCATCGTAATGAGCGCAACTTAAGCAACAACAGCCGCAGCGCGGCATAGGAGAAAGATATGTCAAACACCAGATTGTCCCAATACCAGGCATGGTTGGAATCCGTTACCGATGCTGGGTTTAACGTGATTGAATTTAAAACACCATGCTGTGATAGCAGCCTAAAAACAATCGCACCAGAGAAAGGCGGTTGCATGTGGGATAGTTTCGCCGTATGCCCACATTGTTCAGAGCCTTTTTTTAAAGAAGTTTATTCTGACCGGGTTGTAGTGAAACGCATTAACCATCCATCAACCAACCTAAAAACGGCATAGGTGAAAGAGATGTCTAACTCACTAAAGCTGGTTCAAATCGGTAAGCGGGAATTGTTGCTGGATGATGACATGTACCGCAACCTGCTTGAAAAGGTCACCGGCAAACGCAGTGCCAAGGAACTTGATGAGGCGCAGCTCAAAGCGGTAATCGCTGAAATGAAAGCCCAGGGATTTAAGCCAAAGAGCAAGCGCCGGGATCGTGCGCCTGAGGTTGCCAAGATACGCGCCATTTGGCTGACCATGTTTGCCCAGGGGTTTGTCCGCAGCAATACCGAGGTGGCGCTTAATACCTATGTTAAACGCATGACCAAGACAGACAACGGCCAAGGGGTGGACCGGGTAAACTGGCTGCGTTCTGAACAGGCGGCGCAGGTTCTTGAAGCGTTGAAGAAGTGGCACTACAGGGAAATGGCCCAGGCGATAATCGCCAGTGGTGGCAGCCCGGGCAGAGCCGGGTATGAAAAACTGGCAAACTTCTACGCCAAGCGATATCAAAACCCAACTCCATGACCAGTAGAGCCCCCATGCCTTATACTGAAAACACCTCGCTATGCGGGGTGTTTTTTCATCTTGATAGAGCGACCGGGGGCGACTATGACCGCTGCAAACAAACCAAGTGCTGCCAGCAATGACAACAGTGATCTCTTTGGCTATGACAATGTTAGCCTGGAAGATATTGAACGCATAGCCGATGGTGAAGACTCACAGCGCTGGCCGGAAGCGATGCGTCAAATCTATGCCATGTTCAAGCATGAGTTGGAGCAGCATGGCGCCGACAGTAAAATTGCCATCCCTATGCTTAACCGTATCTGCCGCGAGTTCGGCGGCGTGCAGCTGTATCTGCCAAGGGGTCGGCAACTGGAAGCTGAGATAATGAACCTGTCGATATGGCATGAGTTCACCGGCGACAACGTAGAAGCCCTGTCGCGCAAATACGATAAGAGTATGCAGCATATCTACCGTGTAATTGCTAAGATGCGCAAACGCGAAGTGAAGAACCGACAACCGGATTTGTTTTAAGGGACGAGTATGAAGAAGTTACTTTTATTGGCTGCTATTTTTTCAGTAAACGTTTCGGCTGCAAAGATTGATGACTTGATCCAATCTTTCGAAATGTCTAATGTATATGCGGCTGACTGGTACAAGAAAGGCGATAGCCATATTGCTGAATCAAGCAATCAATATCGTGATATGAAAATAAGCCTATCAGAAAAAAGTGGATCTATAACGGTTTCTCTGCCAGAGTCAAAAAAGTTTGACATCATATCAATAATGCCTTGCTATAAGCTCACAGCTTTCATTGATTACAACAAAGCAGAAACTTGGAATGACCCTGAGACGCAAGACGAAAAAGTGATAAAAAGCGTATTCAGTGAAAAGATTAAAGTCGGCCAATCAAATGAAGCTATTCTAAATGGTTGGAAGTTAAGAATGAAAAGATATCCAAATAAGTTCAGCTGCGAAGTTTACGAGCAATAGCAACAATCCACATTAATTAATCCATCCTCTTTATAAAAAGCACAATCGAATTAAGATACTTAATCTGGTTGTGCTTTCATGTTTTCAGACTTCCCGTTTTCAACCAAAGGCTACACGCCTGAATTTTGCCATGCCGTTTACTTCATTCTGAAAATGGAAGGCGGCTTGCGTGCCAATGGTGGCTATGTCAACGACCCCAAGGATCCAGGCGGTGAAACCAAGTTCGGTATCAGCAAACGCGCCTTCCCCGGCATAGATATCGCTGCGCTTACCATTGATGCCGCCGTGCGCATTTACCACAGGAACTATTGGCTGGCGGCTCATTGTAATGACTGGTCAGCCCCGGTGGCGTTATACATGCTCGACAGTGCCGTGCAGCATGGGGCTGTTACCGCCATCCGAATGCTGCAGGAAATATGCGGCAGCAAAGCAGACGGAAAGGTTGGGCCCAATACCCGCAAGGCGGTAAATGGCTGCGACGTTGAATATCTGTGCGCCCGCTATGGCCTGCGCCGTGCCAGGCTGTATGCGCGTATTATCAAGAATAACCACACTCAGGTGCGCTTCATTGAGGGCTGGCATAACCGCTTGGTGCATCTAACCGATGCCGCGTGGGAGATGCAGTAATGGGCAAAAACTGGGACTACTCAAAAGTCAGGGGGCGTGAGCTGCGCCTCGATGCTGAACTGAAAGCCTATCAAACCGGCGCTGCTGTTCCTGCTGTCGCGCCGTTCTTCAGCCACTGCGGCACCATGCAATCATTCTTCAACAGAGGCTGGCATGGCGTAAGTCAGTGCGACATCCGTGTGCATATAGACCAGGCCACAGCAAATAAACCTAATGCGCCCAGTGGCGCCGACAAACTTTCAAAAATCAGGAGTATAAGACAATGTCACTCTCTCTAATACTGGGTGCGGCCAAGCTGGCAATGGAAGTGGGACCTGCTGCCATAAGGGGTATTTCTTCTATGTTCGGTGGCAGTGAAACCGCCAACAAAGTGGCCGACATGGTAGAACAGGTTGATGGTGCCCTGGGTGTCACCGCCAGCCAGAAGGAAGCAGCACTTGCCCGTGAACTGCAAAAAATGCCACCGGATGCGCTGGTTGATTTAGAACGGCTCAAGGTAGAAATGGAGCGTGAAATTACCCGCCGCCAGGAGCTGACATTTAAAGATGCCCAGTCTCAACATCTGCAAACTCAAGAGACCATTCGCGCCGGCGACAAAGCCGAGGATCCCTACATACGCAAAACCCGCCCGCTGATGGCGCGGCAGTCAATGTGGGCCACCATATTCTACTGCTTTGTAATGGAAGGCCTGGCCGCATTCAACTACGGCAGCGGTATTGATGTGGCGGTAGCCGCGATGTTGTCTACCCCGGCATGGGCTTACCTTGGTTTGCGCACGCTGGACGGCTTTGCACCGCACCCCAAGGGCAGCGGTGCCAAGATGACCAATGCATTATTAAACGTGGTTAAGGGACGTCAATGACAGGATCTTCTATGACAGAGTTGGTTGACCAGGCGCAGGACGCAGAGCAAAAGTTCCGCGAGCAGGCAATCGCCAGGCAGTTGTCACGTGATGTTGAAACGCCGGACATTGACGAGGATGGCAACCGCTGGTGCCTGGATTGTGGTGACCAGATAGCAGCAGAGCGCCTTGCTGTAAATAGCAGCGCAGTACGTTGCGTGCCATGTCAAGCAGCCAGGGAGCCACGTTGATGGATATATGGTTTAAAACCTATTGGCCCATGGTGTGGGCAGGGCTAAGCACCATTGGCATGTTGGTTCTGGCACTGCTTTCAAAAACGTATGCCAAGCGCGACGACCTGGAAAAGATAGATAAAAAGGTGGATGAGCTGAGCGCCAGGGTAGACAGCCTGCCTACCCAAAAGCAGCTTACTGAACTGATGGTGGAAATGGCCGAAACCCGGGGCGAAATGAAAGAGCTCAGGGCGCAGATAAAACCGGTTGAACACTTGGCTCAACTGCTGTTGGAACAACGTTTAAAGGACGATAAGTAGAGGATCATATGTCATTTAAAACACTGCTAATTGAAGATCAGCGCCTGGTGATCCTGCGCTCTCTGCGCGAAATGCACGGTTATGAAGCCAACGAGTCGATTATCGATTCTTGCCTTGATGCTTATGGCCATAACATTAGCCGCGACAATGTACGCAATCATCTTGCCTGGCTTGAAGAACAGGGGCTTATCACCTTGCGCAATATCCAGGATTGCCAAATCGCCAGGCTCACTGGACGTGGTGAAGATGTTGCCACTGGCCAAGCAACCGTGCCAGGTGTTAAGCGCCCTCGGGCTTAAGGGGTCATCATGCAAGTAGCCAGTAACCGCAAGAGCAAAATCCAACTGCTGCCGGAGGAGATACGTTCATCGCTGAATGTGCTCATTCGCAGTGGCGACATGACGCAGGAAGATATCCGCGATGCCGTCAATCAGATGATTGAAGAAGCGGGCTTACCGGATGATGCAAAGATAAGCCGCTCAAGCTTTAATCGCTACGCCAAGCGCATGGAAGACATGGGTCAACGCCTGAGGCAGTCGCGTGAAGTGGCCGAAGTCTGGATCAGCAAACTCGGCCAGGCTCCCACGTCAGACGTGGGCAAGCTGCTGCAGGAGTTCGTGCGCACCATGGCCTTTGAAACTTCGATGAAGATGATGGAAGCCGCGGAAGGTGAAGAAGGCGAAGTGATATCGCCCAAGGCTTTGGGGCAACTGGCCCTGGTTGTACAGCGTATTGAGCAGGCATCGATGTCGAGCCTTAAGGTGGAGAAAGAAATCCGCTCAGCCTTTGCCGCAGAGGCTGCTGATGCTGCAGAGAAGATTGTCAAGCAAGCTGGTATCTCAGCTGATACTGCCAATGACATCAAAAATCAGATACTGGGGATAGCCTAATGCAACGTTCGCAGATAATGAAATTCTTCACCTATCAGCACTTGCCTGATCATCTAAAGGTAATCAGCAAACCTATTGCTGATCTGGCCGAAAAGATGGTGAAAGAATTGCCGGAAAATGAAGAAAGCTACATGGCATTGAGAAAACTGCTTGAGGCCAAAGACTGCGCTGTTAGAGCTGCAGGAGTATAACGGCCATGACTTATGAATTCGTCGAACAAGATGTACTGCTGCCTTATCAGAAACATTGGATTGCCGATGACTCGCCGCTGAAAATAGCTGAGAAAAGTCGCCGAACAGGTATCACCTGGGCAGAGGCTGCAGATGCGGCATTGATTGCGTCTAAGTCAAAAGCGGCTGGCGGTACCAACCATTTCTATGTTGGCTCAAACAAAGAGATGGCGAGGGAATTCATTGATGCCGTGGCCATGTGGGCGAAAGCATTCAACCATGCAGCCGGTGATGTACAGGAAGAGGTGTTTCTGGATCAGGATGGCGATAAGGAGATCCTGACATTCGTTGTCTACTTCGCGTCTGGATTCAAGGTGCAGGCACTGTCATCCAATCCTTCTAACCTGCGGGGGATGCAAGGTAACGTAACCATTGACGAAGCAGCCTTCCATGAACGCTTGGCTGAGGTACTGAAAGCTGCTCTGGCATTGACAATGTGGGGCGCCAAGGTACGGCTGATATCAACCCACAATGGCATTGAGAACTTATTTAACCAACTGATCCAAGACAGCCGTGCCGGCAAGAAGCGTTATTCGATACACACAATTACCCTTGATGATGCGTGTAATGGTGGCCTTTATAAGCGCATCTGTCAGGTGAAAGGAATGCAGTGGTCGCAGGAGGCAGAAGACAAATGGAAGTCTGATCTACTGCGCGATACAGCAACTGAAGAAGACGCCCTGGAAGAATACTACTGTGTTCCAAAAAGTGGTGGCGGATCTTACATACCAAGAAGCTTGCGTGAGCGTGCAGCCAAATTGGATAGCCCGGTGCTGCGCTTTACCGGAAGCGCTGCATTCAACCAAGCAGGTGAGGCCGAACGAATTAACGAAATGCAGGAGTGGCTGGATAAGGAAGTGGCACCGCAGCTGCTGCTGTTGCCCAAGCACTTGCGCCATGCCTTCGGCGAAGACTTTGCCCGCAACGGCGACCTGACAGTCATGGCACCGGTCACAGTCAACGACAACACCAAGCGCGAAGTACCTTTCCTGGTGGAGCTGGCAAACGTGCCTTTCAAACAGCAGGAGCAGACCCTGTATTTCATCTGCGATCGCCTGCCTCGCCGTGACGGTATCAAGCTCGATGCCAGAGGTAACGGTCAGTACCTGGCCGAACAGGCCCGCTATAAATACGGCGCTGAAGTTGAAGAGGTCATGTTGTCGCAGTCCTATTACCGCGAGAACATGCCACGCTTTAAAGCCGCTTTTGAAGATGACGAACTGAGTCTTCCCAAGCATGAAGATGTGATCACCGACCTGGGACAGATTCAACTCTACCGTGGTGTGCCTGGCATAGATGACAGTCGCACTACAGGAAGCGATGGCAATAAACGCCACGGCGATAGTGCGATAGCAATATTCCTTGGCTTCCTGGCATCGAAAGAAGACATCACCCGCTACGAACTGCACACCATCAAAGCCGATGCCGATGAAACCCATCGCCGGTTTTTTGGTACCGCTCAGGAAAACAACCGATTCGATGATATGCCGCAGGATGACTTGCGCGGCAGAGGTATAAGACTATGACGCAAATTTTGGACGCACGCGGCAACCCAATTAAAGCCGACAAAGAAGTGCTCAGTGATGATATCGCCCGTGCATATACCACGGGCGTTCGTAACCCAAGGCCTGCCAGTGTTGCCTCAACTATCACCCCGCAACGGCTGGCGGGGATCCTGCGCAGTGTGATTGACGGCAACGACCCAGAGGCGTACATGACTCTGGCCGAAGAAATGGAAGAACGTGATCTGCATTACGCCGCGCAGCTGCGTACCCGCAAGCTAGCAGTGGCAGCAATTGAACCTTCGGTAGAAGCCTACAGCGAAGACCCACAAGATGTGCTGATGGCCGAGCGCGTTCGTGAATTGATGACCGATGACATGATCCCCGAACTCTTCTTCGACTTGCTCGATGGCTTGGGCAAGGGGCTGGCCGTGGTGCAGATACTGTGGAACACACGCGCCATGCCGTGGAAACCGGCCGATTACAAATGGGTGGACCCACGCTATCTGCGCCAGGATGAAGAAACCCTGGAACAGATATTGCTGATATCAGAAGACGCACCACAGGGGGCAGCACTTGAGCCATATAAATTTATGGTGCACACCCCGCGTTCAAAAAGCGGCAGCGTCTGGCGCAATGGCTTGGCGCGGCTGGTTGCCGTGATGTACATGCTCAAGTCGTTCACTGTGCGCGATTGGTGGGCCTTTGCCGAAGTATTCGGTATCCCGGTGCGCGTGGGTAAATACGGTGCCAATGCCAGCGAGGACGATATCAAAACCCTGGTCAACGCCATTGGCCGTATCGCCTCTGATGCCGGCGCGGTGATCCCCGAGTCGATGAAGATAGACTTGATTGAAACCGCCAAAGGCAATGGCGGTAACACCCTGTTTGAGAACATGGCGCGCTGGTGTGATGAGCAGATATCAAAAGCCGTGCTTGGCCAAACCATGACAGCGGATGATGGCAGTTCGCAGTCTCAGGCCAATGTGCACAATGATGTGCGTATCGATATTGCCAAGTGGGATGCGCGGCAACTGGCTGCATGCGTCAATGAGTACCTGGTGAAGCCCTTCATCATTTTGAACTGGGGCGTACAACCGCATTACCCCAAAGTGCGCATAGATGTGCCCGAGCCGGAAGATTTAAAGATGTTAGTTGATAGCATTACGCCATTGATTGATCGCGGCCTGCGGGTATCGGCGGCGGCTATGCGCGATAAATTCTCTCTGGTAGAACCTGAAGATGATGAAGAGGTACTGGCTCCAAGCACAGTGGTTGGCATGAATAGTATCGACCAATCGCTGGGCATGAACTCTCGCCTGCAGGGAATTGGTCACAACCACATGCTGGCAATTAACCGGGTACGCAACACACCGGAAGCCGAAATTGACAACATGACCAACGAGGCCATGGGCGACTGGGTAGAAATGGCTGACGAGTTTATGAATCCGATCCTGAAACTCGCCAATGAGTCTGACAGCTATGAGCAGTTCCTGGCGGCGTTACCTCAGCTGCAGGAGCAGCTCGGCGCGGAGCAGTTCGTGGAACAGATGGCGCAGTATATGTTCCAGGCCAGGGGAATGGGAGACGCCACCGATGCCTGAGAACATCGTACCCAAGGAGGCATTGGATTGGTTCAAGCGCAAGGGCATTGAACCTGGCTTTGATTACCGCGATGTGTGGAAGCAGGAACACAACAATGCATTCACGGTAGCCAAGATGCTGAACTCAGATCTATTGGTTGACGTTAAGCAGCTGGTTGAGCAGGCTATTGAAGAGGGCCAAACCTTTGCGCAGTTCAAAAGCGTACTCAAACCCTTGCTTGTAAAATCAGGTTGGTGGGGGGTGCAATTGATGGATGACCCGTTAACCGGTGAAACAAAGCCGGTGCAACTGGGCAGTGAAGGCCGTTTGAAAACCATCTATCGCACCAACATGCGCACCGCCAGAGCCGCAGGCCAGTGGGAACGCATAGAACGCACCAAACGTGCCATGCCGTATTTGCTGTATCAGTTGGGGCCATCGCAGGAGCACCGGCTTGAACACGTGAAATGGAATAACACCCTATTGCCAGCTGATCATCCATGGTGGCAAGTGCATATGCCACCCAATGGCTGGGGCTGTCAGTGCTGGATACGTCAGGTTTCAAACTACGAAGCCCAGCAGTTGATTGCCGCAGGCAAAGTCAGTACCGAGTCACCGGACAGCCAAGACAGGCGTTGGGTTAACAAGCGAACAGGTGAAGTTGAAACCCTGCCAGAGGGCATTGAACCAGGCTGGAACTATAACCCGGGGCAAAGGCGTGAACAGGCACTGGCAAATGACCTGGCCGAAAAAGAGCAGCGAATGCGCCAAACGCTCTCAGATTAACGCTAACAGCATACTAGCTACAAAGTTACTCAGAAAAAAGTTTAAACGCTTGTGAGTTGATTTAAACGGTGTTTAAACATGGTTGCGCCATAAGTTTTAAGTGGCTTTGTGTTTCGCTGCTTGATCCGCTGTTTTTTTCGGGTAATCTTTAAGCGCTGCCGAAACCTCAACCGGCATACTCGCACCCACCCCAATAGAGCAACTGACGTTATTTATCGCCAGTTGCTTTTTTTATGCATCCTGACTCCTGTTCATATCAACCGTCCATCAACAAACGGAGGTTGTTATGTAGTGCTTAATGAACGGAGCAAGTATGAAATCCTTCCTGGCAGTGTGCTTTAACTTATCGAAAACCATGATAGATGGTCTTGGCGAAGAGCAAGGAGCCAATACCATTTGGTTGCCGATGATCCCAGCCGGTGACGTAGTGGGCCGCGATGGCCGTTCCTGGAAGAACTCAAACCCGGATGGCATTGTTGCCGCTTTCGATTCAAAGCTGCCTTTTGATATTGAACACTCAACAGAACTCAGAGGCCCTAAAGGCAAGGAAGCCGACGCCGCAGGCTGGATTGTGGCATTGGAAAACCGCAATGGTGAAATCTGGGCGCAGGTTGAGTGGACGTATCTAGGCCGCTACAAAATCACCGACAAGCTTTATAGCTACTACTCTCCGGCATTCGAATTTAACAGTGAAGGCGTAATCACTTCCATGAGCAGCGCCGGCCTGACCAACAAACCCAATTTTTATGTTCCCGCCCTTAACCGACAAGAGGACAACCCCATGAAGCTGCCACAGCTCATTGCGGCTGCACTCGGCCTTGCCGAAACAGCAACCGAAGAACAGGCGGTTACTGCGATTAACTCACTCAAGAGTGAAAAAGAAGTCGCATTGAACCGTGCCGCCCAACCAGATCTGACGCTTTACGTGCCCAAGGACACTCACCAGATTGCCCTGAACCGCGCCGAAAGCGCCGAAGCCAAACTGGCCGAAATCCATGAGCAGGAGATTGATGCTCTGGTTCAGTCAGCGATTGATGAGGGCAAGGTGGCGCCGGCGAACAAGGATATGTATGTCGGCCTGTGTCGTATGGAAGACGGTGTCGAAAAGTTCAAAGCCTTTGTTGGCTCCGCACCTGTGATTGCCACCAACTCGCAGAAGAAGGCGCCAAAAACTAACGGCGATGCCGAGCTCGAAGAACACGAGCTGGCGATGTGTCGCAAGATGGGTGTCAGTAAGGAAGAGTTCCTGGCAGCCAAAAACCAACTGAACGTAGGAGCTAACTAATGGCTACTGAAGCACAAGTATTGGAAGCACTGCAGGCCACTATGTCAGCGGCCTATACCCGAGGGCTGTCTGCTGCACAACCGCAGTGGCAGATGATTGCTACTGAAGTGCCAAGCTCCGGCGCGGCTAACTTTTATGGCTGGCTGAAAGACTTGCCAGGCATTGTTGAGTGGACCGGTGCTCGCCAGTTGGCCGATATGGGCAAACACGGCTACTCGATCGAGAACAAAACGTTCGAAAGTTCTATCTCTGTATCACGTGAAGATGTAGACGATGACCAAATCGGCCATTACAGCGTGGTTGCTCAGAACTACGGTGATCAAGTGGCGTACTTCCCTGACACCCTGGCGTATCCATTGTTGGCCGCAGGCTTTAGCACCCTGTGTTATGACGGTCAGAACTACTTCGATACTGATCACCCACTGGAAACCACGCCGGCGACAACCTTCTCCAACGTGGTTGGTGATCCGCTTACCGATACCGGTGAGCCCTGGTTCCTGATTGACGATACCAAGGTGCTCAAGCCTGTGGTGTTCCAGAACCGTCGCCCGTTCGTGTTCAAGAACATGAACCCCAGCGAAGAGTACACCTGGTTCAACAACAAGTACGCCGCCGGTGTTGATGGCCGCTGTAACGTTGGCTTCTCGTTCCCTCAATTGGCGATTGGTTCTAAGGCCGCGCTCACCGAAGCCAACTACGAGGCGGCCAAGAAGCTGTTGCAGAAGATGAAAAAAGTAGACGGCACCCCAATTGGTACCCGTGCAACCAAGCTGGTTGTCGGACCCGACAATGAAGCGGCAGCCAAGAAGCTGATTGCCCGCATGCTCATCGAAGGTGGCGATACCAACATCTACTACAACGATGTTGAGATCGTGGTGTCACCGCTGATTACAGCATAACCACAAGCAGCAACCAGGACGGATACCGGCGCAAGGACGCGCCACCCTTTAACCGGAGATCAAGATGGCCAGTCAAATAGTTACGGTACAAGGTGACGATTGGACGCAACTCAGTGCTGCCGAGAAAGGCTGCTTTGAAAACCAAGCAGGTGCCACCTTGCTGTACTGGGTATCAGACGTTAAGCCTGATGCAGCGCAAACAGTCGGCCATAACTTAAGGCATCTGGGGGATGTTGGCTTTCAGGTGAACACCTCGCTGTCAATGAAAGTCTGGGGCCGCACCTTGTCCAATTCCGGCAACGTCATTGTGACGGAGTACTGAGCATGTTTGGCGACTGTTGTCCGTTCGTTGTTCCCAAAGTACTGCTGCGAGCCAGCTTTGTTACCCAGGATGCGAACGATGCCAAGCAGTCTCTGACAGTGGATTATCAGCCAGAGACCATTCTGTTTAATCAGGTCACATTAACCGAACCATCCATTGATGTTGACCTGGTTACCGGTGAGATAACAGCGCTCAAACGCTTCTCTGGAATGGTGAGTTTGAGCCTGAGTTGCTTGCGTGAACAAACCGGTACCGCCGTGATTGACTGGGGCGTGTTCATTGAAGTTGAGGACGGCCAGGGAAACTGGGTTCCGTATGAGGGTTCGCTGCGTCCCATCACCCTTAACACCCAAACAACCAATGAGAAGCGCACCATAGATTACACCATTGCTGTTGATATCAATGCTTTGCAGAAGTTCAGGTTCAGGCATTACACCTCGGACGCCGCCAAGCAAGTGTCTGTTATCTCCTTTGCTGCCGCCAACGGTTTGCCGGCATCTTCCGGAGTGATCTTAAGCATGTGGGGCGTTAAACCATAACCACAGGTTCTTCAAACTGAGTTTAAAAGGAGCTCAACGTGAGTGGAACGAAAACAACTAAAGGCGCTGGTCGCCCCCGGAAAACTGCAGCAACTGCAACCGGGCAAACAGTGGCAGAGAATTCTGCCATCAAAGAGGCGCAAGCCAAATCGGACGAAGCTTTAGCCGAAATAGAAGCCAAGGCCAAGGCTGAAGCAGAGGCACAAGCCAAAGCCGATGAAGAAGCCAAATCCAAGGCCGAAGCAGAGGCGCAAGCCAAAGCCGATGAAGAAGCCAAAGCCAAGGCCGAAGCAGAGGCGCAAGCCAAAGCTGATGAAGAAGCCAAGGCCAAGGCCGAAGCAGAGGCGCAAGCCAAACAAAACGGGAGTAAAGATGAAAGCGTGGATCTATCGCAAGGTGATGCTGGGGCTGCTAAACCTGGCGCTGATGCTTGCACCCTTCTTGGTGCTTTCGAAGTACGTGCTAAGTCGGACGCTGGCTTTTGGCGTAGCGGCGTGCAGTTTCATCGTCTCAAGAAAACGCTGGTGCTCATGGTTGAGCATGAAGCGGATGCGGCTGCGGGAGTTCATGCGCAGGGTTATGAGTCAGAGCAGGTGGTATTGCTCACTAAAGAAAAAGCGCAGCGAGTATACCGGGAACCCAACTTGATTGTTGAACCCGTTGAACTCGAAGACTTAGTCGACCAGGCATGAGGTAACGCGGATGGCAACTTATGCAACCAAGCAAGACCTAATTGATCGCGATGAGTCAATGCTGTGGAACTTCGCCATCGACAGGGATACCGGCGAACTGAACGATACCTATATCAACCAGGCGCTTGAACAAGCGGATGAAGAGATAGACTCGTTCCTGGGGCGTCGTTACGTGCTGCCACTGCCGTCTGTACCCGGGATCTTGAATAAGATTGCCATCCTCATTGCGTTCTACTGGTTGGCTGATAGGGATAACCAAGCCACGAATCTTCTTGAAGATCGCTACAAGATGCAACTGGAAACGTTGCGCGAGATAGCATCCGGCAAGCGGGAACTCGGCCTGCCAACCATTGAAGCGCCCGCTGAAAGCAGCGTTGGCAAGGTGGAGCTGGTACAGGACAACGAGCGCCTGTTTACCCGGAACAACTTACGGGGCGTTCTCTGATGTCTATCAGTATGCAGGTCACAGGTACCGAGCAGCTACAGCGCTATCAGCAGCTGCTGGAAACCCTGGGCAACCCCAAGCATAAAATGGCGCTGCTCGACACCCTGGGCGCCGTGGTTGAAAGCCAGACCAGGAGACGTATCGCCGATGAGAAGCAAGCGCCTGATGGCAGCAGTTGGCCCGATTGGTCTGCTCCGTACGCCAAGACTCGCCACGGTAATCAGTCATTGCTGCAGGGTGAAGGTGATCTGCTCGACTCCATTCAGTATCTGGTTGAACGTGACCAGGTTCGAGTGGGCTCACCATTGCCTTATGCGGCTGTGCATCAAGATGGCTTTGCAGGTTCGGTACAAGTTGATGCTCATACTCGTGTTGTCAGTCAGGCATTTGGCATGGCTATCGCGCCGCGCACGCAATTTATTTCAGCATTCAGCCGGGTGATGAATATTCCTCAGCGCCAGTTCCTGGGGTTGAGCCGTGATAATCAAACCGAGGTGTATGCCGTGATTGGTGACTTCTGGCAGGAGCTTATGCAATGACCACTAGACCTGATTTCAACCTTGTCGGCTCTACCGTGTACGCCTGTAACAAGGTGGTGGAGTACCTGAAACCCCTGCTCGAAGGTAGCGAACGGGATCTCGATAAGGTGGAAACTGTTGAGCGGCATATTGGCCGCTTCAACACCGCACAGGATGTGAAGCGCTGGCTGTCAAAACGTGATGGCGGTATCCGTATTGCCGCCCTGAGCGTAGCCAATTACCAGCGCATTGGTGGGCGAATTGTCGGTACCGTCAATATGGCGGCCTATGTATTTACCGCCGAACGCTTTGCCTACCCCAAGGACACACTGGCCGAAGTCATCGCCGGCAAGCTGGTTGCCGCCATGATGAATAAGTTGTCACCACCGGAGGCGTATTCGAAGGCCGACAATTTCCGTGCCGACAACTTGTACAGCACAGGTATCGATGAGCTGGGCATTGCGTGCTGGGCCGTGAGCTGGTCACAGCAGTGGTATCTCGATGAAGCCATCGACCAGGCTTCGCTGGATGACTTCCTCCGCTTTGGCCTCTCCGGTGAGCTGGCAGACGGTGCACCAACCATTGACGGCGTAGTAGACCTGCCGCAATAGCGGTATCAAAACAGGAAATGGATCATGTTGATTAACGTAAAACCTGCAAACAAAGCCGTGCCGGTGCGCAAGCCGGACGGCAGCTATCTCGCCGAAGAAGGCGAAAACGTTACCCGTTCATCATTCTGGGTTCGCAGACTCAAAGATGGTGATGTGGTGCAACAGAAAGCCACGGCCAAGCCAAAGGCTAAAGCGAAAGGAGAATAACCATGGCGTTAGGCAATATCCCCAACGATATCAAGGTGCCGCTGGTCTATATCGATATCGATAACAGTCAGGCGCTGTCCGGTACCCCGGCACTGGCACAAAAGGTGCTGGTGATTGGTCAGCAGTTGGCCCCTGGTACGGCGACAGCATTGACACTGAACCGGATAACAACCAGTGAAAGCCAAATGGATTCGCTCTATGGCTATGGTTCAATGCTGTCACGGATGCTGAAAACGTTTCGTCAGTCCAATGGCTATACCGATGTTTACGCCCTGGGCGTGGCCGACCTTGGCGGCAGTGCGGCCAAAGGTGAGATTACTGTCGCAGCGGTAACGGCCAAGGCAGGTGTTATTGCACTGCTCATCGCCGGCGAATCTGTGCAGGTTACGGTCAACGATGCAGATGATGCAGACACCATCGCGGCGGCAATCATCGCCAAGGTAAATGCCAACGTGCACTTGCCGGTAACTGCTGCGTTGAAAGCAGCGACTACCGATACCGTTGAGCTCACCTGCAAATGGACCGGAACCACTGGTGATGACATCGATATCCGCTACAACTACTACGACGGTGAAGTGTTGCCAACAGGCGTCACCCTCACCCTGGTCGAAATGACCGGCGGCGCAGGTACCCCGGATATGGATGCGGTGATCGCCGCCATTCCAAACGAGTGGTACAACCATATTGTGATGCCGTTCAACGATACCCAGAGCCTCAACAAGCTGCGTGACGAACTGGTGACCCGATGGGGGCCGCTGAAGATGATTGAGGGCATAGCCTACACCGCATTCCGTGGCACCTTTGCCGAGACCGGTGCATTCGGTACCGCCCGCAACGACTACCTTTTCACTTGCATGGGTACCAACAAAGCGCCCCACTCGCCCTATGAGTTTGCCGCGGCTTATGCTGGCCAGGCGTCTTACTCCTTGGGGATAGATCCGGCGCGGCCATTGCAGACCTTGGTGATGACAGGCTTGCTGCCACCCGCCAAAGATGTGCAGTGGGACAGCACTGAACGCAACCTGCTGCTGGGTGATGGTATTGCCACCTACATGGTGACCCCGGGCGGCGAAGTGGCCATTGAGCGCGAAGTCAGCATGTATCGTGAGAACGCCTTTGGGGATCCTGATCCAAGCTACTTGGATATCACTACTCCGGCCACGCTGGGCTACCTGCGTTACTCACTGCGCACCATGGTGACCAATCGCTTTCCGCGCCACAAGCTGGCCAATGATGACGTGCTGGAGCGCCTTGACCCAGGCCAACCTGTGGTGACGCCCAAGATTATGCGCGCCGCCATTCTGGAACTGGCCAATAACGACTGGGTACCCAAGGCGCTGATGGAAGACTTTGAGGCGTTCAAGGACAGCCTGGAAGTATACCGCGATGCCGGCGACCAGAACCGCCTTAACTGCGTGTTCCACCCAGACATCGTCAATCAGCTGCGTATCTTCGCCGCATTGATGCAGTTCAAACTCTAATTAGGGAGCTATCACAATGGGACAAATCCTTGGTGAAGTGATTATTCGTGCCAACAGCAAACAGCTGAAAACGAAAAAGGGTTCCACTCTTAGCCCGGGCGGCTATACCCGTACTCCCCATGTGGGCCCAGGCCGCGTATGGGGGCAGTCGAACGAGTACACGGTACCCACCATTGCCGTGGTAATCGCTGCTGATGAAGATGTGGATGTGCTGGAGATCAACAATATTACCAATGCCACCCTCACTTGGGAGGGTGATAACGGCGTTGACTATATGATGACCGACTGTGCTCCGCAGGCTCCATTTACCGTGTCTGACTCAGGGGAAATTACAGGTACGTTCCAGGGCAACCGGGTGGAGCGTATCTGATGGCAATAATGACCTTTGAACTGGAGCACGGTATCGAGTCAGACGGTGATAACGGTAAGGTCATTCACAAGGAGGTCGGCTTGCGAGAGCTGGCCTCCGGTGACTATATCGATGCGCAACTCGCCGCTGAGAAAGTGGTGGTTCAAGACGGCAAGGCCATTGCTTATACCAGTGATGTGCTCTATGGCTTGGAGTTACTGGTGCGCCAGGTCGAATACATTGGCCGTATCCAAGGGCCAATCAATATCAAGACCCTGCGCAAGTTACATCAGGATGACTTTAATTTGCTGCAGCACAAAGCCTCTGAGCTGGATCAGCTTATTGCCGAGGAGCTGAAAAAGCGGGGGCGATAATAAGGCGCTGGCGGAACTTTGCGAAGGCCTGCAGTTGGCGTTGTCTTCAAGGATCCCGCTTAGCGTCTCATCTTCAATGTCATTCCGTCAGCTTTGGCGCAGTTTTTCAACGTTAAGAGATATGATTCATGGCCCAGCAACTTAAAACCGACATCATATTGAACTTGGCCGGCAACCTTGCCGCCAAGGCGCGTCAATATGGCAACTCCATGAGCGACTTTGCCAAGCGAAATGAAAAGGCAATGACCCTGGTTCGCCGTAGTACCGATGCTGCTGGCCGGGGTATTGATGCGATTGGTAACCGCTATGTGGGTTTGGCTGCCGGGCTGGTAACTGGTGCTACTGTGCGCAACATAGGTAACTTCTCTGAACAGATGACCCGCATAGGTACCAACGCCAAGCTGACAGATGAGCAAGTATCGCAGTTAAAAGGCAATATCTTGTCGTTGGCCAATCAGGCCGATATCCGCATTGATACCACGGCATTCGCGGCGGCTGTTGATGAACTGCTGGGAAAAACAGGTGACTTTGAATTTGTCCTTAATAACCTGGAAAACATGGGGCTGTTCATGCAGGCCTTTGGCGCAGATGCTAAATCAAGCGGTGCGCTGTTTGCCCAGTTCCGCGAGAAAGGTATTAAAGACGCCAAGCAGGTAATGAATACCATTGACGACTTATACAGTCAGTTCGCCATCGGTAGCGTTAACGTAAAAGACCTGGCATCTATTTCAGAGCAATTGTTCGCGACATATCAAAGCAAAGGTACCCAGGCAATAACGCAAATGTCGGCATTGGTACAGCTGTTTGCCAAGGCCAAGGGTAATGCGAATGAATCATTGACATCTATTCAAGCCGTATTCGCGACCTTCTCTGATAAGAAAAAGGTGGAATTTTTAAATAGGCAGGGAATAGAGGTATTCAAAAAAGGTACCAAGGAACTGCGCCAGCCTGTTGAGTTGTTGCTGGAGGTTTTGGATAAAGCAAAGAATGACCCATTGAAGCTAGGTGATGTATTCGACCAAACAGCCATTCAAGGTTTGTCGTCATTATATTCGCAAGAGAATAAAGAGTTGTTGCAGAAGATGACAACATCATCAGGTGAATATGGCGAAACCCAAAAAGCCGCAGCAAAGAATGCTGCCGAGTTTAATAACGCAATAAAGGCGCTCAATACATCATTCAATAATTTTGCCGAGAGCCGCCTCTCTCAACCTATTAAAGACCTCGCCGATGCTATTAACGGTGTTGACCAGGAAACCATTGATAACTGGCTCAAATGGGGGGAAACCGCTCTGTGGGTTGTTGGTGGTTTGGTTGCCGCCAAAAAAGGCCTTGAGGTTGCAAGCGATATCAAGAATATCTTCGGCAGCAAAGGTAAAGGCGCGGCAAGCGGTAAAGGTGGCTTTTCGGATTTGGGCGTAATGCCTGTGTATGTGGTGAATATGGGACAGGGCGGCATGGGCGGCGGTATGCCGGATGTTGCCGGTGGTTCCAACCAAAAAGGAAAGGCTGGCGGCGGTGCCAAATTATTCAGCATGCAAAATCTTGTGGCGCTTGGCACAGTCGGTTTTGGCCTGAGCCAGGCGGAGAACTTTCCCCTGCTTAAGATAGGACGTACCAGCGAAGAAGAAAAAGCCCTGGCTAAATCCTATGGCCTTGTGGCTGAACCTGGTTTGATGGACGCCATTGACGGCATTAAAAAATGGTTGGCCGGTGAAATGAAAACGGTTGCCGACCCTAATGCTGACATCCGCAATATGGTTAACGGTATTGGTGGCCAGTTGAACCTCAAGTTGGACTTATCAGATAACAGACCAAGGTTAACGGTAGAAAAAGCGCCACCGGGTATTACTGTGGATCCCGATACAGGTATCAATTAAAGGGGCTGTAAATGGCATTTGAAGATCGTTTGTCAGCATCCTTCAGGGGTGTTGAGTTTTTACTGGAAGAGGCCGACGGTGAAAGTGGCCGCCGCGCCGTTCCCCATTCATATCCCAAGAAAGAACTTGGCTATACCGAAGACAACGGCAAGGTGTTAACCCGGGAAAACATTACCGGACGGGTGCTGGGTGATGACTATTTTCAGCAGCTTGATGCGATACTGACTGCGCTAAACCAACCCGGCCCGGGTGAACTTGTTCATCCCTGGTTTGGTATTCGTAAGGTGCAGATAGGCCGGGTTAGCCACAAGTTGGTTAATCGAATTGATGGTACCGCTACGTTTAGCTTTGAGGTGTTTGAGGTGGGTGAAAACCTGTTCCCCAATGCCACCTCAGACACAGCCACAGAAGTTAATACCGAGGCGCAAAGTACCCAAGTTGCGATTGAACAGACCTTCGCCAACGAGTTTGATACCGATGCCCTGGATGGCGTCGGCGATATGGTGGACTTGTTCCTTGATGATATGGACGAACTGGCGCGGGGCTTGCCTTCGCTGCCGGATGAACTTCGCCAGTGGACAGACAGACTTGTTCGCACCAAGGACTCTATTGGCAACTTATTGGCACAGCCTGGCGAACTGGCCCGCGAAACCATGGGTTTGTTGGAAGACATTAAAGGCGTAGTCACCGACCCAATCCGGTCACTTGAGGTATACAGAAACGTACAGAACCGCTGGCAAGGTACCCGTGCAGAGCTGGCAGTAACCGGTGGCCTGGCCAGAGATATCAGCAGCGATGGCGGCATGGCAGCATCGGTACCTAAAGTATCCAATCCGACCAAGCAGGAAGCCATTCTTGCCAATGCCGCGGCATTCAAAACGCTGGTGCTCAATAGTGCTGCAGTATCTCAGTGTTCGGCTTTGGCAGAGGCCGACATAGTGCAGAAACTGGATGATCAACCAGAGATTGTTGAAAGCCTTTCCGGGGCCGAGCGTAATGCGATTCTTACCGGGCAACAGCTTAAGTCGATAGGATACGGTATCGCAGAACAACTGGCTGATTACGCAGCAGCTGCGGTTGAGTCAGGGAGCTCTGCGGTTTGGCGCCAGATGCGCAGGTTACGTCAGGCGGTGTTGGCTGATACCAGAGCTAGGGCGGAACTGCTGCCGCAGGTAAGTATCTACCGTGCAACGACTACTGTTCCCGTTGCTTTGGTGGCATGGCAGGAAACCGGCAATACAGAACGGCGCGATAGCATAGTGAAAAGAAATGGGTTTTCAAACCCGGCTTTTATTTTGCCAACTGATGATGTTGAAGTTATTTCAGGGAGTTAATTGATAATGGCAGAAAACATTATATTGAAAGCCGGTGGTAATATTTATCAAGGGTGGACAAAAATATCAGTTACCCGTTCGCTTGAAGCTATGTCTGGCACATTCGATTTGGAATTAACGTGGAAATGGCAAGGGCGTCAAGGGCAATATGAAAAGTTCATGGAGCCAATAAAGCAGGGGCAGCAATGCACAGTTGATATCGGCAGCGAGCGAGTAATTACAGGTTATGTTGACGACTGGATCCCAAGCTACGATGAAACAACCGTCACTATTGCGGTGTCTGGCCGTGATAAAACTGCCGATCTTGTTGATTGTTCAGTCGACTACCCAAGTGGTCAGTTCAACAATCAAACTCTGACCCAAATAGCCAATGCGGTGTGTAAGCCATTTGGCATTGAAGTGATTGTAAATACCGATATTGGCGAACCATTCCAACGCATTCAAATTGAACAGGGTGAGACCCCGCACGAGCTGCTTTCACGCCTGGCCAAGCAACGAGGCGTGCTGCTAACCAGTGACACCTTTGGCAACCTGGTGATCACCCGCGCCAGTAAAGATAGAGCCGGTGTTGCCCTTAGACTTGGGGACAATATCAAGGCAGGCCGAGGGCGCTTTAGTTGGCGGCAACGGTATAGCAATTTCAAGATTAAATCAGTTGGTGGTTCATGGGGTGAACAACTAGATTCTGCTGCTATTTCAACTGTTGGAGGAGTGGAAGCAGAAATTAAGGATGGAGATATAGGCCGTTATAGACCGTTAATTATTATCAATGAAGAAATAACAACTGCAGAGGGAGCTGCCCTGCGCGGAAAGTGGGAACGTCAGCGTAGTGTTGCGAAGTCAAACAGCGTTGAATATACGGTGACTGGCT
Organism: Shewanella sp. MSW; assembly: GCF_007636515.1. Lineage (NCBI taxonomy): Bacteria > Pseudomonadati > Pseudomonadota > Gammaproteobacteria > Alteromonadales > Shewanellaceae > Shewanella > Shewanella sp. MSW. The sequence goes on from NZ_LVDR01000004.1 coordinate 202,630, forward strand.
GGCGGATACCGCAAACAGGCAAGTTGTGGAACATCAATCAGGTTGTGCCTATTACTGATGAGATTATGGGATTGGCTGAGGATATGTTGATTGCTTCGGTGATGTTCAGTGAAGACGATAATGGCCGTTTAGCGATAATCAGTTTGGTGAGACCAGAGGTTTTTGATATTCCAGCCAAGCTACCTGCCAAATTGAAATCTGATTGGAAGACCTGACACTATGAATCAATTAACAGTTCGTTACATTGATAAGCTGCTGGCACCCATACGCCGCAGGATAACCGGCATGCTCACTCGTGCACTGGTAACCGGGATTGTTGAAGACTTGCAGCGGCAGAACCTGCAGCTGAAGATGCACGCCGATGAGTCAGGTGACAATATCGAACGCTTCCAGAACTACGGCATGAGCTCATATCCACCAGTGGGTGCTGAGGCGATTGTGGCGGCCCTAGGTGGTAGTTTATCTGGACTGGTAGCCATTGCCGTTGAAGATAAAAAATATCGGCCCCATGGTGAAAATGGTGATGTTTTTATATACCATCTTGAGGGTCACAAAATCCGCTTGACCCAGGCAGGCCAGATAATCGTTACAGCAACCGACGTTATTTTCGAAGCGGCCAACTCCTTCACTATTATTTCCCCTGAAACATTAATTCAAGGCCCGTTACATGTGACAGGTGGAATATCAACAGACCTGGGGATTTTCGCTTCAGGTGGTATCACATCAGATAGCGTAGTAACCGGCTTAGACTTGTCGGCCAATAACATCTCGTATCTTGGGCATATTCATCAGGACGCAGAAAGCAGGCCGACATCGCCACCGGAATAGGTTTGTTATGAGCGTTAGCATCGTGCTGGACATGGTGAAAAATGCAGGTGTCATCATCGAGGGAGGAAATATCAATGGCGAAATTTCCTCCCTCGTTTTGATCTCATTGTTTACCGATGCCAGAGCTGAAGACTCAGATACGCTGCCTGATGGTTCAGGAGACCAGCGAGGATGGCCTGGCGATACTTTCTATGATGCACCTTGGGGCTCAAAAATATGGTTGCTGTATCGCGAAAAGCTGACCGACGAGGTGCGCAACAGGGCTGTTAAATATGCACAAGACGCTCTCGCATGGATGTTGGCTGACCAAGGCAATGGTGTCTTGGCTAAGTCTGTTGTGGTGACCGGCTCCATTCCACGGTTTCAGACCCTGGCCTTGAAGATTGTGATCACTAAGCCTGATGGTGAGGTGATCTCATTTACAGCGTCGAAGAAATGGGAGTCTCAACGTGCCATTTAATGTACCTACACTGCGCAGCCTGGTAGAAAGTGGCTTAATTGATATTGAAGCCTCGTTGGATACCGTTTTGCCTAAGTTCGGTATCGAACAGGCACTGAACGCCGCAGTAAGCGGCAGCATTCGCGATCTCTATGATTATCAAAGTTGGATAGTTCGCCAAATCATTCCGTCTTCTGAATCAGAAGATCAAACCATTATCGATACCGCCCGTTATGAGGGTGTGATCCAGAAACTGGCCACCAGTGCCGCAGGCTCTGTGACCTTTACCGGTAATGTGCCTATTCCCGTTGACACTGTGATGACACATTCAGATGGCCGCCTGTATCGGGTGACGCTATCGAATGCGCCATCCGGTGGCTCTGTGGAAGTTCAGGTTGAGGCGGAGGAAACCGGAGCAGCCGGCAACTTACTTGCCGGGACGGTATTAACTCTGGTTTCTACCGTGCCAGGTATTCAACCAAATGGTATTACCAGCGACATAACGGGTGGCGCAGATCTTGAACCCGTTGCCCAGGTGCTGGAGCGTTTGCTATTCCGTAAGCGCAATCCGCCAATGGGCGGCGCTGTTCACGACTATGTGGCCTGGTGCCGCGAAGTTCCCGGGGTAAATCGTGCCTGGGCCGTGGACAACTACCAGGGCCCGGCGACAGTAGGCTATGCGTTTGTTTTTGATGATCGCCCCGATATCCTGCCAACTTATCAAGACCAAGTGGCCATGGCTGACTACATCTACCGCCATCCTGATCCTGCAACTGGTGCTGACGTTGGACGGCCTGGTGGTATTGAAGCCGTATACATTCCACTGGTGCTGAAAACCACCGATTTGGATATCACTTTGACGCCGGATACCGCCGAACTGCGCCAAAGCGTTATGACCAGTGTTAATAGCTATTACAACACTCTCAGCCCAGGCGAAACACTGCTTCTTGCCGGTGTTCGCACGGCTATTGGGGCAACTGTAGGTGTAAATAATTACCTGCTGGATCTAAATGCAGATGTCACCGCTTTATCAAACGAACTGCATGCACTGGGGGCCGTGACATGGGGCACTCCGTAGAGCAATGGACTAACTCAATAATGGCTCAGATGCCTCGCGGCATTCTGTGGCCAAGAGAAGTGCAGCTGGACCTGAGCAAGTATGCAGCTGGATATGCACCACGTCTGGAAGGCGCGGAGCTAAGTGCTGATGAGCTGCTTAATGAAATGCGGCCAGAGACGACTACCAAGTTATTGGATGAGTGGGAAGAGTATCTTGGTCTCCCTGAGTGTAAAACTGACCTTGGGAACAACATTGAATACCGTCGCTATGCAGTAATCGAAAAATACCACCGCAAAGGCGGCTTGCAAGCATGGAACGTTCAGAAGTTAGCGACAGATTTGGGGTTCACGGTAGAAGTTGATGAGACATTCCCGCATCACTGCCTGCGTTCCTGCGTTTACCCATTATGGGAACAGAAATACCGGCACATTATGCGTGTGACCGTATACGGCATTCCTGGGGCCTATATGACGTGCTTGGATGATGTATTGACACCGCTACTGACGTCCGATGCCGGCGTGCTTGAGTGCACGTTGAATCGCTACAAGCTCGCAGGCTTGTACTACGAGTTTTACTACGCCGTATAGGCAAGATTTTTACTAGAAAGCCGCTTTGAATAGCGTTTAAACAGGTTTAATTGGAGAGTTACCATGCATCCGTTACAGAATGGTTCACAAGCCGAACAGCGCCCAGCCAGCAAGCCACTAACAGGCCTAGCAGGCTGGTTTACTGAGTCAGGTGAAAACAATGTTCCCAGTTACCCTGGTGCTGATTGGTTCAACCACAATATTGCCGAGTTTAAGAATCTCCTAGACTCTCAAGGTATAGTTTTTGATCCTTCTAGAGAAGACCATCTTAAACAAGTTATTCAGTATATTGCATATCATCAATTTGGGTCTGACCAACTCACTCGCCAACTGGCCGTTGACATTAACGGTAAGAATTCCTTTATTGATGACGGTTTTAAAGTAGTCCCACGTGGCGCGATAAACACTTTTGGCGTTTTACCAGGAGCTGCTTATGTAGGTGGTCTCCGCGTAGAGCTAGATGAAGAGCAAATAGTAACAACAGAGTCTTATCCTAAAAATGTTTATGTAGACGCTTATTTTGATGGTGATGTCTCAAACGTTTGGGAAACAAAACAAACGCTAATAATTACCGATGATGTGCTTGACGACTACATTGACAACAATGGCACCGCTCATTACGTAGTGAAAATCGCTATTATTACAGCATCGAATCAAGTAGAAGATTTGCGCAGTTACTTTGGAGTGGTCAAGCAATTAAAAGTAATTAACGACGATGATAGTTACTTATCATCATCTTATGCTACGGAGGTTTACGGTCGCACGAAAACTGAACGAAATGAATCAGAAGTAAGTTCTAATAGGCCTGTAGCTTGGTCGTATCAATTCCATATATCACCACCGACTAAGCCAAACCAAACTACCGACTTTCACGGAATGGACATTTACGGTGATGTCGGTGAATCGTCAAATTCATTAGACTTATCTAACGTTAGGAATTATTTATTTGAGTCAAAAGCGAGTTACACTGGAAGTGGAAAATTAGCGGCCAATTACGGCGGATTTTTTGAGGCTAATAATTACGGTCCTGGCGATCTTGGGCGTGCTGTTGCTTTACGTCTGTGGGCGAGAAACCAAGGGATAGGGAATGTCGGATCTCTGTACGGCATAGATATTACGGCCCCTATAAATAACGGAAGCGTCACAGACTCATATGGCATTTACATAGGTGACTTCCGGGTCGGAAGCGGTAACAACTACGCTTTGTTTAGTGAAGGAGGTGACGTTAGATTTGATAATGGCGATCTTTTTTCTGGCGGTAGCATATCGCTTCCATACAAAAGCGATGATTCAAACAGGTTAATCCAAAAGGTCTCCGGCTTTTCTGGCGAGATCACCCTTTTATCAGTAGATGGCTGTACGGCCTTTAATCTTAATTACACTTTCCCTGATCCTAATTCTTTAGCTTATAAATTTAAGCTGAACGAAACGACCATCATGAGCATCACTAGTGAAGGTAAGATCAACGCTAAGTCTATCAACTTTAGTAACATCCCAACCTCGTCCGCGGGGTTAAGTGTAGGCGATGTGTGGAGCGACGGAGGCATATTAAAAATAGTTGAGTAAAGGTTTTCAATACGGGATAGTAGGAGGAAAGACTGCTAAAGTTAGCAAAGATACAGCTGCTCAACTTAATAGTCTTTTTTGCTCACTTTTCTCGGCTCGCTACACCCTTTGTATCGTTCACTGCCCCCTGTGATGCTGCTGTCCGCCAGTATCTTTCTGTTGCTGGCATTGGGTCTGCTGTTCAGTCTCGAGCGGCGCCGTAACCTAAGACGCATGCGCCAAGCCCAGAGCCAGCTGGAACATAGGGTCAAAGAACGTACCCGGGAGCTGGAAGATGCCAACACCCAACTGAAACAAACCCAGGATGAACTGATCCAGGCCGCCAAGCTGACTGTCATCGGCAGTCTGTCTGCCAGCATCAACCATGAAATCAATCAACCATTGGCGGCGCTGCGCAGTTATGCCCAAAACACTCAAACCTTTCTTGGTCGGGGCATGCATGACAAGGCGCAGGAAAACCTGGTCACCATCATCAGCCTGACCGACCGCTTGGCGGAAATAGTTGCCCAGTTCAAGAGCTTCACCCGTAAGAGCCAGGGCCAGGACAAGCCCACCAGTATCAATGAAACCGTGCAGGAGGCGCTGACCATAGTGCATCCGGAAATCGACAAACAGGGTATCCGGCTCGAACTGCAGCTCCCGGGTAAGCCCTGGTGTTTCTACGGCGATAAAATACGCCTGCAACAGGTACTGGTGAACCTTATCAGCAATGCCATAGTCGCCATGCAACGAGTCGATGAGCGTTTGTTGATCATCAGCATCAGCGTAGAAGATATGCTGTGTATCCGAATTCAAGATTCCGGCCCCGGCGTCAACGAAAGCCAGATGGAGAAAATTTTCGAACCCTATTTTACCACCAGCCAACGACAGGGATTGGGTCTGGGACTCTCCATCTCCCGCCGAATTGTCGAGTCCATGCAGGGCTCCATCAGCGTCGCCAACGCCGCAGAAGGCGGCGCTGTATTTCAGATCCTGTTGCCTCTGTACCACGGCGAGGAAACCCAATGAGCGAACAAGAATACACTGTCCTGATCCTGGACGACGAACCCCATATAGGCACAGTGCTGAGCCAGTTATTTGAACTCGAAGGCATCAGTGCCAAAGCATCGACTCAACCGAAAGAGATCTTGCGCCACCTCAGCCGTGACTGGATGGGAGTAGTCATTACCGATGTCAATATGCCCGGCATGGATGGCATCAGTGTTATGCAGCAAATCAAACAGCTGGATGCCGATCTGCCGGTAATACTGATCACCGGCTTTGGCGATATCGCCATGGCGGTCAGCGCCGTTAAACAGGGCGCCTACGACTTTCTGGAAAAACCCTTCAACAATGAACATATATTGGACGTCGTCAAGCGGGCACTGGAAAAGCGCAGCCTGACGCTGGAGAACCGCAAGCTCAAGCAGGAGCTGGAATCCCAGAGCCTGCCAGGCCCCAGGATCCTCGGCAACAGTCCGGGGATCCGTCAGATGCGCCATCTCATCCACCAGGTGCTGGATACTCCGGCCGATATCCTGATCGAGGGTGAAACCGGCACTGGCAAAGAGTTGGTTGCCCGTTACCTGCACGATCACAGCCCCAGGCACGGCGCCAACTTTGTCGCCATCAACTGTGGTGCTATCCCGGAAAACATCATAGAGAGTGAGCTGTTTGGTGCAGAAGCAGGAGCCTTTACCGGCGCCGACAAGACCCGGATAGGCAAATTTGAGTACGCCAACGGCGGCACCCTGTTCCTCGATGAAATTGAGAGCACACCTATGGCATTGCAGGTCAAGCTGCTGCGTGTACTGGAAGACAGAAGAGTCGAGCGTCTGGGCTCCAATAAATCCATAGCGCTGGACATCAGGGTGATTGCCGCGACCAAGGTCGACCTCAAAGAACTGTGCCGCCAGGGCAGCTTTCGCGAAGATCTCTTCTATCGTCTCAATCTGGTGACTGTAGCCATTCCGCCGCTGAGGGAGCGACGGGAAGATATTCCCTTGCTGTTTCTGCACTTTGCCCGTATCGCTTCAGCCCGTTACCACAAGGCGCTGATTGCCCTTGGCGGTGAACAGCAGGCCCGTATCAGTACCCATGAATGGCCCGGCAATGTGCGCGAATTGAGAAATCTGGCGGAACGTTATGTTCTGCTTGGTGCCGAGGCTGCCTTTGCCGGCGCCATAGGCAGCAGTGACAGTCTGCAAAGCGGCATGTCACTGACTCAAAGGGTGGAGTTTTTCGAAAGACTGCTGATTGAAGAAGCCCTGGCGCACAACAAGGGCTCCATCAAGCTGACCATGGAACAGTTGGAGCTACCGCGCAAGACCCTCTACGACAAGATGCGCAAATATGCTCTTGAGCGTAAAGACTACCTCAACGATGCCCCCTGAGGCGTATCCATCTCCTGGCTGAGCGGCTGTTTTTGCCGCCAGCCAAGGCGCCAGACCGCCAGCGAAGTCAAAAACAGCAAAACCATGGATCCCATCACCACACCCTGCCACTCTCCCCGCTGCCAGAACAGCATCAAAAAAGGGCCTCCCATTGCGGCGCCAAGGTAATAGCAGCACAGATACAATGAAGTGGCCTTGGCCCTGTGGCTGCTGGCGCGCATGGCCACAAAGGAGTTACAGCAACTGTGGGTAATAAAGAAACCGCAGGAGGTGAGCAAAAAGCCCACGCAGATCCACACCTGGGTATCCAACACAGTCAGCAGGCTGCCGCACAACATCAGCAGCAAGGAAATTCTGAACAGAGGCAACTGCCCGTAACGGGCAATCCACCTGGCGGTATAATACGATGCCAGTGTACCGCTCGAATAGCAGAGGAAGATCAGCGTCGCCTCAAACCGGCTCCAATCATAAGGCGGTGCCATCAAGTGCAACTGAATAAAGCTGTACTGGTTGACCATCATCATAAATGCCAGCCCACCAATAAGGTAAGCCAGTCGCATTTGACTATCCTTGAGGTGATGTACAAAGCCCCGTAAGTCTTCACTGCCACCGCGCCAGAAACGCCACTGTTTCGGCAACCGTTCTCGCTTGGCAGCGCTGACGGCATTGGGCAGCAAATAACTGACCAATGCCACCCCAAACAGACTCACCGCCAGCAGCAGCCACATGGCATCCTGCCACAATAGATGTTGCGACATCAGCCCGCCAAACAGCCGACCGATAATGCCACCGAAACTGTTGGCGGTAATGTAAACCGCTGCGGCTTTGAGCATGGTCTCAGGTCTGAGTTGCTCCTTGAAATAAGCCATGGCGATAGCCGGCACAGCCGCCAGCAATATCCCCTGAAGCAACCTAACCGCCACCAGCGCATTGAAGTCTTTAACAAATACCAACAAGATATTGGACAGCGCCAAAGCCCAAAGGCTGATAATAATCGGCTTGTGACGGCCAATCCTGTCCGAGACTATGGCATAGCCAAGCAAGGAAAATGCCAGCGTAAAGCTGGTGACAGACAGCACCAGAGTCGACTTGGCCGCCGTTACCTGAAAATGCTCGGCAATCAAGGGCAGCATCCCTTGCATCAAATACAGATTGATATAAACCACCACTGATGCCACGCACAGTGCCCAAATCAAACGGGTATCACGCGCATGCCGGCCAACGGCTTTGACCTTAGTCACTCCGACCTCTTAAATTAGCAAAGGATTCACCAAACAAGATTAGCACCGGGCGGCGCATAACAATAATAGATAAATAATATCGATTTTATCAATTTTTGTTATGATTAATAACTTCCTCAGGATTATCGCAAGAGTAAGGCGTGACGTGGACATCAGACAACTAAAACACCTGGATCACCTGGTTAAGTACGGCAGTTTTACCCGGGCGGCAGAGAAGCTGAATTTGGCCCAACCCGCCCTCAGTCAAAGTATCAAGCGGCTGGAGCAATCGCTCGGCGTCACTCTGGTCAATCGCAGCGGCAGTCGCCAGGAAAGCGGCATTCGCCTCACTGCCGAAGGGCTGGCGCTGCATCAACACGCGGTATTGATCCTCAAGCAACTGAATCAGGCAGAAGCCCATATCCGAGCCATGGCCGAGCTGGCAAAGGGCGAAGTGCGAATTGCCGTGCCCGGTATGTTGGGCTCATTCTACCTGCCGTCACGGGTGATGGCCTTTCGCCATCAGTATCCGGATTTGAAACTGTCGCTGTTTGAGGGAGGCACCCGCGATGCCCTGAGGATGCTGGAACAGGAAGAGGTGGATATAGCGATTATCACGGCCCAGGACCTCAAGCCCGAGTTCGAGTCCTGTTTGTTAATTAGAGAACAGATGGTGGTAGCTTCAAGCCCTGAACACCCCTTGGCCACAAACGAGGCCGTAACGCTGGAGCAGTTTTTCGCCCATGAGTTGGTGATGTTCAAACCCGGTTATTTTCATCGTGAATGGATGCTGAGCCGAGCCAGAGAGCTGCAACTCGAACCTAAGATCGCCTTTGAAACCAATCTGATAAACCTAATAAAACAGATTGTAAGTCAAGGATTTGCCGTCACCAGCGTGTTGGAAATGGTGGTCAATGAAAGAGATGACATCATCGCCCTGCCCTTCGCACCGCCAGTGTATCTCGACTTGCATATTGCCTGGAAGAAACAGCGCCCGGTAAGCCAGGCCGACCGGGCCTTTGTGGAGTTTTTGCTGGCCAATAAGTAACAGGCCCGGTGGGACCCGGGCCTGTTTGTGTTTTAGTGGATCATCTCAGCGGCTCACATAGGCTCTTGTTTAAGTACCGCCCTATCCAGCTTGACTCTCATCACTTGCGGATCCCGCTTCAGCTTTTCGAGCACAGCCAGGAGATCGCTGCCTTCTCTAGCGGCCAACACCATCAGTTGAGTGTCATTTTGCCAATCCAACCTCAGGCCTGAATCGGCAGCAAAGGTCGCGGCATCAACACCTGGCTTAAGTTTGACCACCAACTTTCCGGTCACGGTCGCAAAAGGCTCGCCGGCCTCTGTCACCAGTTGCTCTCCCTGACTCAACCTGCTGGCTTTCTGCACACCTTTGTCTGTCTTGATATAAAAGGTATCCTTAAGCCCAAGGAAGTCAGCTCTACTGCCCTGTTGCCGATACTGCTCGCCGTTATCTTCAAAAGGATTTTTATCATGCGCCATCGCAGGAGTCGCCAAAAGTGTCAGTCCCATGACTATCATTACTGTTGAAATCTTCATCTGTTACTCCTTAAGATGCTGCCTTGGCCTTGTGGCCATGAAAACGAATGGACCAGCCCTTCAACATACCGTTACTCTCATTGGGAATACTGATATAGCCCTTATCATATTTGATAAACCGATATTCACCGCTGTTCACATCTATCAGCTTAATGGTCCACACGCCTTTGGTGTTTTCACCATAGAAAGCATTTGAGAGCATAGGTGTCTTATCATAGCCTTTGACCAGATCATTCGGATTATTGGGATCCATCACGCCCTGATACACCATGCCGTTGAAAGGCGTCATCAACACACTTCGGGTACCTGCCGGAGACACCAGCTCAACCGCCAGATCAGGAAGACGCAGGTGATCGGCGCTGAGCTCAATCTGCACCGCTTCCACCACCATATCCTCGGCAACCTCAAGAGAGTCTGACACCCCGGCAATATTGGCGTCCGGAATCGCCTTATCAAGCTCCATTTCACTGGCAATCCAGTCTGTCAACAGATACTCACCCAAGTCTGCCTTGTAGTCCTTGGCCATAGCGACAGCTGCACTAACATCTACCCGACCAAAGCCATACTCATTGTGGAAATGAAATCCTGCGGCATTGTCCTGCCAGCCTGAGATAGCCTCATAAACAGGCGCGTCGTCGCCCTCACCGATAGCAACCGTCTTGGCGGGTATATCGGCATCCACCTTGGTGGCAGTTGCAGCCAGGATATGGCGAATATCACGCCAGGAAAGAGAGGGATTGGCACTCATAATCATGGCGACCGCACCACTGGTATTGGGCGCCGCAGACGATGTTCCGTTCATACTAGACGTGTAATCACATTCCAAATTGAGTGGATGCTGACCACCATCAAACGGTGTTGCCGGGCGCTTCTGAATAACTGACCAGCCCTTGTCACAGCTGGCTCTGTCCGCGGTCACAATGGCGGGATCATCATCACCATATTCCCCACCCGGCGCAGTAACGAACACATTGGAGCCTACAGAAGAATAGCTTGAGCGCTTACCGGCTGCATTGATTGCCGAAACCACTAAATTAAATACGTTGGCGTTGTCGGTAGACATATTGGAATTATGGAAGGGCAAACCTTGGTTGGGCACTTTACCTTCCTTTGGCGCGCTGAAATAATCTCCGGGGATCCAGTAAGTATTGAATGCTCTATAATATGCATAGCCATTACCGGCAGACTTGACGAAGATGCTGCCCTTGCCGTCAAAACTGTCTTTGGTAATAGCACCATAGACCTCATATTCATCTTCATCGAATCCATGGGGGAAAGGCACTGAATAACCATAGCTCTGGTTAAACACCCTGGCATTGTCACTGTAAGCACTGGCGCCATGGGACTTGGCGAAATTTTCAAAGGTTTGTACGCTCTTGACCTTACCGCTGGGATCCCAATCCAGGAAGTTAAAGCCGATAAGACTGGCTTCAGGCGCAACACCGCGCCCCCCTATGCTATTCCAACCGGCAGCGGCTATGATCCCACCCACCGCAGTACCATGCGCAGCACTATCGGCAAATGGCGTCGGGTCAATAGTGCCAGTGATCAGATTATAGGATCCGCCCGCAATCACATTGGCACTGAGATCCGGGTGACTGATCTCCAGACCATCATCCACCACAGCAACAATAACGCCTTTACCGGTAACACCTGAGGCAATGGCATCACTGACATTCATGTCTTCACCGGCCACACCGCGATTCTTGGCGAAGGCATTTTGGCCTGTGTTTTTCAAATGCCATTGATGTTGATACAGAGGGTCGCCACCGTCAATACGCAATGTCAGCGTTGAGATAGACTCGCTCTTGCCGTCACTGACTTTGAAGCGCACGACTTCTGTGCCTTCCAACGCATCTGTCTGGTAGCTGAAGTTGCCCTTGGCCGCGTCATTGATGGTCAAAGTCCCTAACTTGACTTCGCCGGGATCCACTAACGAAAAGGTTATCCCTCCTTCGGCATCTCTTCCTTCCAGTTGTCCATTGAGGCGTACCGACTGACGAACGTCATAGGTTACATCCCGGCTTTCCGGAGGTGTATTAACCGGCTCAGGCGCTTTCTTGCTGTCACTGCCACAACCCGCCAATAGGGCTGCAGCTATGCTCAGTGAAATAATCGACTTATGCATGCTTCTTTTCCTTTTGATAATAAAACGTCATATCGCTGAAAACTGGTTTTCGGAAACAGCTAGTTAATAGGTATGACGTACTTCTTATTGTTATAACCTGAGAGAAACCAGGCGTTAACATGAGTAACACACAATAGAGTCGTTTCAATAGCAAAGGCAGAGGTTGGGAAAAGTCCTACACAAAATTAGAATTAATCCGTTTTTATCGATTTGTAAAAAATGATGAAAAATCAAGCCTCGAAATACTTTTTAAAACTACAACAATAATTAAAATGAACATTACTTAACCAAGGATTTAAACAGATAAAAAGTGGATTAAAGACAATACTAAAACTATCAAACACACCATTAAAAACATTACCATATGAAAATATGGCAATTAAAAATAGCTTTAATTATAAATTGCCAGCCATCTTAATGCTCATCCCACTTAATGAAGTTATTTGTTAAACATACAGATTTCCGCTACCATAAAAAGCTCTTTTACAACACTATTCAATCCCAGCATTAAACCTGTAACTTACACTGTACACTTAAAAAGATATACCCTGCAGGGTTCTAATCCTTTACAAGAATCAGAACCTGCAGGTACGTCTATAACCCAGCATGTCACAACAGCGGCTATCAATATCAACCTATTTTAATAGGATTCAGTATATCTGCTCTGTGCTAGCCAAGAATGTCACTAGTGGTTATTTATACTTTACCAAGGTTGATAGAAGTCCTGTGCCAGATCCAATTCTGCTCTGAGAACCTGTGGATTCTGTTTTATTGAACCCAAAACCTTTAATAAATCGCTTCCATCCGGTGCGGATAACAGAAGGAGGTTGTTATCACTTCGCCAATCCAAATGCAAATTATGCTGTTGAGAAAATTCGGTAGCCGAGACACCTTCTGCCAATTTTACAATGAATTTTCCTGTTGGAATTGCAATAACATCACCAGCAGAATCAACCAAAGGCTGTCCCTTTGATAAAGTTTCTGCCTTTACAACTCTATCATTAATTTTCACCAATGGAGTATCCACGTCATAAACTTCGGGAGCTACTTTATCCAACAAAGAATCATCACTCAAAAATGGTCTAGCCTGTACTGTCATAGACATGGCAGAAATAAGTAACGAAACAACTATCACTGTAATATTTTTCATACTACCCTCTCCTTAAGAAGCGCTTACGGCTTGGTGACCATGGATACGTAAAGACCAGGACTTGAGTACTCCATTAGCCTCATTTTCCAATAGCTTTTCTTCTACATTCACCTTTCCTACTCGGAAAATATATCCCTGTTCGCCACTATTTACATCGATAACCTTCAAAGTCCAATTTCCTCTGGCATTTTCACCATAAAAAGCATTGGACAACATGGGAGTATTTGTATATCCAGAGTTTCGAGTGGGAACAAATCCATTATAGGGAGTCATAATAACGCTACGGGTACCCGAAGGTGAAATTAACTCAACAGCCAGATCAGCCAAACGCTTATGCTCTACCGTAAGATTAATTTGTACCCCTTCAACAATCCAATCTGAATCGAACTTCTGCACATCACTTACCCCCTCCAAGGAAGCATCCGGTATTGCCCCATTCAGTTCGGTACGAGACAAGTTATCACTTATCTGATATTCGCCTAAGTTCACCTTATAATTTCTAGCCATGGCAACAGCTTTACTGACATCAATGCGTCCGAAACCATAAAAATCATGGAATTTAAACCCAGCAGCATTGGTAAACCAAGCAGGCACAGCTTCATAAAGCTGACTAGCATCCGTATTTAAAGGAACTCTGATAGGCTGAATATTGGCATCTACCTGCTTGGACGTCATGGCCAGAATATGCCGGATATCACGCCAGGAGAGTGATGGATTGACACTCATTATCATGGCAATCGCACCACTGACATTCGGGGCTGCTGCCGATGTCCCGTTCATGGTAGAACGATAGTCACACTCAAGATTGAGTGGATGCTGGCCCCCATTAAAAGGGGTTCTGGGGCGCTCTTCGGTAACCGAACTGCCTTTGTCACAACCGGCTCTGTCCGTAGTCACAATTGCAGGGTTCTGAGTACCATACTCCCCCCCGGGAGCGTTAACAAAAACATTGGCCCCCACAGATGAATAACTGCTACGTTTACCATTTGCACTTCCTGCGCTGACCACAAGGTTATAGAGGTTGGTATTATTGGGAGACATGTTGGCATTGTGATAGGGTAATCCTTTATTGGCTGGCCTATTTTCACCTCTGGCTGTAAAGAAGTCTCTTGGTAATAGATATTCAGGTTGCCCTGTGGCGTTGTACCCCAAAAAATTATAATTATATCCATTACCGGCAGACTTGACGAAAATACTGCCCTTGCCATTAAAACTCTTGGTAGTCACCTGCTGATAAACTTCAAACTCATTTTCTCTCATTGAGCCCGGAATCATTGGTTGGTTTCCATAGCTTTGGTTAAACACCCTGGCTCGGTCGCTATAAGCACTTGCGCCATGGGACTTGGTGAAATTTTCAAAGGTTTGTACATTGCGGATCTCACGGCTAGGGTCGCTATCCAGGAAGTTAAAACCGATAAGCTTGGCTTCAGGTGCAACTCCCCGGCCACCTATACCATTCCACCCGGCAGCAGCAATGATTCCTGCAACCGAAGTCCCATGTGAAGCACTATTGGAAAATGGTGTCGGGTCAACTGTACCTGTGATTAGATTATAGGATCCGCCCGCGATCACATTGGCACTGAGATCCGGGTGACTGATCTCCAGACCATCATCTACCACAGCAACAATGACATCTTTACCGGTAACACCCGAGGCTATGGCATCGCTGACATTGATGTCTTCACCGAGCACACCACGGTTTCTGGCAAAGGCATTTTGGCCGGTGTTTTTCAAATGCCACTGATGTTGATACAAGGGATCGCCTCCCTTTATTCTCAAGGTTAATGCCGAAATAGATTCACTCTTGCCGTCACTGACTTTGAAGCGCACGACTTCTGTGCCTTCCAATGCATTTGTCTGATAGCTGAAACTCCCCTTGGCCGCATCATTGATGCTCAAAGTCCCGAACTTCACTTCGCCGGGATCCACTAACGAAAAGGTTATCCCTCCTTCGGCATCTCTTCCTTCCAGTTGTCCATTGAGGCGTACCGACTGACGAACGTCATAGGTTACATCTCGGCTTTCCGGAGGTGTATTAACCGGCTCAGGCGCTTTCTTGCTGTCGCTGCCACAACCCGCCAATAGGGCTGCAGCTATGCTCAGTGAAATAATCGACTTATGCATGCTTCTTTTCCTTTTGATAATAAAACGCCATACCGCCGAAAACTGGGTTTCAGAAGCAAATCTTTAATAGGTATGGCGTATTTTTTATTGTTATAGCTTAGCCAAAACAAGCATTAACATATGTATCATATGTAACAGCGAGTTCAATGGGAGAAAAACGACAAGCAGGAAAAATCCTACATACGATACGAGATGCGTTATTTTAAGCATGTTATAAAAGACTAAATAAAGAAATGATAAACCTATAAATCTAAAAATAATTTCCTGTATAAACCTAAACGAAAACGCAATAAAAACAGCATATTGTTTAAATAATTAGTTACAAATTGCCGGGAAGATTTTATTTTTAAAAGCCTGTTATTAACAGAAAGGTATCATTTTATAAGAAAGGTTTTTCAAGCGCTGGGAATTTTGGAGGTTATTTTATAGTCACCGCATAGATGACTATAAAATAATAAACCTACTGGGCATCATGTTGATTTTCAGGGGCAGCATCAATAAAGGCTGGCAGAATCAGGCACTCATCATTAATACGGCAAATGTTGGGGTATGGAGACAAGTCAATATTAAAACGCTTGGCATTATAAACCTGAGGAACCAGACAGATATCCACCAGGCTGACCTGGTCGCCGAAACAATACCGGCCCGAGTACTGCTGCAGCTGTTGCTCCAATGCACCAAAGCCCTGCTCGACCCAGTGGCGATACCAATCATTCTTGGCCGCATCATCCAACTTGAGCGTCCCGGTCAGATACTGCAACACTCGCAAGTTGTTCAAAGGATGTATCTCACAAGCAATACCCATCGCCATAGCCCTGACCAGCGCCCGCTGCTCAATATCACCCGGCAACAGCGCCTCACCGCCAAAGGCTTCATCCAGATATTCAATGATCGCCAGCGATTGGGACAGCACCAACTCGGCGCGCTCGTCGTTGTCATCCGTCACCACCAAAGCCGGCACCAACTCCTGCGGGTTTAGCGCCTTGAAAGCGGCCTGATGCTGCTCGCCGCCATTGCGCACCAGATGAACCGAGAGCTGCTCGGCGCAAAGCCCCTTGAGGTTGAGCGCAATCCGCACCCGATAAGCGGCGCTGGAGCGCCAGTAACCATATAATTTCAACATAAGTTGTTCTCCCAAAGCTCGCTAACCTTAGATTGCGACTCTGCCCTGGTGATGTTTTATCCAAAGCCTTAACGCTGACACATTCGAAGGCAATACCAAGCCGGTATTAAAACCAACGGGGCTTCATCTTTATTGAGAGCCCCGTTTTGTTATCAAGTTATTTTACTCGGCTATATACTCAACTACCTGCTGATCTATCGTGCCGAAGATGCTGTGCCCGGCATCATCCAGCATTTCGATTCTGACCCTGTCTCCAAAGCCCATAAATGGCGTCACCGCCTTGCCCTCGGCAATCACTTCCAGCATGCGCTTTTCGGCCAAACAGCTGGAACCTGCGCTTCTGTCATAGTTGGAAATGGTGCCCGAACCTATGATGGCACCGGCGCCCAGGGGGCGAGTCTTGGTGACATGGGCGATCAGCTCGGCAAAGTTGAAGGTCATATCCACCCCGGCATTGGGCTTGCCGAACAGTTCGTTGTTGAGATGGGTGATCAGCGGCAGATGAACCCGGGTATCCTGCCATTTATCTCCCAGCTCATCCGGTGTGATTGCCACCGGTGAGAAACTGCTGGAAGGTTTGGACTGGAAAAAGCCAAAGCCCTTGGCCAGCTCGGCCGGGATCAGGTTACGCAGCGACACATCGTTAACCAACATCAACAGCTTGATATGAGAGGCGGCGTTTTCAGCGCTCACCCCCATGGGCACATCATCTGTGACCACGGCAATTTCCGACTCGAAATCTATGCCCCAATCTTCGCTTGCCAGCGGGATATTGGCTCTGGGAGCGATAAAACTGTCTGAACCGCCCTGATAGACCAAGGGATCTGTCCAGAAAGACTCCGGCATTTCGGCGCCGCGGGCCTTGCGCACCAGCTCAACATGATTGACATAAGCGCTGCCGTCGGCCCACTGGTAAGCGCGGGGAAAAGGTGACAAACAACGGCTCTCGTCAAAATCCTGGGTGTTATCCAACATGCCGGCATTCAGGGCATCGGAAAGCTCTCTGAGCTGAGGTTCCAGCAGTGACCAACTGTCGAGCAATTGCTGCATGGTCTGAGCTATGGCGGGAACAGCCACTGTCTGCTTCAAATCTCGACTGACCAACATGAGTTGACCATCGCGGCGTCCATTGTCATATGTCGCTAATTTCATACCTGCTCCTTCCTGTCTCTGTCCGGATTAATGGTTTTCATCAGGCAATCTGCCCGGCTCAATCCGTTTCTGTTATCCCGCCAGTAATACCTCATGCCGCGGGCAATGAAAACTCTGTGACTCACTTCACATTTAACCGCTTTGAGAACGGGTTTGTAAACTTTCACTGACACTTATCACCAGCAAGCGCCGGCAAAGGCTTTGCGTTCAAGGAATGGCTAAATATCAGCCATTCCGGCGGCAAATCCGCTTTACAGGGTTTCAGCGCTTCTTGCTGATCTCATATTCCCTGAGTTTATTGGCAATGGCGGTGTGGGATACCCCCAACTTTTTCGCCAATTGGCGGGTACTGGGGTACGCCGGATAGAGACGCCGCAGCAAACCGGCTTCAAACTGCTTCATGGCCTGATCCAAGGTGCCTTCAAACTCCTTGTCGAAATAGCCAAATCCTTCGGCATAGGAAGGCAGTTTCAACTGTTCTATAGTCAATTCGGCCGAACCGTCCCACATGGATACCGCTCTGAACACGGCGTTTTTCAGTTGCCGCACGTTACCGGGCCAGGCATAGGTCAACAGGTGATCGCGGCAGGACGCCGAGATCCGCCGCACCGGGCTGGAAAGCTGCTGGCTGTAGTGTTCAAGGAACATTTCCGTCAGCGGGATAATATCGACCCTGCGTTCACGCAGCGCCGGCATATGGAAACTCAGTACATGAATTCGGTAGTAGAGATCTTCACGGAACTCGCCGGTCTGACACAGCTCCGCCAAATTCTTCTGAGTCGAACAGATGATACGGACATCGGCGCGCACCTCTACATCACCGCCGATACGGCGGAAGCTGCCATCCTGCAGTAAACGCAACAATTTGACCTGAGCGGCCTTGGACATCTCGGCTATTTCATCGAGGAAGACGGTGCCGCCCTTGGCCTCTTCGAAGAAACCCCGTTTAACCACTTCTCCGTTGCTGACATAACCAAACAGCTCCTCTTCCGCGGCGCTGTCGGGCATGGCGGCGCAGTTGATGGCGATAAAGGGTTTCTCCCTTCGCATGCTGGCATCGTGACAGGCTCTGGCCATCAGCTCTTTGCCTGTGCCGGTTTCCCCAGTGATCAACAAAGGCGCATCCAGCTGCGCCATACGCTTGGCTTGCTTGAGTACCTCTTTCATCTTGTCGCTGACGGCCAGCACTGAATCGAAGCCGCTGCTCTGGCTCTGCAGCGCGTTGAACTGTTTGCCCACCCGTGCTGGCGACTTGAGTGCCACCACGGCGCCGGCGAGAATACTCTCGTCGTTTTCATCCGGCAGATAGATAGGCAGCATTTCGGCCAGATACTCGTTGCTGCCAATAGCAACCCGGGTAGCCTGCGCCAACACCTTGGGCTCACTGAGCCAGCGACCAAAATTAAAACCTTGCACCCAGTGATTGAGGGATTCATCTATTACTTCATGTTCGGCCATTTCCAGAATAAGCAAGGCGGACTCGTTGACGATACGAATTCGCCCCTTTCCGTCGAGGGAGAACACGGCATCCGGCAGGGTTTTCAAGAGGGTTTTTAGGGCGTAATGCTCCTGCTCCGAGGGCATAAAGGAAACGGTTCTGACGTCGTGCACCCCTTCCACCTTACGGATTTGGGGCATCAACTCACTCAAGGTCTCAAAGCCGACCTCGGCAAACTGCAAATATAAGAATCCCTTGTTACTGGCGTCGATAGCGATAAGGTTAATCCCGTATCGCTCCAGCACCATTAAAATATCCTTGGCTAAACCAACGCGATCCTGACAACTGACTTCCAAGCGCATAACTGTCATTCCCTTTTATAATTCAGATTTTTTGGGATTATCGCCTGCATGAAGAGGTCTGCAAGCGATGTAAAAATGCGCCCTATACGTTAGAAGGTTCTGACACAAGTGGCAAGCTCGCTTTACAGCAGATTTGTAACAAAGGGAAAGGATTCAGTGTGAAGATACAATCAACACACTGAATATATTAGGAAAAGATTAATCCAGCAACTGGTCTGTCTTGGCAGCCATGATAAAGTCGTTACGGTGCAACCCCTTAATGGAATGCGACCACCAGGTCACAGTCACCTTGCCCCATTCAGTCAGGATCCCCGGGTGGTGAAACTCTTCTTCAGCCAAGTCCGCCAGCTTATTGCTAAAGGCCATCGCCTGCCGGAAATTTTTAAACTTGTAAACCCGCTCCAGCTGCATGATGCCATCGCGCACCTGCACGCCCCAATCCGGGATCATCCGAATAAGCTCGGCAAGCTCGGCATCTGTCACCTTGGGAGCATCGGCGCGGCATGCTTCGCACTTCATATTGGCCAGTTCAGTCATAACATCTCCTTGAAAGTGGCCTGCACTTTTGCACACAGGCCATTACCGCCAGTATCAGCTGGCTTTGGGTTGAAATTTGGGGGTAAAGAGTCCCAATCGTTTGGCTTGAGTAACCGCCTTCATAATGTCCATGCGGGCGATTTCATCCAGAAAATCTATATGCTCTATCTCGTAATAGATGGGCTGCATAATGTCTATCCGATAGGGAGTGCGCAACACATCCAGCAGTTCAAAAGGTCTGCGCTCCGGAGTGTCACTGAAGGCGTACAGCGTCTCGCCCGGCGAGCTCAAAATGCCGCCACCGTATATTCTCAAGCCGTCGGTCTGGGTACGCAGCAAACCAAACTCCACGGTAAACCAGTAAAGACGCGCCAAAAAGACCCTGTCTTCCTTGCTGGCATCAAGCCCCAACTGACCGTAAATATGGGAGAAATGAGCAAAGGCCGGGTTGGTCAGCAAGGGACAATGACCGAAAATCTCATGAAAGATATCCGGCTCCTGCAGGTAATCAAACTCCTCCCTGCTGCGGATAAAAGTTGCCACCGGAAACTCCTTGTTGGCCAGGAGTTCAAAGAAGCGCCCGAATGAAATAAGCGCCGGCACCGCCGCCGTCTTCCAACCCGTAGTGTCCTGCAACACGGCATCCAGCTCTCCCAGTTGCGGGATCCTGTCTTTGGGCAAGTCCAACGCCTTGAGTCCCTGCATGTATTCATCGCAGGCGCGACCGGGCAAGTTGTGTTCCTGGCGGGAATACAACTCCTGCCAGATGGCGTGTTCATCTTGCGGGTAATCTATTCGGCCATCACTGCCTGGATGACGTGCCACATATTGAGTTGCTTTACTCATAGTCCATACTCACTGCCTGAATCGTTTCTGATTTCATGTTCACTCAAGGGCGAACTTTTGTTAACCAGCTCACACTTTATTTCCGGAGGCTAGTGATGAAAATTTGTAAAGAATGGGTTACAAAATAGTATTTAGCTCGGTAAGCTCAGTAGCTTGCTCTTGCAGCCCAGGCAGAATTTTTTGCAAGTTTCCAGCAAAATAAGCCCTTTTTGCAAATGGCTTTTCAGTTTTACTGCATTACAATAGGGGCTGATTTATCCCGAGCACCCAAGGTATCTGAATGCCGATAAAATCAACCACCATCCGCAAGGCGGTGATCCCCGTTGCGGGTCTTGGCACCCGTATGCTGCCGGCCACCAAGGCGATTCCCAAAGAGATGCTGCCGGTAGTAGATAAACCCTTGATTCAATATGTAGTCAGCGAAGCGATTGCCGCCGGCATCAAGGAGATCGTGCTGGTCACCCACGCCAGCAAAAACTCCATTGAAAACCACTTCGATACCAGTTTTGAACTGGAAGCCCAGCTAGAGCGCCGGGTAAAGCGGCAACTGCTCAATGAAGTGCAGTCCATCTGCCCGCAAAATGTCACTGTTATCAGCGTCCGCCAGGCTCAGGCCAAAGGGCTGGGGCATGCCATTCTCTGTGCCCGTCCGGTAGTAGGTGATGAGCCCTTCGCCGTGCTGCTACCGGATGTATTAGTAGACGATGCCGCCAGCGATCTTTCCCGCGATAACCTGGCCGAAATGGTCAGCCTGTTCGACCAAACAGGAACCGGGCAGATAATGGTCGAAGGTGTACCGCACGAGAAGGTAGACCAATACGGAATAGCCGATGTCAACGGCCACGATCTTAAGCCGGGCGAATCCCAGCCGCTGATCAAACTGGTTGAAAAACCGGATGTCGACGAAGCCCCCTCTAACTTGGCTGTAGTGGGCCGCTATGTGCTGCCTGCCGCCATTTGGCCCTTGCTAGGCAAAACACCGGCCGGTGCCGGTGATGAAATCCAGCTTACTGATGCCATTGCCATGCTGATGCAAAGCCAGCAGGTCAACGCTTACTATATGCGTGGCAAGAGCCATGACTGTGGCAACAAGCTTGGCTATATGCAAGCAACGGTAGAGCATGCATTGCGCCATCCCGAGCTTGGCAGTGAATTTGCAGCCTATCTGGGCGATTTAATAAAAGGATGTAAAGCATGACAATTTTGGTCACCGGCGGTGCCGGTTATATTGGCACCCACACTCTGGTCGAACTCTTGGCCGCGGGCAAAGAGGTTGTGGTAATAGACAACCTGAGCAACTCAAGTGTTGAAGCCCTGGCCAGAGTCGAAGAGATCAGCGGCAAGAGCGTACTCTTTTATCAGGGTGATATCCTCAACAAGGCATTCCTGCAGAAAGTCTTCAGCGACCACAGCTTCGAAGCCGTGATTCACTTCGCCGGCCTCAAGGCAGTGGGTGAATCGGTCGCCCAACCGCTGAGATACTATGAAAACAATGTCACCGGCACCCTTATTCTGTGTCAGGTGATGAAAGAATATGGCGTTCGCAACCTGGTATTCAGTTCATCGGCCACTGTTTACGGCGATCCCGCCAGTCTGCCGATCACCGAAACTTTTCCCACATCGGCCACCAACCCCTATGGTCAATCCAAACTGATGGTGGAACATATTCTGGCGGATTTAGCCGCGGCCGAACCCAACTGGAATATCGCCCGCTTGCGTTACTTCAACCCGGTTGGCGCCCACAAGAGCGGCCGTATCGGTGAAGATCCCAACGATATCCCAAATAACCTGATGCCATTTATCGCCCAGGTTGCCGTCGGCAAGCGTGATAAACTCAGCGTCTTCGGCAATGACTACCCCACAGTAGACGGCACAGGTGTGCGCGACTATATCCACGTGGTTGACCTGGCCATAGGTCACCTCAAGGCTCTGGACAAGCTCGCCACCAATCCAGGTCTGGTCACCTATAATCTGGGAACCGGCCAGGGCTACAGTGTACTTGAGATGGTCAAAGCCTTTGAGAAAGCCTGTAACAAGGCGATCCCCTTTGAGTTTGCCCCGCGTCGTCCCGGCGATATCGCCGCCTGTTATGCTGATCCCGCCCATGCTGCCAAAGAGCTGGGCTGGAAGGCTGAGCACAGCCTGCAGGATATGGCCGACTCCAGCTGGAACTGGCAATCCAACAACCCTAACGGTTACAAGGGTTAGTCATGGATCTTTCCCGCAGACGCCTGTTCAGTCGCCGCAAGAGTGATCTGGTTCGGCCGCCCTGGAGCAAGCCGGAGGCGGAATTTACCGACGCCTGCACCCGCTGCGGCGCCTGTGTGGATGCCTGCGAGACTCAAGTGCTTATCAAGGGGGATGGCGGCTTTCCGGAGCTTGACTTTCAGCGCGCCGAATGCAGCTTTTGTCAGGCCTGTGTCACCAGCTGTGAACAGCCGGCATTCAGGCCTCTCATCGAAGCGCCTTGGCGGCTCATTGCCCAATTTGCCGACAGCTGCCTCGCTCGCCAGGGTATTGTCTGCCAAAGCTGCAAGGATGCCTGCGACGAACGGGCGATCCGCTTTCCGCCCCTTTTAGGGGCTACCGCCCTGCCGGTACTGGATGCTGAGCGCTGTAGTGGCTGCGGCGCCTGCGTTGCCCCCTGCCCCGCCTCTGCCATCAAGCTACGAGAGCCAAACCCCGACTGACGCTCTGCCGGAAGCCAAAAATCTGACTCCCACAGCGCCAAATATTAGTGGTTTTGTTACTTTGTGATAACAGGTAATATCGAGTTTCCCCTGATAAAACCACTAAAAAGTACTATGTTTGGTAAAAACAAAAAAACGGCAGGGCTCACCTATATTGCCCAGGGTAGCAAGATTACCGGCGAGAGCCACTTCGATGACGAGACCCTGGTCGGCGGCGCCATCTATGGAAAAGTAACAGCTGAAAATAAGCTGATCATCGAAGCCAACGGCCTGATTGATGGCGAACTTAACTGCCAGGAACTCAAGGTTTCCGGGCTATTTCGCGGTAAACTCCACTGTGAGAAATTAACTATCTGCGGTACCGGTACGGTCGAGGGAGAAGTCGCCAGTAAATCAATGGAGATCTTCGAAGGTGGTCAATTTATCGGTATCAGAGTCAAAGACGAGGTTAACTTGCTTAAAGAGCTTGGCGATGATAATCCCCCTATGACTGAACTTAAGCTCCAAGCTCAAGAGTAGTGATCAAAAAAGCACACAAACATGACTTTTGTCACATTTTAATCACAATAAATTCGAAAAGCGCACTGAATTGTGCTCAGTCACAGTAATCATATTTGTGCTGGTCTAGCATCTATCTCCAAAGAGGTATAAATCCATAGGATGGATGCTAATGTCGAGTCGATTATTGAAACAGCTGTGTGAGCTGGATATCTTTACCCTCATGGTGTTCAAGAACATCTATGAAACAGGGCACGCCAACTGTACAGCGCGAGAATTGGCAGTGTCTGCCCCTAAAATAAGCCGCTGCCTGGCGGCACTGAGATTAGCCTTTGACGACGAGCTTTTCTATCGCCGTCAGCAACAACTCAAGCCTACACCTCTGGCGGAGAATCTATACCAACCGGTTTGCGATTTCATCCATTCAGTGCACCGCCTGGAACAGCAAGTTCATCAGAGCCGCTTGCCTTCAAGCGATATCTGTATTCATGTAGCCGTAGCGCATGGCTTGCTTTCCTCGCTGGCGATGAAACTGGGACAGACGAACATTCAGCAGCAGTTGGGCCAGATCAGACTCTACCCCTGGCAAGATGATTCAGCAGAAAAAATTCACCGTGGACAATTAGACTTAGGGGTCTGTCTGGAGCACCCCGAGCAGTTGGATCTCATTCTGAGTTCGCTTGGGCAAACCATGGGTGTGTGTGTTGTCAGCCGAGAGGATCATCCGCTGTGGCAAAAATCACCGGCTATCACCCTCGAAGATATCAGCCAATATACTTTCGTTTACTTGACCATCAAGGGCTTCAACGAGCGCATGGATCCCATGGAACTCTTCTGTCAGCAAGAAGGCATTCCCCTATCCCAAGTGCATGCCGTACACGACAGGGAAGAATGGCATGCTCATCTATTGACCATGAGCAGTGTAGCCTTCAGCACCCCCAATGAAATGGCGCTTATTGAAGGCATGCCGGGTTTGCGGGTGCAACATCTGCCCGAGACCGAAGTGGCTAAACTCCACCGGGCATTTTCGCTGCCAAGCTACTCCTTGGTAGAAAAGGCCCCCAGCTATCGCCGTTACTCCGAACAACAAAGAAAACTGTTGTTGAATCTGGTCACTCAAGAACTCTACCCCAAGGCTGAATATTGAGAACTGATTGATCACCTGGCATCTTTGCGACCTTCAGAATTAGCCCATTCTCCTATTTGTCCAGAACTATCTGCTACTTATAGCCAGCTTCAGCTTGTCACTCTGCGCATTCGGTAATTTCAAAAACTGAAATTACCGATTTCGCCACCCGTTATTTCTTTATCAATTTCTTAACTCATATTTCACAAATAAAACAATAAGTCAAAACTACCACTTTGGATGTATGTATATTCAAATGACTGCACAGGCAGTACCCATAATTTGAATAAAGGGACGCAATGATGAAAAAACACAATAAGTCATTACTGGCGCTGGCTCTGACCAGTCTATTGTGCCTTACCGCATGCGGGGACGGTGAGGACGGAAAAGACGGAGCCCCCGGTGAACCTGGCATACCAGGCGAACCCGGACAGCCAGGAGCCCCCGCAGGTTCAAGTACTTCCACCATTATCAGTGCCGGCGATGTCAGTTTCGAGATAGTGCCGGCCGACAACACACTGGCAGGCGGCGAAACCTTCGCCCTCAAGTTCAAGACCTCGGCCACCAACGGCTCAGGGGAGCGAGTCCCACTGACGGGCCTGGATCAAGTCGCCCTCTACTCTATTACCGCCATGAGCAATAGTTCCGGCAGCGGTGCGCCGCTGCAATGGGTCAATAATGCCACGGCTCAGGAACTGGGCAGCTCCATGTACTGCACCCTGGATGGCACCTATAGCTCCAGGGGTCAAACTGGCGATGCCTGTCTTCTGGTTGAAGATCCGGCCGAGCCAGGTACCTATACCGGCACTTGGGCACATGATGGAGTCGCTCCCATCATGAATGCCAATGACAACCTCAGCGCACCTCATCGCTTGTTCCTGCGCGCCTATAACCTCAAGGATGCCAGCGGCGCAGCCATAGCAGACAAGGTGCTCTCTACGCCGCTGGATTATATTCCGGCATCCGGCGAGCTGGTTGAAGCCACAGGTAAGGATACGGTAACAGATACCGCCTGTATTGCCTGCCACAGTGAAGTCGAAGGCCGCATCGCCAAGATAAACGCGCACCACAACTACCAAAGCACTGAGAAGTGCGTTGCCTGCCACAACCCGGCTCTGGTACCTAACGAAGCCCAAAAAGCCGAAGGTTGGGTATTTGATTTCGGCCCTATGGTTCACAGGCTGCATGCCGGCCATCACATCGCAGGTTTCCTCTCCGGTGAAGCCAAAGAGTACTTCGGTGAAATAGGCTTCCCGGCAGAACTTAACAACTGCGCCAGTTGCCACAACAACGGTGACTCCTGGAACGCCAATATCTACCGCGAAGCCTGTGTCGGTTGCCATATCAATGTTAACTTTGAAACCGGCGTAGGCCACTCTGACTTCAACCTGGCTCAGGCCGACGACAGCCAGTGTCAGTCTTGCCATGGCAGCGGAGCACTTAGCCCAGTGCAAGCTCATAAAGTGGGTAAACGGGCTGAATATGCCGAGCTGTTGACCGTTGAGTTCACCTCGGCCACTGCGGCGGCTTCCACCACAGCGGGCAATAAACTGGTTACCATCACTGCTAATGTCAGCTTCAATGGTCAACCACTGACAGATGCAGCTCAACTGGCGGTGCTCAACAAAGACGCCACTCTGATAGGCAATGTGGATGCCAGAGGCGAAGTCACCCGCTGGGGCAGCAGGCCAGGTCTTGCCAGCGGCAGCGCCGCCAATGGTGTGCTGACCCTGACTACTGATGTTCCGGAAGCTCAGGCAATGGGCACCATTTACGTCGGTACCGAGGCCAACTTCTGTGTCGATAACTCAGGTAAGATAGCCGCCTGTGCCGAAGGCATGCCCTTCGATACCGGTAATCCAATTGGCGCCACTTCAAGCGTTAAGTTCTATAACCTAGATGGTGGTGATGCTGTCACAGCCCGCTTTGCCATTGCAGAGCGGATGAGCGCCAGCGAAGCCAAGTGTAATGCCTGTCACGGCACCCTGGACTATATCAAGGGCTACCGCCACGGCACCTACACCTTTGATCAGTGTATGGACTGCCATAACAACAGCTATTACGGCTCCTATCACGGCACCTCCGAGTACAACACGGGTAATCTGGATGCCGATGGCAAGCCGATATTTGCCGAAGTCCCCGGACTCCTGTATGCCAACCGCGATCTGATGACAGTTGCCCACCGTTTCCACAGTGGTAACTGGGGTGAAGCTGCCATCTTCCGTGACGCTTCAGGCGAGCTGCACGGTTATCCTGCTGTGGAAACCGAGTGTGCAGCCTGCCACAAAGACGACACACCGCTGTTTGCCGCCGATGGTGGCCTGACATCCGCCAAGCGTGGGATCAAGATTTCAGCTACCGAGTATATCTCTCCCGTTGCCGAATCCTGCCGTACCTGTCACGCTCACTCTGACGCGGCCGCTCTGGCCCACTTCAAGAGCAATGGTGCCTTCGTTGCCGGTGATGCTGCCACAGACGCCAACCTGCCGGTTGAATCCTGTGCCACCTGTCACGCCGAAGGCAAAACCTATGGCGTAGATAAGGTACACGCAGGGGGTGCTCACTAGTACCGTACCTTGAGGGCTGTCCCTGCAAGGCCCTCCCTCAACTCTGCAACAACAAGGGGACCCACTTGGGTCCCCTTATCTTTCCTTATCCAACTTAAGCCATAACTTACAACTCTGTAGCCGACATCCTCTGCTGCCACAGCTGTCGCAGTTTACGAACAAAGCTCTCCGGCGGTTGATCCAATGCGTCCACGGGAATATAGAGGTGATAACCCAAGTACTTGTCCAGCGTCAGGCAACGGCGGCCAAACATGGCCAATACGCCTCTGTAACGCTCATCATTGACCGTAAGAGGTTCAAACTCGGCGCTGAGTGCCGCTTCAAGTGTCTGCAGCTCTTCATCCTGGGCGGCAGCTGTCATCAGCAAGGGCCGCTGCTCCGACAAAAGCCCGGTCGCCAACCTGGGTGAAATGGCATCCAGCAGTGGATTGATACGTTTGAGCTTGAGCCCGACATAGGGCAGCGTCAGTTGCTCCATGCCTTGGGTGACTCTGGGCTGATCCAGCCGCTGAATATTATCCCAGGCCACAAACAAGCTACCGCGGCGATGGAAGAATCTCAGCCCTTCAGCGCTGAATTCAAGACTGACATGGGGCTCGAGCTGCTTGGCAATGCCCAGCACCAAAGACACGGCCCCAAGGGCAAAACACACTATGCCCGGGGCAAACATCCAGGGCCAACCGATAAACAACACCAACCCCAGGACTATGCCCAGCCCTCCAGCCAGAGTCAGTGTAATGCCATTGCGCTTACTGCCCGGCCTTATTGTGATAGTTTCCATAACGCTTTCGCTCTATTGCCAGCGGCTTATCAGCCGTTTATTCATTCTATAACCAGGGCAAGAAGCCATTAGCGGCCGCTGATAGTCAACCAGGCCAATCCCAGATATTCGTGCAACGCCTTTTGTGAATCATCCAGATTGGATGTGGTCAGGCGCCACCAGTGATCGCGCCTAAGCAGAAAGTCAGTCGGTGCCGCCTGAGGTTCAAGCCCGGTCGAGCGGAATATTCGCATCGCCCTTGGCATATGGCTGGCGGAGGTGACCAGGATCAGTTGTCTGCCACCCAAGGCATCTATCCCTTTATCATCAGCGCCGGCACCGAAGGCCTGCCGCAGCGCCTGGGCTTCTTCTATGGTATCGCGAGCCGAATCCAACATTAAAACTCGCGATGGCTCGGCCCCCAACTCGATGGCGGCCTCGGCCATACGCCGGGCATGACTCTGCTGCTCAAGACCGCCGCTCCAACCACTGACCGCCAACAGGCAATCTTTGCTGTTGGCCGCCTTGAGTTGCGCCACCCCTTCACTGAGACGCTCAAGCGCCGTTGCCGACAACATATGTCGCGCGAGTCCGCCAACCTCATCATCATGGCCCGAACCCAGCACCATCACCACACAGGAGCGCGCCGGCGCTGCGGTATAAAGTGGATACTGACGCTCAAGCCCGGCAAGCAGTGTATTGCTGCCGATAGAGCTGGAAAGCAGTAGCACCCAAGTGATGGCAAAAACCACCAGGGCGCGCGCTACACCCGGCCTGCGACGGATATAAAAACAGGCAAGCAGCAGAGTGACCAAGGTTAGAGGGATGGGCATAAAGAATTGAGAGAGGATTTTTTTCAGCCAGAACACGCTTGATATCCGAAGGTTGGCAAAAGTAGCCATAGCTTACAGAAGCGTTACTCGGCTGACCAGTGATTGGCGAAGGGCTATTGACTCACTTGCCCCAATACATGTTCGAGCGCTTTTCACTTTTGTCTAAAGTGCCTAGAGTGTCTAAAGTGTCTCAGTCGAATACCTGTAACACGGCCCGGGCACCTCGCCAAACTCAGTCCTGGCCCCACAGCCAAGCGGCGCCGCGTACCCCGGAGGAGCAGCCGTAGTGATTGGGCAACACAGGAGTTCGGCACTCGCCGCCGACCACATAGCGCTTGAGTCTATCCGGCAATGCCGGATAGATGGCCTGCACATTGGACATACCGCCGCCGAGTACTATGGCGTCCGGATCCAGCAGATTGATCACATGGGCCAGAGAGCGGGCCAGACGGTCGAGATAGCGCTCAAAGGCCGCGCCGGCCTCGGCATCCCCCTGCTCCAGCAATGCCATCACCTCGGCGCCTGAGCTGAGCTGCGCACCGGCAGCCTGGTTATAGTCGCGGACAAACCCGGTTCCCGAAATAAAGGTTTCGATGCAGTCGTGCTTGCCGCAAAAACACTCAGTGCTGTTGAACTCCTCGGCGCGTATCCAGGGCAAGGGATTATGGCCCCATTCACCGCCTATACCATTGCCGCCCTGATGTACCCTGCCATTGATGGCAATGCCGGCACCGCAGCCTGTACCTATGATCACCCCGAACACCACCTCTTTGCCTGCGGCGGCGCCATCCACCGCCTCGGAGACCGCAAAACAGTTGGCATCATTGGCAACCCGCACTTTGCGCCCCAGACGCTGCTCGAGATCTCTATCGAGCGGATGACCATTTAACCAGGTGGAGTTGGCGTTTTTCACCAAACCGGAAAAGGGTGAGATCACCCCGGGAATGCCAATACCCACAGTTCCTGTCATTTCCAGCTGCGTCTCGGCTTCATCGACCAAGGCACAGATGGCCTCAAGGGTCGCCTGATAGTCTCTGGGGGTGGCAATTCGCTTGCGAAACAGCTCACTCCCGGAATCACCCAGAGCCACCAATTCAATTTTAGTGCCGCCCAAATCAACGCCGATACGCATCATGCTTTCAACTCCGGTGTTTGTATCTGCTTTAATCGCACGGCCAATCGGCGCTGTATGCGATAAACCAAGGATTGAGGATAGTTTCTTTTTGGTTATATTTTAAGTTGTTGCCTGCTGGATATTCCAAAACTCGGCCACCGGCACTCTCAAGCACGGCCTGAGCCGCCGCCGTGTCCCATTCACTGGTAGGGCCCAATCTGGGGTAGATGTCCGCCTTGCCCTCAGCAAGCAGGCAGAATTTGAGTGATGAGCCGACACTCTTCATTTCGTGCTCACCGAGCTGCTGCAGATACTCGCCAAGCCCCGGGCTCGAGTGCGAGCGACTGCCGACAATCACAGGAACCTGGCGCTTAACTCCGGCCCTGGCATTCAATTCCACCCGCTGGTATCCAGCCGCATTTGGGGTCTCACGCCAGGCACCAAGTCCCAGTGCGCCCAAATAGCACACGGCTGTGGCGGGCACATAGACAACACCTGCGACCGCCTGGCCTCGGTGAATAAGCGCAATGTTGACGGTAAATTCACCGTTGCCCTTGATAAACTCCTTGGTGCCGTCGAGTGGGTCGATAAGCCAATAGGTTTCCCATCCCCGCCGCTGCGCCCAGGGGATATCCGCCGCTTCTTCCGACATCTGTGGCCAGGCTGGAAACTCACGCGCCAGCGCCTGTTGCAACACGGCGTGACTGGCAAGATCGGCAGCCGTGACCGGACTGTCATCGGCCTTGTGCTCAATCGCCAGTTCGCCGCCCTGATAGTAGTGCATTATCGCCTCACCGGCGGCGCGGGCCATCTCGGTCAAGAGTGTCAGCTGCTTGGCATCAAGCAAGGTCTTGGGGGGATTATTCGACAAGGTTTCATCCTTTGGATCAACAAGATAGTTTATTATGCCAGCCACCCGGCTTTGGTGGGTATAACCTTTAGCTACTGGTTATAATCTACAGCCGGTTTTGCCTTACTTTTCATCCTGTTTAACCCCATTCAATCCAAGGAAGGTGCACCAAGCCCCGAAAGCATCAGCGCCAGCTGCGCCTGCCAGGAAAGCCAGATGGGTGATGGATAGTCTTTTGGCAAATAGCAGCGAAATGCCGAAGGCATGGCCGCCATGGCATC
This sequence comes from Shewanella sp. MSW, assembly GCF_007636515.1. NCBI lineage: Bacteria > Pseudomonadati > Pseudomonadota > Gammaproteobacteria > Alteromonadales > Shewanellaceae > Shewanella > Shewanella sp. MSW. Next base: position 233,844 of record NZ_LVDR01000004.1, read on the forward strand.
TTTGAGAGCGCTTGAGTCGAGCGCCGAATACGCCGGGCGCGGCGCCTGCGCTCGATTCAATAAGGCGCCGTACTCTGCTGTGCTGACAGGCGTTATCCGGCACCCTGGCGTTATTGGCGCCGGGTTTGGTTGAGCATGTAATGTAGCTTGAGATTGCAACGCGGCCTGAGATTGCAACGCGGTTTGCAATGGCACCGCCGCCTGAGAGCTTGGCGCTGAATTGCACTGCTGCTTGGCAATTTGCTCGGCTATCTCTTTGGTGAAAAGATACCAGCTGCACTGCCCCGTTGCTGCGTAATGAAAGCAGCCGCTCAGCACCGCGGACTTCTCTGGCTTAAGATGAAACCAGATGAGCAACTGCCAGATAAGCCGCGCCAACGCCTCGGCCCAGGTTGGCGTGCCGATCTGATCCGCCACTACCTTGAGCTCCGGACGCCCGGTCAGCAATCGCCGCATGGTCAACACAAAGTTGCTGCCAAAACGGCTGTAAAGCCAAGAGGTTCTCAGCACCAGGGCGCCGGGATTGGCCTTAAGCAAGCGCTGCTCGCCGGCGAGCTTGCTCTGACCGTACAGGCTCAACGGCTCGCAAACATCACTCTCGGTCAAGGCTCTGGGCGCATTCCCGAGCATATTGGCCGCTGCATTTCCAGAAACGTTTCCAAGAGCATTTCCCAAATCCTTCCCGAAGACATTCCCGAAGACATAGTCGCTCGAAATATGGATAAGCCAAGCACTCTGTTGCCGGCACCAGATAGCCAAACGCTCCGGCGCTTCGGCATTAAGCGCCATCGCGGCAGCCATATCCTGCTCGGCCGCATCCACGGCGTTGTAGGCGGCGCAGTTGATTATCACATCAGCATTGATTTCACTGAGCCGCTCAGGCAAATCTGCCGAGGTTAAATCCAGCTGCTGATGCCCGAGCGCCACAATTTCAATTGCGCTGCCAGGTGCTACAGCACTGCGGGGCTCTACAGCACTGCCGGGCACCAGGCTTACCTCAGGTATCTTCATTCGCAGCCTGGAAGGCGAAAACTCGGGTAACCAAGGTAAGTTCGCCAGCAGCGCCTGTCCGAGCTGACCATGAGCGCCGGTGATCAATATTCGGGTAGTCTTGGCTGTCACGATTCGGAATTCATGGCTAATCAGTTGATGGATTTTTGTGGTTCGTATACTTAAAGCAGGCGAACCAGGTTAGCCTGCAACCGCCTCACTCTCAAAGTAGTCGATTAACTCACCAAGCGTCTTGTGGCCTCGCTGCTGCAGGAAATTCAGCAGTGCCAATGGCTCGCGATTGAGCAGCCTGTCTCTTGGATAACCGGCGGCATCCACTATTTCAAGCGCCAGCGGGAACTCACCCAGACTGAAGGCCACATGGGAATCTGATCCCATCACCAATTGGGCGTCGAATCGTTTCGCCAGTTTGGCAATATTGAGGCAGCTGTCTTCACTGCCCTTGCGGGAGCAGGCAAAAGAGGAGTTATTGATCTCCAGCGCCACATTATGCTCGGCGGCGGCGCGGACAATCAGCTCCTGATCCAGTGGATATTTGGGGTTGCCTGGGTGGGTAATGATATCGACCTTGCCGCTGCGAATGCAGTTCAGCAGCGCCTGAGTGTGGCTGTCACTGTCGGCGGGAGGGAATACCGGCTCGTGAAACCCGGCCTGCACCAAGTCCAGCTCTTCCAGGAACTCACCAAAGAAGTCGATTTCCCCCTCCAGATTGGTAATATTGGCTTCAATCCCGCGCAATATCCCCACGCCGTCGACTATCCGCGGCAACACCCTGAGATTCACGAAATGCCAGAAATGCGGCGCATCGGCCATCGCCGGGCCATGATCTGTGGTGGCAAACAAACGGATCCCTTTGTGCTTGGCGACTGCCAGATAATCATGGATCGTGCTGTAGGCGTGAGTAGAGGCAACTGTGTGGGTATGGGTATCGACTACGAACATGGCTCCCCCAGGAGACTGTTTCTTGAAAACCGGGCCACTAGCTTAGCGCAACTAACCCACTTTGGCGAATGAACCCAATAGCGTTTCCTATCTATCGGCCACCCCAAAGATAAAGGGTATGCATCGACTCAAACGGCTTGAACAGCATAGGTTTCCACTCGGCAAAACTCTCAAGCACCTGCCGTGGGCTTTCGTCCTAACGGCTTCTCGGCACGCCGTGAAATCATCCCTGATGGCTCTACTCTGGCACCCATGCCAGCGAAGGCCTCGAATCCATCAGGAGCAGAATACTTATGTTGTTGGCATTTGCGGTTGATTAACCCAAGTAGGCTCAACTAAATCGGACTTGCTATCTTTTACCAAGCGCTCTCTTGCGGGCCCGCTGCTTTTGGGCAGCTTTACTCTGGTTTCTCGGCGCGTCAAAACTGCGGTTAAGATCCGGCTCAAACCCGGGCAGCCATTCTCTGGGGAGGCGCCTGTCGAGTATGGCTTCCAGCTCTTCGAGGAGGCGCTCGTCGTCACGACTGAATAGGGTGATGGCGAGCCCCTCCATGCCGGCGCGGCCGGTGCGGCCAATGCGGTGCAGATAATCTTCGCGCTTGAACGGCAGCTCCAGATTGATAACGCAAGGCAAGGCCGCTACATCCAGGCCTCTGGCGGCAACATCTGTGGCCACCAGCAAACGGCATTCACCCGCCTTGAACGCCTGATAGGTCTGCTCCCGCTGAGCCTGACTCAGATCTGAGTGCAGCGCACTGGCGGCCAAGCCCTCGGCACTGAGCCCACAGACCAGTTTGTCGGCGCCCTCCTTGGTGCGGCTGAACAGCAACACCTGACGCCAGTCGTGCCGACGACAAAGGGCGGCAACGGCGGCGGCCTTACGCTCGCTATCGAGCTCAATCAATCGCTCCTTGATACTGCCATCCTGCTCTGATGCTTGCAGCTCCAGCACTTTGGGAGACTGCAGCAAAGTCTTGGCCAGGTGCCAGATGTTGTCGTTGAAGGTGGCGGAAAACAGCAGAGTCTGGCGCTGTTTGGCCATCTTTTTCATCAGCGCCGAGATCTCATCTTCAAACCCCATGTCCAACATGCGGTCGGCCTCATCAAACACCAAGGTTTCAACCTTATCCAGCCTGAGACTGCGCTTTTTAAGGTGATCCAGCAGGCGCCCGGGCGTGGCGACCAAGAGATCAACGCCATCCTTGAAGTTCTTTAGCTGACCATCGAGTGGCACGCCGCCATAGGCAATGGCAATCTTCAGCTCGCAGCCCTTGGCATAGCTTTTAATGTTATCGAAAACCTGCTGCGCCAACTCCCGGGTAGGCACCAGCACCAGAGCCTTGGGCGCTGCGGGTTTTACTGCTCTCTCAGCCGTGGCGGGCAGTAAACGCGCCAGCAGCGGCAAGGCAAAGGCGGCGGTTTTCCCTGTGCCCGTCTGTGCCTGCACCAGGAGATCGCTGCCGGCGAGCACCAAAGGAATGGCCTCTGCCTGCACTTGGGTTGCCTTGCTAAAACCCAGTCCGGCCAGATTGGTCAGTAGCGGTTCGGGCAGAGAAAAAGCGGCAAATTCCATGGAGAGTCCTTCAAAAATAAAGCTTAGGGCAAACTGCCATTATACCCTGCTACCCGGTGCCGGATAGGTGTTATCCCTGGGTTCAGGCAGCAAACGTTGCTTACGGGTGAAAAATTAACCGCCCGAGAGACTTATTCGGCTTGACGTTTGCTTTAGGCTGCAGCGCATCTTATTGTCATAAAAAGCAGTTTTACTTTTCTCTGCCCTATTTGAACAAGGAAGCGCCCATGGCCGTCACCAGTTTAGATGCCAGTCAGGTATATCGTCCCGCCAATCTCGACAATCTGGGAGATGAGGTCAAATCTACCCGCGAACTGGAGCCGCTGGATGACATCATAGGCCAGGAGCGGGCCCAGAGTGCGGTGGAATTTGCCATGTCCATCAAGGAGAAGGGCTACAACATCTATGCCATAGGCCAAAATGGTCTGGGCAAACGCACCATGATGCTGCGTTATCTCAAGCGCCATGAATTTACCGACAAGACACTTAACGACTGGTGTTATGTGGCCAACTTCGACCAGACCCGGACCCCCAAGGTGCTCAAACTGCCCGCCGGCAAGGGCGTCACTTTCAAGAAAGAGATGGAAAAACTGGTTCTCCGGCTGGTCAAGGCGCTGCCGTTGGCGTTTGACAACGAGATGTATTACCGCCGCGCCGACAAGCTCAAGAGTCAGTTGGCGCAAAAACAGGAAGCGGCGCTGCTGGCTCTGAGCGAAGAAGCCAAGGGGATGAAAATAAGCCTCTCCATCAACACTCAGGGCGAGTATCAGTTGATGGCGCTGAACGGCGAAGAGCCGCATACCGAGGAAACCTATCTCGCCCTGCCAGAAGCCGAGCAACAGCTGTTTGAACAGAATATCAAACACTTGGAATCGCGCCTAAGGGGCATTATTCGCCAATTGACCGAATGGGAAGAGGAGTTCAGCACCAAGCAGCAGGAGCACGATGAACAGGTGGCCCGCGAAGTACTGAGCCATTTCTTCAAGCCGCTCAAGGATGAATACCGCAGTCTGCCGGAAATCCGCTCTTTTCTGACGGCGATGCAAAAAGATATGCTCGGCAACCTGGATATCTTCCTTGAGGAGAGTGAAGACCAACTGGCGCTGGCTTATGCCTCGCTGGAAAAGAAAATGCCCAGGCGCTATCAGGTTAATCTCTTGGTAGAACAGGAAGAGCAGAAATTCCCTGTGGTGGTAGAGGAAAACCCCACCTATCACGGCCTGTTTGGATATGTGGAAAACGCCACTTACCGCGGCACTGTCTTTACCGACTTTTCGCTGATCCGACCCGGCAGCCTGCACAAGGCCAATGGCGGGGTGCTGCTTATGGATGCGGTCAAGGTGCTGGAGCGGCCCTACGTTTGGGACGGACTCAAACGGGCACTGCGTTCCCGCAGTCTGGACCTCAGCTCGCTGGAGCGTGAAGTCTCCCTGTCCGGCACAGTTTCACTGGCACCTGAGCCTATCCCTCTGGATGTCAAAATCGTGCTCTTCGGTGACAACCAGACCTACCAGTTACTACAGCATTATGATCCCGACTTCAGTGAGCTGTTTCGGGTAACCGCCGACTTTGAAGATGTGATGCCAAGAAGTCCGAAGGCCGAATGCTTCTATGCCAGATTTATCTCTTCGATAGTGCACGACAACCAGATGCTGCACTGCGATCGCAGCGCCATTGCGCGGATAATAGAATTCAGCTCGCGCCAGGCCGATGACCAAACCCAGCTGTCACTGCATTCGGCCAATATCGCCAATCTGCTGCGGGAGACCCACTACTGCGCCAAGGCGGCCAACGCCCGCAGTATTCGCCTCACCCATGTAGAGCAGGCACTGGCGCAGCAGGAGCAAAGGGTATCGCGCCTCAGGGACCAACTGATGCAAAGCTTTCACAAGGGCACCACCCTGATTGATGTGCACGGCAAGGTCTGTGGTCAGGTCAACGCCCTGTCGGTTATCGCCACCACAGATCATCAGTTTGGCCTGCCCAATCGCATCAGCGCGACCACAGCCTTTGGCAAGGGCGAAGTGTTGGACATAGAACATAAGGTGCGCCTCGGCGGCCGTATTCACTCCAAGGGGGTGTGGATCCTCTCGGCCTATATCAAGACTCTGTTGGGACGCGAGGCCGATATTCCGCTGACCACCTCCCTGACCTTTGAACAATCTTATTCCGGGGTCGATGGCGACAGTGCCTCCATGGCCGAATGCTGCGCCATTATCTCTGCAATCGCCCAAGTTCCCCTGCGCCAGGATATCGCCATCACAGGCTCAATGAACCAGTTCGGTGAAGCCCAACCCATAGGCGGAGTCAATGAAAAGATTGAAGGCTTTTTCGATGTCTGTGCCATCAAGGGGCGCAGACATACCCAAGGGGTGATCATTCCCGCGGCCAACGCCCACAACCTGATGCTGAAAAAGCCTGTGGTGGACGCCATCAGCAAGGGCAAGTTCCATATCTGGACGGTCGAGCATGTGACCGAGGCGATGGCATTGCTGTGTGATATGGAAACCGGCAAGGCCGACAAGCGCGGTCACTACCCGAATGGCAGTTTACTGGGGCTGGCCTCGGCCAGGCTGTCAGCCCTGAAAACTAAAAACCAAGACAAGAATCAAAACAAGGCTTAAACCTATTCTGGGCAAAGCGCACTCTTTTCCGGTATGGAGTCAAAACGTCGGTGACCAGGCCGTGAAACTCAATAAAAATCCCCGCCATTGTTAATGGCGGGGATTTTTCATCTGGCTATTTTTCCAGGCGAACCACCTGAACTGGGCTTAACGCCGACGTCGCAGCAATCCCAGCGACAAGAGCAGTAAACTCCAGCCGAGTGAACCACCCGAGTCTGACTCATCCACCGGCGGCTCTGGTGGGCTCACAGGGTCAACCCCGTCGGACTCCACCTTCAGCATAAAGCTGGTGCTGGCGGCATCGCCGCTGTTGAGGCTATCACGCACAGTTACTGTGACCAGGGTTTCACCGTGGAAATCGGCCTCTGGGATCAGGTTGAAACTGTCACCGTTAATCTCTGCGCTGATGTGTTCACCACTGACCTCCAACAGATTAGGCACTTTATCGGCATCAATATAAGTCACGGCAATACCGTCTATACGGCCATTTTCAGCAACGCTCATGTCACTGAGTGGCGCCAGTTGGATATTGCCTTTAACCGCAATTTGATGGCTCAGGGTTTCCGGTTCGCCGCCTTCAAGATCGTAATCCAGTGTCATGGCAAGCGCCTTACCGGTAGCACCGGGTTGAATCGCCGCCTTGAAGCTCAGCTCGACCCTGCTTTGCTCAGGCCCTGAGTAATCAAAACAGATCACCAGGTCTTCCTCGAGCAAGGTATCCAGATTATCGAAGCCCAGCATCTCATAAAGATAGCCATTCTTCGGCCCCGCATCACTGGACCAGGTACTGTCAAAGCCTTCGACAAACACAGCACCGTCGGCCACATCGGCCCCCAGATTCTGGTAGGCATAGATGATCTCATACATACCTGGATGATCGTCGATACCACTACGCAGTATGGTCTGGAAGTCAAACTCCTGACCTGTCTGGCGGTCGGTAACATTATCAAACTCGAGGAACAACAAATCTCCCAGATCCGGACGTTCTTCCTTATACTGAGACGCTATGGTCAGGCCCCATGGTTCTTCCCAATGACGGCGGTACTTCATCTCAAAACTGCCACGCCAGAAGGGTGCCAGCGCCTCGTAGAGGAAACCCGGGCCACGGTGCGCACCCATATACCAGTAGGCAGTGTTAAACTGCAACGCGCCCACTGTGTGCATCCGCATATAACCGGCATTGGCCTGATTGTACACCTTAAACTCGGCGCCCTCTTTGTAGAACAACCAGTCAATAGGCACATCGACACTGGTTTGAGAATCACCGACCAACCAGTCGGCATTGGGCTGCATACCAAACTCACCAAAGAGATCTATGTAGCCACCGGTGGAGTACTCATCAATCATAGGTGTACGACACATGGCATCGTTAAGGTTGGTACTGACTTTGTATTGCCGCTCAAGGAGCCGAGTGCTGGGCTGCAAGCCTGTCAGCGTCAAACCGTTTTCATCGGCAACAATCGCTTCGGCAACCGCAGGATTATTACTCTTGATGGTCGCCGGCGCCAAACGCATGCCTTCGGGTAACTTGAGCTGCAGTTCATAGTTGCGATCGCGGGATTCCAGGTTGGCCGCCAGTTTAACGGTAACATCCACAACATCTTCACTCAGCGCCTTGTCCTGGCTGACTGTCCAACTGACGGCATCCTCGCTGCGGCGGATATTGAGGGCACTAAAACCGAAAGAACCTTCAGCGCCCGGCCCGGCACCGAGATCCATACCGCCATAGAAAACATCCCCTTGCTTGGCATCGGGAATATTCCAGTTAAGAGTCAACTGGTAGTCACCGTTGCCATCGTGCGATGCCGGGCCATCCAAGCTCAACATACCACGATCGTCATCGGCCATGATCACCGCATGGCCGGTCACAGCTTCCACTTCCCCCTTGCCATAAGCCATGGCGGTGGCAAACCAATAAGTACCGGGAGCAGGATTTTCCAGGCTACAAAGGTTGTTTTCGGCTTGGCTGGAAGAGAAACACATCAGCTCGGCATCGTATTCAGCCTTGAGCGCCCTGTCATCCTGTTCCATCTCCTCCTGCGAAGGGATAAAGCCGTTGTTGCCGTTGGCATCACGACCCAGGATCACAAAAGGGAACACCCCTGAATAGCGTGGGTTCATATCCTCAAGCGTGCTGGTGCGCTTGGCGCTCTGCACTTCCACCACCAAACGCTTGGCGCCTTCAGGAACCGTGACTGTTTGAATATCCCAGCCCTTTTCTATGTAGTCCAGGTCAAGGAATGGCGCCACGGCTTCCAGGGTGGCACTTTTAAGTTCAGGCTGCACTGGGCCGTAGAAACGTGGCGTCAGCTGGGCATAGGCCGAGGTATTCATCTTCAGAGTCTCACTGCCCTGAGAGCGGCTGATCTCCAAATCCATGGATACCGGCATCTGATCTGCCTTACTGGCCACCACCACTGGCATGTGCAGCTCAGGGGAAGCACCCGACGCTTCAGTGAGCCTGAGCTCACCATTGAAGAAGGTGTTTTTGTTTTGTACCTGTTGCCAAGGCGTTCCCGGTTCGCTCGGATTGACGTTGGACTCAATCAGCGGCGGCACTTTGGCCTTGATCACCAGGGTCTGACTCTCACCCTTGGCAAGAGTAAAGTTCGTGGGAGAAACGCTGAGCTCAAAGCCCTGCTCCTGACCCAAAGCCTCGGCACTCCAGCTGCCGTCGCGGGTAGCAGTAACAGTACGCATCCAGCTGCAGCTTTGCTCACAGGCCATTTCCACCATGGAAGGCAGGTTGAGCCAATTGACTATCCCACCGTTTTCCGGATTGGCATTACGGTAATTTTCTATGGTCTCATCCATCACCAGGCCGGTATCGGCTGCACGGGCCACATTAATGGCACCGGCGCCGGCCATAAAGTGATAGAAAGGCTCCAGCAACTCATAACCTGTGTTGAGATACACAGGCCCGGCAGTCATCATCAGCGCCGACTGCACTTCAGCCGGGGTCCACTCTGGATGCAGCTGCATCAGCAACGTCATGGCACCCGTCACATGGGGGGCTGCCATTGAGGTGCCGCTCATAAAGGTCCAGTCAGAAGCATCCGGCGCTCCGGTAAAGGGTTGATCATCTGCGTTGGCAGCGTAAATCTGTACCCCGGGAGCAGTAAGATCCGGCACCAAGGTGTTGTTGGTGCGGCTCGGGCCCATTGAGCTGAAAGGCGCCAGGTTATTGGCCAGGGCATCATCAAACAGATACTCGTTGCTGAAGTCCGAGATAGTCGCGACAGCCGTGCCAGGCTCACTGTATTTAACCCAGTTTTTCAGCTTATATCTGTTACTCTGCTTCACCTGGATCCCAGGGATCACAAAGCTGTCGGCCACCAGATTGTCGACCTGATAGTCCACGTTTTGCAGAATAAAACCACCGGCGCCGCCGGCCGCTACATTCTTGGCCTTGTCCACTCTGGGAATGTCACCGCGCTCACAGATGACAATCTGGTCATCGCGGAAGGTTCCGGCAGGGAAAGGGGCGTTGCAGGAAGCGGCGTTGAAATCATCACTGGGATCAGGGTCGGCATAGTTTTCAGCCAGCACCACCTCACCGGTAATGCTGCCGGAGAAACTCTTGCCTGCAATAGGCTCGGACGGGCGATAACGTTCGTTGCCGCCGAAGTTGTCTATATGCTTGCTACCGGCTTCCAGCACCCTGTCGTGGGTGGTGGCGCCAACAGTTGTCACCCAGGGAGAGCTGTGATCCGCGCTCCAATAGGCGCCGGCATTACCGGCCGCTACGGCCACAGAAATCCCCGCTTCACGGGCTGCCAGAAAAGCCAACTCCATAGGGTCGGCCCAGGGTAAAGATTCAGCGCCACCGATTGAGAAGTTTATCGCATCGACCCCGTCGGCAATCGCATCTTCAAAAGCCGCCAGAATCGCCGACTCGGGACAACCTGCATAGGGATCACCACCATTGCCGGGCCAGCACACCTGATAAGAGATGATATGTGCCCGCGGCGCTACACCGCTGGTAGACGGGAAGTTAAAGGGCACATTAACCCCATCACTGGTAGCGTCACCTGTTGCAGCCTGCAAAGGTGTATTATCCAGATGGTTACCTGCTACTGTGCTGGCGGTGTGGGAGCCATGGCCGTTATAGTCCTCACCATTGGCCGGGCGCACCATGACAGGTGTGCCCCAGGGGTTGGCCTGAAATTCCGGCGCACCGTAAACATCTGTGATCTCGGGATAGGAATGTACCCCCACCAGTTTGTTGTTACACAGCTCAGGGCTGTCGACACAATCACCGGTAAACTTGTTGCTACCGAGCGGATTCAAACGCACATAGTCCTGATCCTCGGCAAAGGCCGGGTGATCTGTGTTAACCCCGGTATCTATGATCCCGACCAACATGCCCTCGCCCTTGGCAGCCAGGCCTGTACTCGGGTCCTGGCCGAGCCAGATCCGGTCGGCACCGATAAACTCAGGCCCTCTGTCGGTACGCAGTTGGAAAATGCGGTTAGGGGTTATCCGCTTGACGCCGCTCTGGCGGGCAAGAATTTTGGCATCTTCCTGAGTCATCTCCACCACCATAGCATTGCTGGCGACGGTGAAGCGCTGTTTCAACTGCAGATTGGCGCCGGCCTGACGGGCGCGGTTTACGAAACTGTCCTGGCGCTGTTCCAGGAAGCGGCTGTAAGCCCTGGCATCAGTCGTATTGACACTGACCCGACCTTTGGCGATCAGCGAACGATTTTTTGGTGCCTTGGTGGCCGCCAGCCCTGAAATACTACCGTCATAAGTTGCCAGAGGCTCTTCATTAAGCTGCACTATATAACTTTGAACGCCACTGACAGATGGATCCGGTTGAAATATCTGTTCCGGTGTCCGTTGACGCAACACCTGATTGAGCACTCCCGGCTGACCGACATAAATATCACCTTCAAGACTCGCCTTGCGGGCCTTGTCTGCCGCCAACACCTGTTCTTTGGTAAAACTTGGCTGATAGAAATTGCCTTTGCCCACAGGTTGCATCTGCACCTGGGCGCTGGCGCTCATCATGCCGCCGAAATAGAGCGCGGTCAGACTGGCCAACGCCGTCTGACGGAACCGCGTTCCAAGTTGATTATTTGTTATAGTCATAGGTCCTCTTTAAGACTCTTGCTTTCAGTTGCGCAGTTAATCTGCACTACAGATATAACAAACAAAAACAAACAATTTCGTAGCATTTAGTAACCTTGCAATTACATACAAATGTATGGGATGCTGACGACACCTGCAGTTCTATTTCAGCATTGTTGGGTTCCAAGCCTCTGATATGAAGGTTAAATATGAAACTGACTTGGGTATTTTTTCTGCTATTTCTGCAGCAGCCATGGCTGGCTTTCGCTAACTGTAATCCTTCATCCCCTTCAACTTCTGAACCGGCAGTACCGCTGCATCTGACACTGACCAATGATCCCTGGCCTCCTTTTATTGAGACCGATGGCAAAACCGGTTTGGCACTGGAAATAGTTCAGAGCGCGCTGGCGGTTCATTGTTATCGCTTACAGGTGGAGTTAAAACCCTGGGCACGGGCACTGAGGTCGGTTAAAGAGGCCAAAACCGATCTGCTGCTGGCGACCTGGCATACGCCGGAGCGAGAGCAAGTGCTGTTGTTTTCTGAGCCCTATCTGCAAAATCGCCAGCGTTTCATCAAGCGCCGTGGCGATCCCTTTGAATACACAGATCTCGACAGCCTCAAGGAGAAAAGAATCGGCGTGGTACGCGGATACAGCTATCAAACCGGTTTTCGCGCCGCTAGCGATTTTATTCGCGTGCCCAACAACAGTCTGGAGTCCAATCTGAAGATGTTGGCAGTGGGGCGTCTGGATTTGACTCTGGAGGATGAGATTGTCGCCACAGATACATTCTGGCGTCTGCACCAGGAAGATAGCTTCGACTTTACCGGTCCGCCACTGGATATTCGCAACCTGCACCTGAGCACCAGTCGCCTTCATCCCCATGGCGCAGAGTTAATAGCCGAGTTCAATCAAGGGCTGGAGACAATCAAAAAAAACGGCGAGTATGCCAAAATACTCGCCAAATATGGGGCAATTCTACAAGGACGCCGGGCGCCGCCAATACTGCATCTCGATGGCGCCATGGCTAAGCGGGTTAAGGATAAGACTCCGAACGGGATGTTCTGCTTCAGTCAAGAGTGGCCAGCATCTCATCCGAGTAATCCTGCAGGCGCTCACCGCTGCGAACCTTGGCGATATAGTCAGGGTTAGCAATAAAGGGGCGGCCTATGGCGACCAGGTCAAAACGCCCGGCAGCAATCGCCTCAGCGGCCGTTTCCGGGCTGTAGCCACCCACACCCACCAGATTTCCCTGGTAGTGACGGCGCATGTAGTCCGATACCCGGCCATCGAGGAAGTCAAAGCGCATGTTGTCGTCAAACATGCCCTCGTGCAGATAGGCCAATCGGCGTGAGCCAAGCTCAGCGAGCAGATAATCGAACACCTGACGGTCACGGGGATCGGCACTCATATTAAAGTATGCCCCGGGTGACAAACGCAGCGCCGTGCGATCTGCACCTATGGCGGCTATGGTGGCATCCACAACTTCCAGGGCAAAGCGGCTCATGTTTTCAGGCGTTTGACCGTACTCATCTTCACGTCGGTTGCTGTCGTAATGCAGGAACTGATCGATGAGATAACCGTTGGCGCCGTGGATCTCCACACCATCGAAACCGGCCTCAATGGCGTTTTCTGCCGCCTTGGCATAATCACGCACCAGTTCAGCAATCTCGGCCTTGCTGGCCGCCTTTGGGGTTTGATAGCTCAGCTCGCGCATTCTCGGCACTGTACCTTCAACGCCCACGGCAGATGGTGCCAACACATGCTCACCATTAAAAAAGTGCGGATGCGCGACCCTGCCTGTGTGCCACAGCTGGGCAAAAATCTTACCGCCCTTTTCATGCACGGCATCTGTCACCCTGCGCCAACCGGCAATCTGAGCCTGGGTAAAGAGCCCAGGAGTATTGGGATAGCCCTGCCCATCCGGGCGAATGATGGTGGCTTCACTGATGATCAGCCCAGCCTCGGCGCGGCGGGCGTAGTAAGCCAACATGGCATCGGTCGGCACCAAATCGGCATCGGCCATACAACGGGTAAGCGGCGCCATCATAAAGCGGTTATTGAGCGTGATGCTGTCATTGAGACGATACTGTTCAAACAAGTTCTGGTACATGGTTCCTGCCCTTGGCGAGTTAACGGCTCAGTCACTGGCATTCGCCTTATTCAGAGCCTGAGGAGCTGAGCCCCTATTTGAATGTTTGTTCAAGATAAAGATTGTTGAATGATCATTCAAGCCTTTTTTGAACAAATGTTCAAATTGCAGTAAACTCGGCGCATCACAGTGGGAAATCATCTTATGAGAAACGCCGAATTCGATCGCGAGAAAGTGCTGCGCAGCGCCATGAATGCCTTCATGGCCAAGGGTTACAGCAAGACGAGTATGCAGGATCTGACCCGGGCAACCGGCTTGCATCCGGGGTCTATCTATTGTGCCTTCGACAATAAGCACGGGCTGTTTCTGGCGGCGATTGACCAGTACCATGCCGATCGCGAGCAGCAGCTACAGGGCTTTTTCCCGGCCGAGGGTTCACGGCTCGAATGCCTGCGGCGTTATCTGGACAACATAGTCAGCGAGTGCCTCAGCTGTGACACCAGCCAGGCCTGCCTTTTGGTCAAGGCCTTGAGCGAAGTGGGTGAGCAAGATCTGGCTGTGCAACAAAGAGTGAACCAACATCTACAGCAATGGCAAACGGCGTTGCAGCAGATACTGCAGCAGGCCCAGGCGCAAGGTGAACTGGCCGCCGATAAAGATCCGGCGCAACTGACCCGGTTTCTGATGATGGGTATTTATGGCCTGCGCACTTATGCCCATACTCGCCCGAGCGCCGATGAACTCAGTGCCCTGGCCACAGAGCTGTTTGAACACCTGAGTCTCTGAGCCGACCGCAAGCCTTGAGCGCCCAAGGCGCAGTCGCACTGCAGCATCACTGGGCCTTGAAGCCTATCCGAAAGCCACCCCAGTGTTTGCCCTTAACATAGATGGGCACAGAGAGATCGTGCATCACCTCGCCTGTATCACGTTTGTAGGTCTGCAGCAGCACCGGCTCTGTGTGCTGGCCGCAGCGGATCCCTGTTGGGTCGTTGAACAATCTCTTGGTGCGGTTTTGCAGCATATCCCGCTCCCTATCGCCGGTCAGCGGCTGGCAGAAACGCTGATTGTGAGTCGGAAAGTAGCCCTTCTTATCAACCGCACCGGCGTAAATCACCTCCCGGTGACGCTCCAGTATCGGTTCCTGCAAGGCCGGAAAGTGCTTGTCGGTAAAACCGTCAAAGGCGGTGTTGTATTTGGGTGGCTCTGTTGCCGCTATCGGCCGATATTGCGGCGAAAACAGCTGCTGCTCAGTAAATTTGCCTTCCGCCAATCCTTGCTCCAGCGCCTGGCCGCAAGCCTTGGCGGCCTGCTGCGCTTGTTTGAGAATAAGCTGATCGAAACTACCGGTATCCCAATGGGAAAGCGCCCGGAACATTCCCTCTGTGGTCTGCGACAGCCCAAAGGCCTGACGGGAGATCTGCTCGCTGCGACGACCTGTATCTGTCAGCGACTCGCTGATATGGGTAATAGCATTGGAAATATCCGCCGTCGTGCCGCGATATTCACGTAAAGCCGCCTCAATCTGCTCCAACGCCTGCGCCGAGTCCTCGACACCCGAAGCGATACTGTCAAACCTCTGCTCCAGTGAATTCATGGCATCCACGGCGCCGGCCGTTTGGCTAACCACCTGATTCATTAGCTGTGAGGTGCCATCGGTCAGCTCTCTAATCTGGGTCAACATGGCGGCAATATTCTGGGTAGCCTCTGCGGTCTTGGCCGCCAGACTGCGCACCTCATCGGCCACCACGGCAAAGCCCCTGCCCGCCTCTCCGGCTCTGGCGGCTTCAATGGCGGCATTGAGCGCCAACAGATTGGTCTGGGCAGCAACACTGTCAATCACTTCGGTGATTTTGCCTATGGCATCGGCCTGCGCCTTGAGTTGCCCCACCCCGGAGGCGGCCTTGTCGACATCCTGACTCAAAGCTTCAACCGCACGAAAACCACTGACAGCATACTGACGCCCTTCCATGCTGACACTGCGGGATGCCTGTGCCTGATTGAGCACCACTTCGGCGTGTTCACTCAAGACCACGGTAGTATGACTCAGCTGATTGGCAGCCACGGCAATTTGCCCGGCTTGCTGGCCGCTGGAATCCAGAGTGAGCTTGAGCTGGTCAACAAAGTGGGACACTTCGGCAGCGCCGATAGCAATACGACTGGCATCCCGGCCCAGTTGCTGCGCCGCCTTGTCATCACCTGCGCTCTCGCTGGATACCTGCTTGGCATTTTGAACCACAGGGCGGGAAGCCCAGCGCAGCGCCAATACAGGGCCAATAAGCGCAAGACACCATCCAAGCAGTGAAAGTAATAGATTGTCGGCACTTAAAGCCAACTGGACACAACCCAGTGCCAGCGCCCCGAGCAGCAAACCCGCCAGCATAGGCCAAATACGGTTTTCCTCAAACATGCAGCCTCCCTTCCTATCCTTAGTGTTGGTTTGCACCAAATAAGGGATCCTTGAGTTTTCAGCATAACCCAAAGCATGGCGCTCTGCCGAATTGGACATAAGTCTATAGTGAGGCAATGAGCTTCTACGGCGGGAGACGGTAAGCATGATCAGGCGTAGCTTCACACTGCCGGCAGCCCGACGGGCGGACAGGTGCATTTAGTGTGGGAAAGCTGCTAGAATCTGCCACTCTTTTTCAACGCATTGATGAGACATTGCAAAGATGGGCAGAGCATATCAAAACCGCAAGGAATCCATGGCCAAAACGGCCGCACAGAAGACCAAGGTCTACTCCCGTTACGGGAAAGAGATCTACGTGTGTGCCAAGGGTGGCGGTGTCGATCCCGACGGTAACCTGGCACTGCGGCGCCTGATTGAGCGCGCCAAGAAAGATCAGGTACCGGCACACGTTATTGACCGGGCTATCGACAAGGCCAAAGGTGGTGGCGGTGAAGACTATGATACTGCCCGCTATGAAGGTTTCGGCCCGGGTAACTGTATGGTGATTGTCGACTGTCTGACCGACAACGGCAAGCGCACCTTCACCGAGGTTCGTCAGGCCTTTGTGAAGAATGATGCCAAGCTGGGTGGCCCAGGCACCGTGGCCCACATGTTCGATCACCAGGCGGTATTTGTCTTCCCCGGTGAAGATGATGAAATGGTGCTCGAGGCCCTGATGATGGCCGATGTCGATGTTGCCGATGTCGAGTTGGAAGATGGCATGATCAGTGTCTACGCCCCCAACACAGAATTCTACAAAGCCAAGACGGCATTGCAGGAAGCCTTCCCCGAGATCAACTTTGAGATGGAAGAGATCACTTTCGTGCCACAGAGCATGGTGGAAGTGTCCGGTGAAGATGTCGCCCAGTTCGACAAGTTTATTGCCGCACTGGAAGACTGTGATGACGTGCAAAATGTCTATCACAACGCCGAGATCATCGAATAATCTCAAAGATTTAGAATATGAAAAAGGGACCAGATGGTCCCTTTTTCATTTCTGCATCAAAGTTAAGTCCTTGAATTAACGCAGTTCCATTTCCTGGATGATCTCGTGGGCAATTTCCGGGGTCGTCACCTCGGGCTTTTCATGAAGATCGGCTTTGAGCTGTCCCTTTCTGTGCTTGAGCGCCGCTTCCAGTTTTTTGCCTGCCTCGGCGATAGCCGGATACATGACTTCGTTCTTGCCGGAGGCCGCGACCGCCACCCCCTCGTAATTGGTTCGAATATCAACCTGATGTACGCCATGCTCTTTGGCAATAATGATGTCCAAGCCGATCAGGCTGGGAAAATGCTTGGCGATTTTGGAAAACTTCTCTTCGATATGGCTACGTACTGCTGCTGTAACTTCAACATGATGACCTGAAAGCTGAATTTTCATAGGTTTTCCTTTTTTCTGCTGATTCACTTATAGAGCTTGGGGCTTTCAGCGTAAAACACAAGGGGCAATGTTCAAATAAAGCTCGATAAGTGCCTTATTCTGCTCTTGTATGGTCAAAATTAATCCAGAGTTCATCATACTCCCTGTTTAGTGCTGTTTTTATCGCCTGTAATTAGCTCGATTTAATTCAGTTCAATATTTTCAGCCCCTTCATTATCAAACCCTGGCCAACTTGATACAGGCATCATTTACAAGTAAAACACGAATGCTAATGTTTATCATTAAGCATTATTAAGATAGAATCAGCGCATCTCTTTCCCTTGATGACCAATGCACTATCCGCAGCAATCATGAAATCTTTATCTCTATTACAGTTTCCCAGGCGCCATCCCCAAGCCCTGACCATTATCAGCCGGGCGCTGGCATCTATTATTGGCGGTTATCTTATTGCGTCTTTGGCCTGTGCCCTGTTGGCTGTGAGTCTGCCGATGAGCCGTATCGACAGTACAGTGTGCGCCATGATGCTGTCTTTTTTGATCTACGCCCTGGTGGTTATCAGGGTATTTTGCATCAAACGCAGTTTGCGGGCCTGGCAGGAACTCCTGCTGCTGGCGGCCGCCTTGTTTGGCGTGCTGAAACTGCTGGGGGCTTGAGATGAAAGACAGTTTTTTTCGAACTATGACCTGGCTACACACCTGGGTAGGCCTGCTGGTTTGTTGGGTACTGTTATTGGTGTTTTTTGCCGGCACCCTGAGCTACTATCGCCATGAAATCAGCCTGTGGAATCAGCCTGAGCTACACAAAGAGGTGTTCCAATCCTACGATACCACCCGCCTTACTGAGCAACTGAGTCAGGGCGAGGATTATCTCAGGCAAAATGCGGTCAACGCCCAGCGCTGGCTGATTGAATTCCCCACTGAGCGTCATCCCATGTTGAGTTATGGCTGGCAACAGCCGCCGGAGCCGGGACAGCGCCGCGGCGCCTTCAGTGAACATGCAGTCAAGGCCGATAACAGCGGCTATGTGACTGAAGTGCGGGAGAGCCGCGGCGGCAACTTTTTTTATCGCCTGCATTTCGATCTGCATTATATCTCGGCCATCACGGCGCGCTGGATTGTCGGTTTCTGCACCATGTTTATGCTGCTGGCGATCATCTCAGGAATAGTGATCCATAAACGCATCTTCAAGGACTTCTTCAGCTTTCGCCCCGGCAAGGGCAGCCGTTCCTGGCTCGATGCCCATAATGTCAGTTCGGTACTGGCACTGCCATTCCATCTGATGATCACTTATACCGGGCTTATCACCCTGATGATCATCTATATGCCTTGGGGCATATTGGTCAACTATGACAGTGACCGCCGGGAATTTATCAATGAAGCCCGCCCCGGCAGCAGCTTCACCCGCATAGCTGCCGCCAATGAAGCCGCGCCTCAATTGCCACTGGCAAGCTTCCTGCCCAAGGTGCAGCAAACCTTTGCCGAACTGCCGCTCAAGTCGGTGTCAGTGATCAACCCGGATGATGCCAACAGCCGGGTAGTGGTCACTTTCAACACAGGCGAGCAGGTTACAGAGCGGGAGCTGTTTATGGTGTTCAGCGGTACTGATGGCGAGCTTCTCTACAGCGCGGACAACGACATCAGCGCCGCCAAGGCAACCCACGACGCCATGATGTCCTTGCACACCGCCCGTTTCTCCGGCCCCGTACTGAGGGGGCTCTTCTTCCTTCTGGGGCTGAGCGGCTGCGTGATGATAGCCAGCGGTACCTTGATGTGGGCGGTTAAGATTCGCCAGAAACAACAAAAAGCCATCAGTCAGGGCGCCAAGCCCAGCCTGGGTCTGCGCCTGGTGGAAACGCTGAACCTGATGTTTATCCTCGGCCTACCCCTGGGTACAGTGGCCTTTTTCTATGCCAATCGCCTGCTGCCGGCCTCTTTGCCTGGCCGCAGTCAATGGGAGGTTCACAGTTTCTTTATTCTGCTGGTGATCAGTGGCCTGCTGGCTATCTGGCGCCGAGACAGAGCCATGTGGCGCGCTCAACTGGCGGCGCTGACAGCCGCACTGGCGTTCTTGCCGCTGCTGAACGCCCTGACCTCGCCAGCCAACCTGCTGAGCAACCTCGCGGCCGGTCAATGGCAATTGGCAGGATTTGATCTGCTGGCGCTGGCCTTCGCTGCCCTTGGCTTATTTGCCTTCAAGCGTTTGGGGAGACAGCCAATGAAACAAACGGCCAAGGCCCAAAAACTTAAGGCGGTGCGCGGATGATGATTGCACTTATTGCGTTGACTTATCTCGCCTTTGGCCTGCTGGCCATGTCCATGTTCGGTCATTTCCGTGAGGCCATGGGGCGCGCGCCAAAAACATTGGAAAGCCAGCTATTGTATGTCAGTGGTTGGCTGACGCTACTGATGAGCCTGATACTGTGTGTCACAAAATATGATTGGGGTTACGGTAGCATACTGTTTTTCGGTCTGATGACGCTGGCTGCCCTACCTGTGGTTTTACAGCTCAGCTATGCCAGCCGTAGCCTACCAAAAACGTTAATATTGGCACCTGTCATCCTGATAGCGGTTTGGTTTATCTAGCCAACTCTGCCTCAAACCATGAAAAAGCGCTGCAACTGCAGCGCTTTTTAGTGTGTATCTCAAAAGAGATCCAGCAATCAGCGAGGATTTTTCGGGTTTTTACAGCCTTTGCCCTTACATCCACCTGTGTCACCGCCACCGCCGGTGCCACTGCCGGAGCAACCATTGGCGGTCAGATAATCCACAGCATCCTTGGCCTGTACCAGACCATAACCTGTCTCATCATCACGGCCGGAAGCGCCAAGATCTTCGGCGGTGGCACGCAATGCCGCACGAATGTCACTGTTGCTGCACTGAGGGAAATGACTCCACACCAAGGCCGCAACCCCGGCCACATGAGGTGTCGCCATCGAAGTGCCGTCGAAGTATGCATAGTTACCCGCACCGATATCAACGCTGGCATTGCTGCCCACGGCCGCCAACATGGCCGCACCATCGGTATCACTCACACCCACAGACGGAATGGCGGTAACCACCTCACCCAGAGTCCCGTTTAAGGCCCCCGGCTCATTGTTGTAGATAATGGCCGCAACACCACCGCCGTTTTCACAGGCGAGCACCTTGTCGGAGAAGGCGATATTACCGCGCTGAATTAAACACACCTTGCCGGCGGCATCACACTGGCTCTCACCTGTGCCGCAGTCAGCCAGAGTACCGGCGGCGCTACCTGTAGGTGAGCCTTCCATTCCTATGGCTTCGTAACCATTGCCGGCAACAGCGGCAGCAGCTACCAATGCAGTGCCCATAGGCACAGAGGAAAGTACGCCGACCCCCGGGCCGGAGAGCTCAACCTGACTGGTACGCTGTGAGAAATCCGCATGCTGCTTGTTGGCATCCACTGCGGCAACCGATACCACAGAGTTATAAGATGCCGGATAAGAGTGACGGGTATTACCGTCGTTACCGGCTGCAGCAATACTCAGAATGCCGCGACTGTCGGCGGCAGCAAAGGCGCTGTCCTCGGTGCGGCTCTTCATGCTGCCACCCAGACTCATGTTGATTACCTTGGCGCCGGCCTGTTCACACTTGTCCAGTGCGGCAACCAGGCTGGATGAATAGCCCCAACCATCGGCATTGAATACCTTGATAATGTGCAAGTTAAGATTGCCGTTGGGGTTTACGCCTACCACACCAACCCCATTGTTGAGCGCGGCAATAGTCCCGGCCACATGGGTACCATGATGGTTTTCATCTGTGTACCAGTTGCCGGTACCCGGATCATTGGTGCCATCAACATTGTTGCCCGATAGGTCTTCATGAGCCAACTGGTAACCCGAATCTATGATACAGACCTTCATATTGCCGGTCTGGGCGTCACTGAGTTGGTCGGCCTGCACCATGGGAATACCATAAGGCACTATCTGTGAAAGCGGGAAACGCTTCACATCCGCTTCGACATATTCCACGTTGGGATTGTTGGCCAGGCCCTTGAGAGCCTGAGCCGGAATAGAAAAAGCGGCGGCGTTGTGGGCCGACAGATCCAGCTCCATTTTGGCACCCATGGCCTTCATCTGCGCCATAGTGCTGGGGCCTTTCCCCTCCTTAAACTTGACTATGTAGCGCTCGTTATCTGCAGCCTGTGCACCGACGCACAGCGCCAAAGTCACCGCTGCTGCGAGGGGCTTGTAAAATGCCTGCATAATGTTCTCCTGCAATTTGTTTTTGGTCTGCATTTCGATCTATCTCGAAATATTATTTTTATTAACAATTGAAACAAGGTGTTTACACACGCTATTGTTATAGCGCTGCCAGACTTGAGATGCAAGACTAAAGTAGGTGGAATGACCAAAGAATTAAGACCAAAGAACTAATGGCAGACATTCATGTAATTAACTTTAAAAACAACACTTTAATAAATATTTTCTGTTGATTTTGCCGAAAAATATCGAGCATAAATGGATCCTGCCCCCCAGTGGCAGACAAGGGTTTGGCAAATAGGCTATAGTGGCCGCTACTTTGCAAACCGTCTCAAGGAGCATCCAATTGAGTTTTCATCTGACCGTATCCTGGCAAACCAGCCCGGCGCCCGAGGGAGAGTTCAATCGCGATCATCAAATAGACTTTGGTACTGGCCAACAACTGCTGGCGTCAGCAGCCCCCGAATACAAAGGCAATGAAACCAAAGTCAACCCGGAAGAGAGTCTGCTGGCGGCACTGTCGTCCTGCCATATGCTGACTTTCCTGACTATAGCTCACTTGAAGCGCTTACCGGTCGAGAGCTACCGGGATAACGCCACCGCAGAAATCGGCAAGAAGGAATCAGGTAAAATCGCCGTGACCCGCATGACTCTTAATCCTGAAGTGACCTTTGCCGAAGGCACCGAGATAGATAGGGAAACATTGGCAAAGATCCACGAAAAGGCACATGCCAACTGCTTTATCGCCAACTCTCTGGCGGCAGATACCGAAGTGGAAATTAATTTCTGAGCAATAAAAACGGGTGCTACCGGCCTGGGAACCAAGTGGCCGATAACACCCTAACACCTGCACGGGGGATGCAAATGCATCCCCCGTTTTTTATACCTCGACGTTTACTTAATATCGTCCGCTTTCCCCTTGGGAGGCATGGGGCGAGCATTCAATGCCGGTATCGGCTCCCGCAACAATTCATCCTTGAGATAACTGATAGCCCGCTCAAGCTGGGCGTCTTTGCCGTTGAAGGTTGCCAGTGGCAAGTTGTCTACCTCGATATCCGGGCTGACACCTCGGCCTTCAAGCACCCAGCGACCATCGATGGCATACTGAGGATACTCGGCAACCCGCGCCATGCCCCGGTCGGTGAGGCTGTTGCGACCCGAGAGCCAAACCCCGGCGCCCGCCGTCTGTTTACCCACCAAGGGCGCCAATCCCAGTGCCTTTATGCCGGCGGAGAAGGTTTCACCATCGGAGTAGGTCAACTGATCTGTCAGCACCACCAGGTGGCCGCGGAACGTCTGCTGCATGTTGACATAAGGCGCACCTGTTGTGGGTTGCCAGAAGGCCCAGGCCTTACGCAGCAGCTTTTCGATAATCCAGCTGTCGATATTACCGCCACGATTGCGGCGCACATCGATAACCAGGCCATCCTTGTCATAGTTGGCGTAAAACTCGCGGGCAAAGCTCTCAATATCATCACGGCCCATGGCATACAGATGCAGATAACCTATCTTGCCGTCGCTGGCCTTGGCCACCTTATCGGCATTGGCATTGACCCAATCGAGATACCTGAGTTTGGCATTGTCACGGTTGCTGATGGCCTGCACTATTACCTTGTGCTGCTTGCTGCCGCGCTTGAGGCCCAAAAGCACCTGTTTATCGGCCTGATTACGCAGCATGGAGGTGAGCTGCGCCAGGGTAGCCAGCTTACGGCCATTGATATGGGTGATGATGTCGCCATCGCGGACATCGACTCCGGGGCGCGCCAGCGGTGAGGCCTGCATCGGCAACTCAGGGTCGGTGCGATAGATATGGCTTACCTTGACACCATCTTTCACCTGACTCAGACGTGCACCCAGCTCGGCGGCCTTGGGCATATCGGGATCCTTGGCAAAGTCACCACCGCGCACTTGAGAGTGCAGCGCATCCAGTTCCCCCATCATCTGAGTGAAGATGTCATTCAGCTCATGCCTGTCGGTGAGCCGGTCCAGCAATGGCTGATATTTGGCCTTGGCGGCTTGCCAATCGACACCGCGCATCTTCTTGTCGAAAAAGGAGTCTCTGTGCATCAGCCAGGCATCTTCAAAGATCTGCTGCCACTCCTGACGCGGTTGAATGGCGAGTTGCCACTGGGATGTTTGCACCACGGCATTGCTGAGATCGCCCGGCAGTTTGTCACCCACTGGCACTATTACCATCTCTTTGGGATTGCTCTGCTTACGCAGCAATACCTTGCTCTGATCGGCCGAGAGCTGATAATCGCGCACATCATCGGCGAAGGTTTCCAGCTTGGGGCTCAAAGGGTCAAACCTTACCAGCTTGAGCGCCGACTGTTCGCCTGTGATATCGCTATCGAGCAGATAGAGCCCCGAGTCCAGCACCTGCAAATTCTGGTAGTTACCCGCCTCGATGGGGACTTGCCACAGCCGCGACTTCAGGCCTTGCCAATCCACTTGCAGCTTATCGTCAGCGGCCTTTTCATCACCGGCAATAGCGCCTTGCAGCTCGTTGGGACGTTGGAATGGGAAACGGGCATCCTGACTCAATGCCAGGGCAAATATTTGGCTACGCTTGTCAAATACGGGGCCCATGTTGCGATCGCCCCAAGGCGAAGATGGAGTGGCCTGGAACTCACGGTTTGACAGGAAATAGAGCCACTGGCCATCCGGGCTGAAGCTGGGCGAGAAAGACTCGTACTTGTCGCTGGTCAGCATCTCGCCCTTGGCGGATTCCAGCGAGTAGAGCATCACCTGGCTGCGCTGGGCACCGACTTCCGAGCGAGTCAAAGCCAGGAAGCGGCTATCCGGCGACCAACGGATATCGACATAGGGGCCGAGACCTTCGTTGTTGGTCACTATCTTCTTGTTACTGCCGTCTTTGAGATCCAGCAGCCACAAATTACCGGCATAATCATCATGAGCCAAATAACGCCCATT
Organism: Shewanella sp. MSW; assembly: GCF_007636515.1. NCBI lineage: Bacteria > Pseudomonadati > Pseudomonadota > Gammaproteobacteria > Alteromonadales > Shewanellaceae > Shewanella > Shewanella sp. MSW. Next base: position 258,135 of record NZ_LVDR01000004.1, read on the forward strand.
GGGCGACAGCTCCAGGCTCATTCTCAATGTGTTGCCATCTTGGGTCAGCTGCTTGGCGCCAGCGCTGCCATCGGCGGGATAACGCCAGATCTCCTGCTCACCGGAAGCATCCGAGATGGCATAGACCCAACGGCCGTCATGACTCATCAGTGCATTGCGCATTCTATGCTTGCCGTCCGAGTCCAGCTCTACCAGGCGGGAACCATCTGTAGTCGCCAGCGCCACATGGCTGCGGGCAGTGATGACCACCTTGTCTCCTGCCGGGGCCAGCCTGGCACTGGTGGCAAAATCGAGCGGATCGTTAACCCAATGTTCACGCCGCTCGGGGAAGTCTGAGGCCAGACGCAGATCCAGCTTCTGCTCCTGCCCGGAAGCCAGGTCCCACAGGTGAATATCGGCACCCAGCTGGAACACTATGCGGCCGCCGTCCAGATAGGGGCTGCGCACTTCGAAATCACGATATTGAGTCAACTGTTTAAGATCTGAGCCATCGCTGGCCATAGACCAGATATTGGCGTTGCCATCGGCATCCGAGACGAAATAGACCCGCCCCTGCCACAGCATGGGATGACGCAGCGAGCCCTGATGCTCTTTGCCCAGCCGCACAGCCTCTTTGTCCTGCCCCAGTTGATAACGCCACAGTTCACCCATGGCGCCGCCGCGGTACACCTTGGCATTATCCCCTGTGGTTTGCAGCCCAAAGCGGCTGAAGTAGACATACTCGCCTTGTGGGTCAACCACGCCTTCTATGGCATCGGCCAACGGCAGATCGCGGGTTGTCAGGGTATCCGGGTTTACCGAGCGCAGCACCCAGTAGTTCGCCGGCCCCTGGGCATTGTCTGTGGCATAGAGAATTTCGCCATTTGCGGTCCAGCCCTGTAGCCGAACCTGGCTGTTTTCGAAACTGACGCGCTTTGCAAGCCCGCCACTCATGGGGATCACATAGACTTCCTGGGCACCATCATAGTTGGCGGTAAACGCCAGCGATTTTCCATCGGCAGAGATCTTGGCATTCAGCTCTTCGGCCGGCAGGCTGGTCAAACGGGCAGCTTTCTCCTGCCCGAGTGTCTGAGTCCAGATATCCCCTTCGGCAGTAAACACCAGGGTATTGTCATGAATCGCGGGCGAACGGTAATAGCCCTGACCCGCTTCTGCGGCATAGGCGGCTGCACTGCCCAAAGTTCCCAATGCCAGCATACAGCAGGCCACGGAGTGACGAAGTTTCATCAATGCCTCTATTCTCTGTTATTAATCAGTTAGCGCGGTTTTACGAGCCCAACAAGTTAGCAGAGAAAGCGGCGGGATTCAGCTGTTGCCGACGACAGAAGTTTTAGCAAATGTGTCGGCAGGCATACTGAAAAAATCAAACTGATAGCGGCCAGCCGTGGGTAATTTTACTCAAGGGTTCATTCACATCGAACAGCCTGATGCGTATGTTGTGGGCGCCCATGGCCGCCACTCGTTGTGAGTGCATGCAAGCGTAAGCTTCGGCGCTGGCTTCATCTTCAAATAGATAGATGCCACCGGCCTCGCCGCTGCGTGGGTTTTCGGTCCAGATTTTGGCAATGAAACCCGGCTCCCGGGTAATGGACTCGGCCAGAGGCTTGGCCTGCTCAGTCAGGGCATCGCCCATCATTTCGGCGGGAAATTCAAAATCGATTTGCAATAGAGTGGTCATTCAACCCTCCCCTTGGTTTGCGGATTAATGTCAGGGAAGATGCAAACAAGTGATTGGCCTTGAATGCCTGTCACTGTTAATGCTGCTCGCTTGGCAGATAGCAGCATGAGAACCTTCCTTATGAAATCATAAAACTGCGGCGCGTTCGCTACAAGGAGGCACAAATTGGTGGCATAGTTACCCTAAAGTAACTTGCGCCCAGCCTTATGACACTCAATCAGCAAGCCCCTCTCTGCCCGGCCTATCAGGTTCTGCGGCTGATCTGCGGCAAATGGAAACCCGCCATTCTGTTCCTGCTGCAACAGCAGCCACAGCGCTTCAGCTACTTAAAACGGCATCTACCCGGTGTCAGTCAAAAAGTGCTGACCGCTCAGCTAAAGGAGCTGGAGCAAGACGGCGTACTCACCCGTACTCTCTACCCTGAAGTGCCGCCCAGGGTCGACTATCGTCTCAGCCCGCTTGGAATGGCACTGTTGCCGCTGCTGGAGCAGATGCACCTTTTTGCCGAGCAAAACGCCGACTTGCTGACGGGAGAGGCCCAATGAAGCCTGTGCCCTGGCTCGATGGCATGAAGCGCTGGCATTTTGCCTTGGCCACGCTTTTATTATTCGGTACTGAAATATTGATAGCCCGCTACGCCCCGCCCGGCTTCATCCGCGGGTTTATCGGCGATCTGCTGGTAGTAATATTGATGTTTTGCGCCCTTAAAACTCTTACCCCTTGGACAAGTCGGTTGCTGCTTCCCTTGGTGCTGGCATTTGCCTTCGCCATAGAGTTTGGTCAGGCCTTTGGCTTGGTGGATAAGCTGGGGCTGGGCCATATTCGCCTGGCACGAATCGTTATCGGCAGCCACTTCGACTGGCTGGATCTGCTGGCATACAGCCTGGGTTGTTTGCTGTTACTCCCGGGCTCCCTGGCGTTATCTTTCCCGGGGAAGAGACAAGCTCAAAGTGCCCGGGAATAACCCCTGAATAAAACTCAGTTTCGGTGCTTGCTCCCCGGCTTAGGCCAATATCAGCACCACCTGGGCGGCATTGGGCTGAGAATTACCCGCTAAGTCGGGCTAAAAGACCGGGAGCAGGTTGGCAGCTGCCCCCCGTGGATTTGACGGTTCAAAAAGGCGGTTTAAAAATCACGGCTCAAAATAAGCTTAAACCTTGTAACGCTCGCTAGCGGGTCAGGCGGTTTATCAACACCTGATGCTGAGGGAAACGCTCGAGCAGTTCATTACGGCCGAACAGCTTGAAGTCATCGAAAGTAAAGCCAGGTGCCACCATACAACCTACCAGCGAATAGCCCGGATTATTCATTGCCGAACCAAAAATAGTGCCTTTGGGCACCAAGACCTGTGGCCGCTCACCTTTGGCCAAGTCCATCCCGAGTTGCGCCTCGGTCAGCTCACCCTGCTCTGAGAGCATATATATGGTCAGCGACTCGCCACTGTGGAAGTACCACATCTCATCGGCCGTCAGTTGATGCAGGTGGGACACTTCCCCCGTCTTGAGCATAAAGTAGATGCTGGTCCACAGGTTACGGCTATCATCATAGTGGCTGTCCGAAACGAATGAACGACCGAAATACCCGCCCTCAACATGGGGCTCAAGCTCGAGTGCCTGGATAACATCATCGGCGGTCAACATAAAAAACTCCTGTTATTAAAATGAGGGCAGGCTCCCTGCCCTGTGATGGATTGAAACTGACTGACTTCCCGGTAACTTTTTTTAAGCCCAGTAACTCTCTTTAAACTCAGTCACTCTCTTTTAAGCTCAATCTTTAGTCTCAGTGATTCTCTTTGACTTCGAGACTCTGCTCGAGACGCTCAAGCAAGGCTTGCCAGCGCTCGCTCTGCTCGCGATTAAGCGCTTGCGCATTCTCGGGCGCCGTAGCCTGATGGATAAAGGACTGCTGCTTCAGTTGCTGCTGGGCCGCTTCTTTCACCAGAGCCGCTTCATTTAGGCTCAAGGCCTTGGCTAAAGCATCCGGCAGCGTCAGTTGATAATCTGCAACTATGCCTCGTACCAGCACTGCCGCCTGTTCAAGTTCACCGGCTTCGATGGTACTTGTCAGCAGATCCAATCGGCCGTCGATATCACTTGGCTGCGCGGCCAGAGCTTGCTGCTGCCTGGGGGCCATTCCCGCTCTTTGCTGCACACTCTGTTCTGCCACGGCGCGATTCTTGGCAGCAGCGCTTTCTTGAAGATGCATATCCTGTTGCTGAACAGCCTGTTCCTGAGGTGCCGCTCGCTTGGCGGCCATGGACTGCGGCGCCGCCATCGGCTCAACTCTGGCGGGCTGCGCCGCATCTTCAGCGCTATCTGGCTGCGGGCTGATTTCCAGATTAGCCGGAGCACTGAGCTGCGGCGCCGATGCGTTTCGCAGTTCGGGATTCAGAATAAACAACCCTGCCACCAGCATCACAGAAGCCGCTGCGGATAGGCCATATCTGTGCTTTTGCCAGAAACCGGGTGCCGGACGGATCACCTCTGGCGCTTGACGGCAGTTGTCCCTCGCCTGCTGCAGAATTTGCTGATCCAGGGCCAGAGGCGGCTGCTCGACAGCACCTTCACGATAGAGCGCATCTATCTGCGACTCTGGTGTGGCAGCATCATCGCGTTTGTTCTCTGTCATTCAATGCTCTCCTGGGTCTTGCGCCCCAAACAGTCACGCAGGCTCTGATAGGCATAACGTATCCGGCTCTTGGTGGCCTCCAGCGTCGCCCCGACAACTTCACTGATCAGTTGCGCCGTCAGCCCGGACTCCTGATTCAGCAAAAAGGCTTCCTTCTGCACCTGGGGCAAGAGACCAATGCACTCCTTGAGCCAGGCGACCTGACGACTTCGCTGCAGTTCGCTATCCGGCTCAGCGGTTTGTGGGCCCAGCAGATTGGCCTGCGCATCCGGCTCATCCTCATCTATGCTGAGGCTGTCGACCGGTTTAACCGCCCGCACATGGTCAATCAGCAGGTTGTGAGCTATCCGGTACAGCCAGGTAGTAAACTTGGCGCTGGGTTGATAACTCTGCGCCGCCTTGATCACCCGGCTCCAGGTTTCCTGATACAAGTCTTCAGCCAAGGCCATGTCACTTAACTGACGGACAAAATACCGGTAGAGTCCGCCCTTGTGTTTAAGATAGAGGCGCTCAAAAGCTTGGGCATCCCCGGCGGCATAAGCCAGCATCCAGGTCTCATCCTCTCCACTTGGCATTCCCGTCTGCCTTTGCTGTTCCAAATTCTCTCTCCTGACCGGCAGCTTAATTGGTTATTGGGATGAGAGTTTGCCTCTACACCATTGGGCTGTAAAGCCCGCTGGCGCGACTCTGGATCTCAGTTTTGCCTACGCCCCTGTCCCAGTGGTTTAAATCCGTCGGCCGGCATAGGTTCAAACATAGCTTCGGACACAGATTCGGCTCTGGTTTTATCTGCCACGACTTTGCGTCCGGGCTTAAGCGCGCCTTGCCCGGCCAACAGCGCGGCGCTGCGAGCCAGGCTGACAAACTCATGTCGATAACCGTATGGGTCTTCGCCCTTGGCCGAATCGGCAAGCTCGGCGACCCGGCGCCAGTCAAAGTCATGCAGATACACTGAGCCGTTAAGCAGTTGCCCAAGCCCGGCTACCGCCGCGGCGAAACGCAGATCATCACTGGCGAGCGCAAGCGACTTGTGGGCAGAATCCAGGCGAATGCCGTGAGTATAAAGCTGGCTCTTGCTGTCTTTGCTACTCTCACTCAAGGGCGGTTTGGCTCGCAGTTTCAGATAGCCAAGCTCTTCACGGCTGTATTTTTCCTTGCCGCTGACAGGGTCGCGACCATAGCGCAATGCATCGTTGGCCAGGTTATGTGAATCCGTAAGGCTGAGCTCATACAGGGCCGTCACCGCATGTCCGGCGCCCATTTCGGCGGCGTCGACCTTATCGTTGTTGAAATCCTCCCGCTTGAGGGCGCGGTTTTCATAGCCGATGAGGCGATACTCGGCCACCAGCGCCGGGTTGAACTCGAGCTGCACTTTGACATCCGACGCTATGGTCAGCAGGGTGCCGCTACGCTGCTCCACCAGAATTTTACGGGCCTCGCTCAAAGTATCGATATAAGCGTATTGGCCATTCCCCTTATCCGCCAACTGCTCCAACATACTGTCGCGGTAGTTGCCTAGGCCAAACCCCAGAGTCGTCAGGCCAATCCCCTGCTGCTTTTGTTGTTCAACCAGTGCCAGCAGCTCCTGCCTGCTGGTCAGACCCACATTGAAGTCGCCATCGGTGGCCAGCAGAACCCGATTCACCCCGCCACTGATAAAGTGCTTGCGGGCCAAACGGTAAGCTGTTTGGATGCCTTCGCCGCCATTGGTGCCGCCGGCGGCCTTAAGCTCAGCCAAAGCGGCGTCTAGGCTCTCTTTATCGGCACCATTGATACCGTCCAGTACTACGCCGGCCTCACCGGCATAGACAACTATCGACACCTTGTCCTCTGAGGTGAGCGTATCGCTGAACATTTTGATGGCCGATTTCAGCAGCGGCAACTTGTCCTGCGATGACATGGAGCCGGAAACATCCATTAAGAACACCAGGTTGGCGGCGCCTATCTGACTGGCAGGCACTTCATAACCCTTAAGCCCGATACGCAGCAACATCTTGCCTTCATTGTAAGGCGACGGTGCCAGCTCAGTACTGATGGAGAAAGGCTCGCCTTTGTCCGGCTGTGGGTAGTTGTAGTCGAAATAGTTAATCAATTCCTCGACTCTCACTGTGCCCTTGGCTGGCAATGCTCCCAGGTTGATACTGCGCCGCATCAGGCTGTAACTGCCACTGTCCACATCGACGGAAAAGGTCGATAACGGTGTTTCGCCCGCCACCATGATGCCGTTGGCGATATACACCTCCGAGCCATTGGCAAGCACAGTGGCGCTGGGATAATTCACATCCGCCAGAGTCAATTCAGCAGGCACGCTCAAGCTTCTTGGCTGGACACTCGGCTGGTACAAAGTCCGTGACGATGCAGCGCCGCTGACGGCTAACTTCTGAGCTTGCGCATGGGTTATAGCATTCGCGATATCCCGCCCGGGGTCTTTGCTTGGCAGCACAGTAGTTTCAACCTCAGAGGACTGAGGCTCACTCGCTTGATTGGCTACCTTGGGTGGCTCATGGGACTGCTGTGGCTGACAGGCAGTCAGCCACAAACTGCCAACTAGAATGGCCAACAGGCTAAGATGATATTGGCGCCCGGCAATGGCGGCGCTTTGATTTATCCCCATCTTCCCTTTGGTACTCACCTTGCATTTGCCTGGCAACATTGTCGCCTTCATAACATTTCTCCTTATTCGGCTGTTGTTATTGCAAACGGGCAGCAGAAGCAAAAGGGTTATCGAACCCACAATAAATCTTGCAAATAAGCCAAAGCACTGGTGAATGATGGCTAAGAAACGCCAAGCGACCAAGGCAGATAAAAAGAGAAGAGCAAACGTGAAAAACAGAATTGCTTTCGACCAAACACACTTTTACCCCAAAAAAAAGCTTAAAACTTAGCTTTTGAGCCACACGTCACACAAGACGGGTTTACAGAAGCCTAAAATAACGGCTCTTTTTTTCCGGCCACAAGCCGGTTCGATTTTCTGGAGCCCTGTCGACGTGCCTCACATAAGCAATTTCAGAACCCAACTTTTTTCTTTGCGCCTAGGCCATGCCCTGCGTGAAGTCATCGCCAAGGAAGGCTATAGTGGTAAACACTTTGGCCAGGATCTGATGGCCGGGGTCACAGTGGGGATCATCGCCATTCCATTGGCTATGGCTTTGGCTATAGCCAGTGGTGTTGCCCCTCAATATGGTCTCTATACCGCTATCATAGGCGGCTTTATCATCGCCCTTACCGGCGGCTCACGCTACTCAATCTCTGGCCCAACCGCGGCCTTTGTGGTGCTGCTTTATCCCATAGCTCAGGAGTTTGGCCTCGCCGGTCTGTTGATGGCGGGGATGATGTCAGGGGGGATTCTGATAGCCATGGCGCTGCTGCGCCTTGGTCGCCTGATCCAATATATTCCCCAGTCGGTGACGCTGGGCTTTACCGCCGGGATAGGCGTAGTCATTGCGGTTTTGCAGCTGAAAGACTTCTTCGGCCTCCCGATAGACAGCATGCCGGAGCAGTTTGGTGAAAAGCTGCAGGTACTGGTACTGGCACTGCCACAAACCGATTTTCCCAGCTTAGTGGTCGCATTGGTCACTCTGGCTGTGATGCTGTTGTGGCCAAAACTGAAATTGCCGGTACCGGCGCATCTGCCGGCCATCATTATCGGCAGTCTACTGGCACTGCTGCTCGGCAGCTTTGGGCAAGAGGTAGAAACCATAGGCAGCCGCTTCCATTATCTGCTGCCCGACGGTAGCCAGGGCAATGGTATTCCCCCCTTCCTGCCAAACTTTGAGTGGCCTTGGTTGCAGCCCGGGCCGGATGGTGAACCTCTGGGGCTTTCCTGGCAGATGGTAAAAGCCCTGGCCCCAGCCGCCTTTGCCATCGCCATGTTGGGCGCCATCGAATCCCTGCTGTGCGCCGTAGTGCTCGATGGCATGACAGGTAAGCGTCACAGCGCCAACAGTGAGCTGCTTGGTCAGGGGATAGGTAATATATTGGCCCCTTTCTTTGGCGGTATCACGGCTACAGCTGCCATCGCCCGCAGCGCGGCCAACGTCAAGGCCGGTGCCTTTAGCCCGGTATCGGCGATTATCCACTCCCTGGTAGTACTCCTGGGGCTGGTGGCGCTGGCCGGCTTACTGTCCTTCCTGCCGATGGCGGCCATGGCGGCCTTATTGCTGGTTGTAGCCTGGAACATGAGCGAAGCTCCCAAGGCCTGGCAATTGCTGAAAACCGCGCCGCGCAGCGATATCTGGGTATTTTTAAGCTGCTTTTTCCTGACGGTAGCGTTCGACATGGTGATCGCCATCTCTTTCGGGATCATGCTGGCGGCCCTGCTGTTTATGAAAGAGATCGCCGAGATGACCCGCCTCTACGATATCAGCCACAATAAACGTTATATTGACCGGCCACTACCGGACGATTGGGTAGTACTTAAGATTAATGGCCCACTGTTTTTTGCCGCGGCGGAGCGCATCTTTGCTGAAATCGCGCAGATGACTCAGGATAAACAGACAATCGTGCTCTATATGGATGGGGTGTCCATTCTCGATGCCGGTGGTATGGCGGCGTTGAACAAGCTGATACGCAAATGCCAAAGTAACGATACCCGTTTGCTGGTTGCCGATCTGCAATTCCAGCCAATCCGGACCCTGGCCAAGGCCAAGGTTCAGCCTATCGAAGGTGTGCTCAAGTTCTATCCCACTTTGAGAGAGCTAATTGAAGAACAGGTGCCGCTCAGCATAGATGGTCAAACTAGCGCAGAAGCCGCCCATATCAAACCGGCACAATAGCACTATTGAGCATTGATTATACCTTCACGCGCCCGGTCTTATCCGGGCGCTCGCTTATCCCGCCAAAGTAATAACCATCGCAAACTACTGACACAATTGTAAGAGATTGGCTATCCCCCCCACTTAAGCCAATCTGCTAGTATGCGCGCTGATAAAAAGGGCGTTGATTAAAAAGCACAGGATAAAAAAGGCGCAATATTGATTTGCCGCCGTACATTGCAAAGGACTGGGAATGCAAGCAAAACAAACAAAGCTCTGTAACCTGTTAAAGCTGGTTGCCGGGCTGGGACTATTCAGCCTGAGCCAACTGGCGCAGGCTAATGAGGATAAAACAGAAGCGGAGATCCGCTGGCAAACACTTAGCCCGATAGCCAACCTGTATCTGAGTCAAGCCAACGCGGAAGACTTCATCGCCCAAGGAGATAATGAAAAAAGCCGCTACAACAACTACGCCGGTGCCCTCGCCTATTACCTAATGGCCACAGAACGCGATAGCAGCAATATCTGGGCGCCCTATCAAGCCGCCGGTACTCTGGCAATGCTGGAACTTAAAGACCAGGCTATCGAAATGCTGCAACTGGCCGACAGCCGCGGCCTGTGGCAACAGATAATGCTTGAGGAAGACGAAGAACTTAACGCCATCAGAGACTCGGATGAGTACCGCGCCGTGCTGGAAAAGGTTAAACGTCGTTATCCTCAGCATGCAAAAGATGCCGGTACAGCTTATATCCACCACCCTCATGGGACAGCCCCTGAAGGTGGCTGGCCTGTGCTGGTCTGGTTATCCGGCTATGGCACAGAAGGCAGCAACAGCACCCATATGGCCGAACTGCTGACGAGTGAACGGGCAATATTTATCGGCATCAACGGCACGGAAAAGCTCAATGAGCACAGCTTCCGCTGGGCCAGAACCGAAACCGAGTCCAGTCACCGGGCGGTGCAGCAGGCTTTAGCCCTGGCGGCAAAGACCAGCCCTGTCAACAAGCAGAAAGTAGCACTGATGGGCTTTTCCCAGGGTGCCCTTCACAGCGCTCACCTGCTGGCCAAACACCCGAATGATTATGTCGGCGCCCTGTTATTGTCGGCAGGCGGTATGCAAACCGAGCTCAAAACTTCGGCCCCCGCCGGTAAGCGACTGGTCATCTCATACGGCGAACAGGAACACAGCAGTAATCTGGCGCTGGATAAACAGCTGGAACAATTTTTTAGCCCGGATAATCAACTGCAGCTCAAACCGCATCAGGGCGGACATTTCTTTGATGATGCCTGGCAGCAGAAATACCCGGATTATGTCAATTTCGTATTGGAACTCAATTAAGGAAGATTAGATGGAACTGAAAAGTACCTCAGGTTTTAAATCCTATTTTACCCCCAAGCGCATTCTGATAGGGGTGGGCATATTGGCGGCCCTGGGTATTGCCCAAAGCTCAGTATTGATGACAGATGCCGGTTACACCTATGTGCATCAGAACAATGTTACCGGCTCTTTGGATGTGTTCACCGAGCCCGGCATCCACTTTCGCATGCCGTTTCTGTCGAAAATAACCCGCTATGATCAGGTCGTTACCGTCTCCTTTGGCAACAACCAGGGCGAGGTATTCTACCAACGTCTGCCGGCGCTGCAGGTACGTTTTGCCGATACCTACACAGGCCAGGTACCGGCCACTTTCCGCTTTAAGCTGTCTTATGATCCCGAGCAGCTCAAGACCATGCATCGGGAGTTTCGCTCCAACGACAACCTGATTGACACCATGTTGATCAAAAACGCCCGCAACGTCACCGTGATCACCTCAACCCAATATACCGGCGAGGAGTTTTTCCAGGGCGGCCTCAATCAGTTCAAGGCACAACTGTCGGATCAGCTCAGCAACGGTATCTATACCACTGAGCGACGCCAGGTTGAAGTCGAGCAGGTGGATCTGGTGCCGGTGGGCTTCGATCAGGAAGATTCCAACAAGCTGCAAGCCACCAAGCAATTGGTGTTGAAGACAGTGCCTATTACCGACAAGAGCGGTAATCCGGTACGTCAGGATAACCCGCTAAAACATTATGGAATCACGGTCACCCAGGTCACTATCGGCGATCCCAAGCCGGAAGATCAACTGGACAAGCTATTGACCGACAAGAAAAAACTGGTTGCCGAACGGATCCGTACCATTCAAGAGCAGGAAACCTCCAAGGCCCAGGCCAAGACGGAGCAGCTGCGCAAAGAGATCCAGCGTACCCGCGAAGTACAGGATGCCCAGCGTGCCAAGGAGCTGGCGGTTATTGCCCAGCAAAAAGAGGTTGAAGTGGCGCGGCAAATCGCCGAGCGTGAACTGGTGGAAGAACGCAAGAAGAAAGATATCGCTACCCTGAGCAAGGCCAAGGAGCTGGAAATCGCCCAGGCCAACCTGGAGATCCAGAAAGCCAACTCGGCCTCGGCCATGTTTGAGGCCAAGGCGATCCGTGAAAAAGGGATAGCCGAAGCCGACGTACTGGCGGCGAAATACAAGGCATTGGGTGCTCATGAGAAAGTGTATCTGGCCGAGCTGAATCGGGATGTAGCCAACGCCCTGTATCAGAACCTGCCCAACTTCAAGGTGGATATGCCGAAGAACTATATCAACGGCAGTGGCGGCAACGGCATGACCTCCAATCTGGACGTGATCACCGGCTTGTCGGCGTTGGGACTGATGGAAAAAAGCACCACCCTTGGCAGTAAAGCATCCGCCAAATAACAGGCTGGCTAGAAAGTCAATTTTAGGGAGGCTTAGCCTCCCTTTTTATTCGCCTTCATTTCAGGTCATACTGATATGCCCAACCGCAAGGAGGCCTTATGTCTAAGCACTCATCCGTTTCACTGCGCCCGCAGCGCCGCGCTATCTCGCTTGCAGCAGCTCTCTCGACGGCAGCTTTGTTGACAGCTACCGTGAGTGGCTCTGCACTGGCTAAAAATTCAGCGCCATCGGTACTGAAGGATATCCGCCTGCCCCAGGGCTTTAAGATAGAAGTCTATCTGGATAATGTCGCCAATGCCCGCCAGATGGCGCTTGGCAGCCAGGGCACACTCTTTATCGGCAGTCGCGGCGAAGGTAAAGTCTATGCCGCAATAGATACAGATGCCGATGGCCGCCACGACAAGGTCAAAGTGATCGCCTCCGGGCTCAATATGCCTTCCGGGCTGGCTTTTCGGGACCAGACTCTCTATGTAGGCGCCGTGAGCCAAATTCTCGCCTTTGACAATATCGAGCAACAGCTGAGTCAGAGTGCTTCCCCGAGCTACCGAATCTTTTATGATGACTTACCCTCAGATAAGCATCACGGCTGGAAATACCTCAAGTTTGCCGCCGACGGCCGCCTGTATATACCCATAGGCGCACCTTGCAATATCTGTGATGCCGGCAGCGACTACAGCAAAATAATCAGCCTGGATCTCCAAAGCAAACAACCGAGGCTCGAAGCCGCCGGTGTGCGCAACAGTGTCGGTTTCGACTTCGACCCTATCAGTGGCCAGCTGTGGTTTACCGATAATGGCCGCGACATGATGGGAGACGATATGCCAGCCGATGAGCTCAATCATTTGAGTCAGCGCGGCCAACATTTTGGTTATCCCTACGTTCATCAAGGGGATATCCTGGATCCTGAATTCGGCAAAGGTAAGCAGCCCGCCGATTTCAGCCCACCTGAAGTCAAGCTGGGCGCCCATGTAGCGGCGCTGGGGATGACCTTCTATCGCGGCGACAGCTTCCCCAAGGCCTATCACGGCGGCATTTTTATTGCCGAGCACGGTTCCTGGAACCGGTCCAGCAAGGTAGGATATCGAGTGCGTTTCGTGCCGATAAAACAGGGCAAGGCCGGTGAACCTCAGGTGTTTGCCGAAGGCTGGCTCAAGGGCGAAACCGTATCCGGACGCCCCGCCGATGTGCTGCAGTTACCGGATGGTTCCTTGCTGGTAGCCGATGATGCCAAAGGCCGCCTCTATCGCATCTTTTACTCGGGCTGATTTTTGTCCGAAACACAGTGTTCAAGGGCAGCGCGCGCCGTCCTGTCATGATATTATCTGCAGCCATTATCGCCCGGCCTTGGGAACAACGCCGGGTTAAGGACGTTGCGAACCACGCCTTTTATCAAGGCCTGTAAGCCCACGCAGAGCACGCATGGAACTGGTTTGCACCGTCCGTTACTGTACCCGACCTGGAAACAGGCAAAATATTATAAATAAAATCAGTAGTTAAGGAGTTATCATGCAAGCCCTCGTTGCTGTTGTAATGGGTTCCAAGAGTGATTGGCCCACCATGGAAGCGGCCGCAGAGATCATGGATTCTCTCAAGGTGCCCTACCATGTCGAAGTGGTTTCGGCCCATAGAACCCCAGACAAGTTGATGGAATTTGCCGCATCAGCAGCAGACAAAGGATACAAGGTCATCATAGGCGGTGCCGGCGGCGCCGCTCACCTGCCGGGTATGATAGCTTCCAAAACCCGCTTGCCTGTACTGGGCGTGCCGGTACAAAGCAAGGCTCTCAGCGGCATGGACAGTCTGTTGTCGATAGTGCAGATGCCCAAGGGTATTGCCGTGGGAACGCTGGCCATAGGGACAGCCGGGGCATTCAATGCCGGCCTGCTGGCCTGCCAGATGCTGGCAACTCAGGACTCGCAACTGGCCGAGCGCCTCGAAGCCTTCCGCGAAGCTCAGACCCGCGCGGTACTGGATAATCCGGATCCGAGGGAAGACTGAGATGGCTGACAAGAGAGTTTGGGTACTGGGCGATGGCCAACTGGGTGCCATGTTGCGTCATGCCGGCCAACCGCTGGCGATAGATGTCCGCCCGGTGGATATCATGGCGCCAAGCGATGAAAAGTTGCCGCTGACAGACACAGATATTATTACTGCCGAACGTGAGCAGTGGCCCGAGTCACCCCTGAGCCTGCAATTATCGCAGCACTGTCATTTCATCAATGGTCCGGTATTTGGCCGCCTCGCCGACAGATACACCCAAAAATCCCTGCTGGATCAGCTCAAGGTGGCCACTGCGCCTTGGGAACTGCTGGACGATAACACCCAAGCTAATGATCTTTATCACAAATACGGTGAAAGAGTTCTACTGAAACGCCGCACCGGCGGCTATGATGGCAAGGGACAACACTGGCTGAAACAGGTCGAGTCGAGCACTATCCCAGCCGATTGGCGTAATGAGGCGATTGCCGAGCAGGCGATCCCCTTCGATGAAGAAGTGTCTCTGGTTGGGGTTCGCAGCCGCAGCGGCGAGTGCTTCTTTTATCCCTTAACGCTCAATTTGCATCAAGATGGCATTCTGATGGCATCGATAGCCCCCTTGGCCCGGTTGCAACCATTGCAGGCCGAGGCCGAAACTATGCTCAGCAGTATAATGCATGAGCTGGAGTATGTTGGGGTGATGGCGATGGAGTGTTTCCGGGTGGGCGATCACCTGCTGGTCAATGAGCTGGCGCCAAGAGTGCACAACTCAGGGCACTGGACTCAGGCAGGCACTCATATGGATCAGTTCCAGCTGCACCTGCGGGCCCTGTGCGAATTGCCACTGATGACGCCTCAGGTTAACTTCCAGTGTGTAATGGTCAACCTGATAGGCATAGATAAGGACGACCGTTGGCTGAGCCTGGCCAATGCCGAGCTATTCTGGTACGACAAAGAGGTGCGCCCCGGCCGTAAGGTAGGCCACCTGAACTTGTCGGTACTGGATAAAAACGCGCTGGCAAACAGCATCAGCCAGCTTAAGCAGTGGATGCCGACTCAGTATCAGGCACCACTCTCATGGATACAGGCAGAGTTTGACTGAAAAACGGGCGGGCAAGGGTTGCCCGCCTTTTACGACTGTTCAAGGCATAACTTTAGGGCTTTCAGGATTTGTTGGATCAGAACGGACTCAAAAAGCAGAAGATAGACACATTGGATCTGCGTTATCATCTGCTGCTTATGTTACTGCCGCTGCTACTGATAGCCTTATTATTTTGGGTCACCAGTCCAGCCGGAGAACTTCCCTGGCTGCAGTGGGTTGGGGTTTCTGTCATCTATTTCATGGCCTATAGTTTGGGCTACTTTGTCCACCAAGGGCGCCTGGGCCGGCTGTGGCGACACCTGGAACAGGTGCTGGGTATCAACGAAGCCACCTTCGAGTTGGTGCATCTTTCCAGCCAATACGAAACCGAACACGCCTTCCTCAATGCCCTACTGGGTAAAGCAGTCGCCATGATAGATGGCGCCGAAATGGGCTCTATCATACTGGTGAAACCCGGCAGTAATAAGCTGCACTTTGAATCGGCTGTTGGGCTGGATATGACCAAATTGCAACGGCTGAATATGACCCTGGAGCAGTCTTTCGCATACAGGTTGACCAATGGCCGCTGCGACCGGGTAGTTGTAGTCAACGATATGCGCAAACTCAACGCCCAGAGTGGTCTGAGTCCTGAAGCTCAAACATTATTGTTAAACGCAGCCGCCCCTCCCATTAGCGCGACGCTTTCAAGCCCACTCCATATAGATGGCAAACTCTATGCCATGCTCAATCTCGACAGTTCATTAGTTGCCAGCTTCAGCAGCTATGACAGGGATCTGGTGGCTATTTTGACCCATGAAGCCGCCAATGCCATCGCCCTGTACCAAAAGTCCCGTCAGATCCACCAATTGGCCAACTTTGACAGCCTGACGGGGCTCGCCAATCGCAAGTATTTTGAAGAGCAAACCCAGAAGTGGCAGCCCAAAAACAACATAGAAAGCATGCTGGTGCTGCTGGATATGGATAACCTGAAAAAAATCAATGATAGTCTGGGGCATGGTGCCGGTGACTTTGCACTCAAACGTTTGGCAACCGAGCTGAAACTCGCTTTTCCGACACCGGCGCTGGTGAGCCGCTTTGGCGGCGATGAGTTTGTGCTGCTCAGCTACGGCAGTGAAACTTGGCTCAGAGAACGCTTACGGCAAGTCGAGACCAAGCTGACCACCGATAAGGTTGCCGTGTATTTCAGCGCTGGCATCGCACCTTTCAATGGCGATGTGGAGCAGAGTCTCAGGTTGGCAGACAACCAGATGTACCAATATAAAAAAGCCCGCAAGAGTGAGCTCAAATAAGTAAAGAACCGGATCCCAATGACGGGGTTACAGAAGTCGGTAACAAGGAGAAGCTATGCATAAACATCTCACCATCATGACAATGTTGGTCGTGAGCACATCGACTTTGCTGCAACAGGCACAAGCGGCACAAAACCTCTCTTCCTTAATGGTGGAAGTCCGGCAGCAGGATGGTATCCCTCATTATTACAATCTGGCCAGTGGCATGCCCCTCAATGGTGAGATCTCCATCATTCGCGATAACCAAGGTTATACCCAAGCGACTTTCTCTCAAGGATTGCCCAATGGCCGCTGGCAGGTATTTCACCCCAACAATGCCAAATTGATTGAGGGCCAGTATTTCCAGGGTTATCAGAATGGCAGCTGGCGCATGTATGACCTCAGCGGCCAGATGACCGAATTACAGGTGTTCAACAAGGGCGTACCCGAAGGGGAATGGCAAACCTTTGACAGCAATGGCCGCCTCAATGAAAGCGTATTCTACCGCAGCGGCAATAAAGAGCTGGTCAAGCGCTTCTACGCCAGCGGTAAACTCAAGGCCAGCGAAACCTATACCGATAACCTGCGCCATGGTCAGTGGCAGAGCTTCTATGAAAATGGCACCCTGGCACAAAGTCAGCAATATGCCAACAACCAACTCTTTGGCGAGTATCTGGAGCAAAACAACCAGGGCGTCATCAAGATCAAGGGCAAATTCGATGCCAATGGCCAACGTCAGGGCGTCTGGCAGAGCTTTTTTGATGATGGCAGTAAAGAGAGCGAAACTCATTTCAGCGCCGGAGAACGGGACGGCGAAAGCCTGAAATATCACCCCGGCGGTGAACTGGCGGTCAAATGTGCTTACCGCGCGGGTAAACGCCAGGGCCCATGCCAAACCTTCGACAATAAAGGCGTGCTGCTGGGCAATGAACTCTTCAGTGACGGCGAAAAAGATGGCCACCAGGAGTACTTCAACAGTGAAGGCAAGCTGGTCATAGAGCAGCATTACAAAAATGGCCTGCAAACCGGTATACAGAAACGTTTTCATCCCAATGGCCAGTTGGCCGAGCTGGAAACCTTCCACGACAGCCAATTGAGCGACAACGGTCAATATCCCCGCCATGGCAAGTATGAACGTTTCGATATCGACGGCAAACCCCTGGAAAAGTCCCAGTTCACCATGGGCCTGCTGGATGGCTTATATCAACGTTTCAGCGCCGGCGTTTTGCAAGAGTCCAGCCAATGGCAACAGGGAAAACGTCACGGCGACTTTATCCGTTACTTCCCGAACGGGGAAAAACGCAGCCTGGTGCAATATCAGCATGATAAGCAAACCGGAAAGTCCATCCGCTACTTTGAAGATGGCACAGTGCAAGAACAGGGCGAAGTCATAGACGGTAAATGGGTCGGCAAGTATGAGAGCTTCTACAACAATGGCAAGCCCAGGGAGTTAGCCCACTATGCCAAACACAAGGCCGCCAAGGATTATCGTTATCCGCTCGATGGTGCCTTCAAGCGCTGGTACGCCAACGGCGATCCCAATGAGGAAGGCGCATATCTCAACGGCGACAAGGACGGGCTCTGGATTCAGTATCGCGAAGGGGTCAAGAGCCGGGAGCAGACCTTTGTCAAAGGCAAACTCAATGGCCAATATGCCGAGTATTATCATGGCCGCCGCCGGGTTACGGGGGAGTACCTGGACAATAAGAAGACAGGTAGCTGGATAGACTACCGCTACGAAGAGGACGATCCCACCTTCGGCACCATCCCAGAAGGCAATGTCAGGATCAAGAGCCAGTGGCAGCAGGGTAAGTTGCATGGCGCACGCGAGCATTACAGCTTCAAGGGCATCCTTTATCGCAAGGAAACCTATGCCAATGGCGACAAGAGCGGCAACTACAGCGAGTACTATGTCGACAATGGGCAACAGAAACTGGCCGGCGAGTTGTTAAAAGGGGCCAAAAGCGGCCAGTGGCAAAGCTGGTTTGAAGATGGCATGCTCGCCGCCAGTCAAGAGTTCAAGGACGATGTACTGCACGGCAAGTCTGAGCAGTACTACAGTAACGGCCAGTTGAAACTGCAGGCCAACTACTGGCAGGGAAAACTCGATGGCAAACTGAGCCAGTACTTCCAAAATGGCAAACCACAGAGCCATGAACAGTGGCTCAAGGGCCAGAAAGAGGGTGAAGCCAGTTACTTCCACAACAACGGCAAGCTGGCCGAGAAAGGCACCTTCCTCAGGGACAGAAAAGAGGGGCTGTGGCAGACCTTCTGGACCAATGGTGAGAAGCGTACCGAAGGCAGCTATATCAGCAATCGCGAATCAGGTGACTGGAACTTCTACGATCAGTTCGGCAAGCTGATAAAGACTGAACACCATGGTTAATCTCCCCCCCGGTTTCGCGACTAGAGTTGAGGATTGTGAATTTTGGCAGCATCTATTGGCGAGAAAATGGGTTCAATAGACAAGTCGCCAAGGCTAGAGTCGTAAGCCAGCCTGATAGCAGCGGCTAATATCAAGTTACCGAAATAAACAGCCCCTTCCCCAGCCGGCCTCATCAGTAACCATAAAAATGCCGCTTACAAAAGTAAACGGCATCACGCGACAGAGGGATCCTAGCGCCAATATCAAATAATCAAGGTTGTTGTTCCAACTGAGGTATTGGCACCGCCTTCATCAACACTTCGGTGGTGAACTTGTCATTGTTGATCACCGGATATCTGTCATAGGTTTGGAAAATCACCCTTCCCTGATACTGGATCATGGCGACCACACCATAGTTGACATCGGACTCAAGGGTTTCAGTCGGTAAAATAAACTTGAACGGCACCGGCGCCCTGGCGATATCAAAGCTCTTTTGTGCCACGATTACCCCGGGGGTGTCCAAATCTATGATGGCAATGGTGATACTGGAACCTTGAGGCAAGGCCACTCTTTCCAAGTAACCAGCGGCCCCGTTGACGATAACAGGAGCTTTGGGGTCAACAGTGACACAGCCGCCTAGAAACACTATCCCAGCAGCAATTACCAGTCCTTTCAAATACTTAATCATCTTGCTTTCCCTTATTTGGCGGTCATTCTCATCAAGCCTTCCTGAGTGGCAGAAGCCACCAGCTCGCCCTGTTGATTAAAGAATTGCCCTCGCACATATCCCCGACCGCCACTGGCATTGGGACTCTCTATGGCATAAAGCAGCCATTCCCCCATATTGACAGGTCGGTGGAACCAGAGTGAGTGATCTATAGTGGCCATCCGCATCCCCGGGGTCAAAAATGACACCCCATGAGGCTGAGCCGCTGTCACCAAAAAGTTGAAATCCGAAGCGTATGCCAATAGGTAGTCGTGCATTTCATGTTCGGGCGGCAAGGCACCATTTGCCCGCATCCATACATGTCGTACGGGCTCAGTGGCCGCCGGAGCTACAGGGTTAAGCGGATTGACCAGGCGCATTTCAATGGGGGCATCGGCCATAAACTTTTCCAGCATTCTGGAGGGCACCTTATCCCTCATGGTCATTGCCAACTCCTGCTGATTGAGTATCCCTTCTGGGCCGGGAACCTCTGGCATTTCTGCCTGATGGCTGAAGCCAACTTCCGGCTCCTGGAAGGAGCAAGTCATGTAGAAAATCGGCCGCCCTTTCTGAATCGCCTTCACCTGACGGGCGCTGAAACTACCACCGTCACGCATATTTTCAACTTCGTAGACTATCGGCAGCTTTTCATCGCCTGCACGTAAAAAATAGGAGTGCAGTGAGTGCACCTGGCGCTCTTGCGGCACAGTACGACGGGCGGCACTGAGGGCCTGACCCATGACCTGACCACCAAACACATGACCAAAACCCAGATCCTGACTCTGGCCCCGATAAAGTCCGATTTCTATCTGTTCAAGCGCGAGCAGTGACAAGAGATCATCTAAAACCTGGCTCATAAAACTCTACTAACTGGCTGACATATACCGCAAAGATTAACCCAGAACCGCCCTCCGTGACCAGATGACTTTACTCTATCTCTATATCATGCTCAGCGGCAGCTTGTCTGGCCCAGTTAACAATTTGCGCCTCACCGCTGTCGCTGAAACCCAGCGGTGTGGCCACACTCAACTCTGGCCAGGCTCTGGCCAAAAGCTCAGGAGTACAAGCATCGGCATTAAAGTAACCCGGCTCTGTCTGCGCTATTCTCACCCGGCTGATACTGCCTGCTGCAGCCAACAAATGTTGCCCATTGGGCGCCTGCTCACTGAGCAGAAACAACCCGGCTGCCAATGGTGCGCTCAAACCAAATAAAGGTTGTACCGGCAGTGCCAGATGTTGCTCCGTCATAGGGGTGGTAGCCAAAGGATAGAGACTGTTGACACGGATGTTATGATTGCCGCCTTCACGACTGAGACTATTGGTTAATCCAAACAAAGCCATCTTGGCGCTAGCCCAGGCACTTTCAAAAAGATCTCCAAACAGTCCACTAACACCCCCCAACAAAAGGATCCGGCCATACTCCTGTGCCTTCATTCGCGACCAGAGGCCGTGACAGAGAAAGAAGCTGCCATCTAGATCCACCTGCAACTGCCGTCGCCACTGCTGTGGTGTCAGTTTTTCAAATGAGCAAGGGGTATGGATCCCGGCACAGGCCACCAACAACTCTATGGTGCCAAAGTGGTCACAAGCTTCCTGCAGCACCAAAGCAACATCTTGCTCATTGGCAACATCACAGTGCCAGGCTTTGGCATCGGCCCCCAAAGCAGAAATCGCATTCAAGGTATCTTTACAGCTGTCTATGTCCAGCAGTGCCAGACTGGCGCCACGCTGAGCCAAACCTATGGCAAAGGCGCGCCCCAACCCCGAGGCGGCACCGCTGACAAGGGCTGTCCTGCCCCCAAACCCCATCATATTAACCTCTGCTTTAGTAATAAGCTCATGAAATACCGGGTATTCTTTAACAATAAGAACACATAATCCCCTAAGGTTATTTGATTATGGCTGCATTTTTTTAATCCGCACGGGTACAAATGTGCGCTGACTCAAACTCTGTTAAATGCATTTATCCGATTGTGCTAACTTTCAAGTGGAAAATTGGTATCCTTAGCATGTTTTCCCATCTTTAACTCTGAAGAATTAACAAGATGAATCCCTGGATTTTAGCCTCACGGCCGCGCACCTTGCCTGCGGCAATAGGACCCTTGCTGATAGGCAACATTCTGGCTCTGCAACTGGAGAGTTTTAGTTGGACCATTGCAGTGGCATCTATGGTCTGTGCCCTGTTACTGCAGATTGCCGTTAACCTGGCCAACGACTACTTTGATTTCAAAAATGGTATAGATACCGAAGAGCGACTTGGGCCGATAAGGGTCACCCAGAGCGGCTTACTCGACCCGCTGAAAGTGCGTAATGCAATGATTTTTTGCCTATTGCTGGCATTGGCGGTGGGGTCTTTCCTCATCTGGCACGGTGGCTGGCCGATTGCCATCCTGGCGGCGGCTTCCATTTTGGGCGCCCTGGGTTACAGCGGTGGCCCATACCCGTTGGCCTCACACGGCCTGGGTGAAGTGGCGGCCTTTATCTTCTTTGGCTTGGTAGCCGTTGTCGGCAGTTACTATCTGCAGGCCGGTGATACCAGCACTGCAGCCTGGATTTTGGGTAGCGCCGTGGGCCTGCTCAATGCCGCCATCTGCCTAGTTAACAACACCCGCGATATCTATACTGACGAGAAAGCCGGCAAGCGCACTTTGGCGGTACGTATAGGTGAAGCCCAATCCAAGGTGCTGTACCAGGCGTTGGTATACTTACCCTTCGGCCTGATTATCGCTGGTTTCCTATTGGGCTTGCTACCTGGGCTACCTGTGCTGCTGACAGGCCTCGCGCTGCTGATGGCCCGCAAGCTGTCCAGTGATTTTATCCAGGAGTCAGGCGCAGCATTAAACCCTTTACTGGGGCGCACCGCCAAACTGACTATGATATTCAGCGCCCTGTTCAGCTTAGGCTTGGTGTTTACCCTTTAGCACTGGGATAGCTATAAACAAAGGGATAGAAATAGCAAAGGCTTCCACTGCCAAGCAGTTGGAAGCCTTTTTGTTGGCCGGTGATAGTATTCTGCCCGACCCGGTTTCCCTCAATCCAGCTTAATCAGCGGCCGCTTGGGGTCACTCCAATCCAGGTGATAACGCTCGTTGGCAGCTTGGTCTATGCGCTCAAAACTATGTGCTCCGAAAAAGTCCCGTTGCCCCTGTAACAGGTTGGCCGGCAAGGTCTCGGTGCGATAACTGTCGTAGTAGGAAAGCGCCGATGAGATGCAGGGCACTGGCACACCCGCAAGTACCGCCTTGGCAACCGTTTGCCGCCATGCCTGCTGGTGCGCCGAAAGCGTTGAAGCAAAGCCATCGGCCAACAGCAAATTGGCCAATTCCGGCTCCTTGTCGTAGGCTGCGGCTATGGATTGCAGGAATCTGGCGCGAATAATACAGCCGGCGCGCCAGATCCTGGCAATGGCGGCAAAATCCAGCTGCCATCCCTGCTCCTGAGCCTGCATCGCCATCAACTGGAACCCTTGGGCATAACAGCTCACCTTGGCGCAATAGAGTGCACTCTCCAAGCCATCAATAAAACTTTGTTGCTCGTCCGGGGCCGCCGATTGAGTGTCTCGCGCTTCGGGACCGGCCAGCTTGGTAGCCAAACTCTGGCGCAGAACTTTTTGAGTACTGATGGCGCGGGCATAAACCGCTTCGGCGATAGTGGGCGCCGGGCAACCTATCTGCAAGCTGCTAACTGCCGTCCACAGGCCTGTGCCCTTCTGCCCTGCCTTATCTAGGATCATCTCAACCAGAGGCTTACCGCTCAATGGGTCCTGTTGCCGCAAGACCTCGGCGCTGATTTCCATCAGATAACTGGAAAGCACACCTTTATTCCAGCGCTCGAATACCTCGGCAATGGCGTAGGCATCAAGACCCAGCACTTGGCTTAGCAGATGATAAGCCTCGCAAATCAACTGCATATCGGCATATTCAATACCGTTGTGCACCATCTTCACATAGTGACCGCTACCGGCCGGGCCTATGTAAGCCGTGCAGGGCTCCCCTTGGGTAACCGGGTTGCCGGGCTCGAATCGCTCCAACGGTAATCCGGTGTCACCATCCACCTTGGCAGCTATCGCCCGCCAAATAGGAGCAACCCGCCCCCAGGCTTTGATATCGCCGCTGGGCATCAGCGAGGGCCCGAATCTGGCCCCCACCTCACCGCCGGATACGGCGGAGCTGAAGAAGATAAACTGATCGCGATAGCGCAGCTCCCGCGCTATGGTGTCTGTCCACAGGCTATTGCCCGTATCTATGACTATATCCTCGCGCTCAATTCCGGCATCGAGCAGGGATTGGCATACGGCATCGACTGCCGCACCGGCCGGAATGGACAGCAGCAGAATGCGCGGCGTTGCTAAATTCCCCATCAAATCAGTAAGATTATTACAGCCAAACAGCAATTGTTCCCTCTCGGTCACTTCCATCTTGGCCTGGTTTTCGGCAGCAATCACTTTGCGACTGTCCAGATCGAACGCCGCGACCCGATAGCCGTTATCTATGATATTGAGAGCGAGATTCTTGCCCATCACACCCAGGCCTATGACCCCGATGTCAGAAAGATGCTTGTGGGTTTGCATTGTTATTAATTCCACGGGTAGCAGAGGAGCCGGTCGTTTTGTGAGCCAACAACCGGCCTTGAGTGGATTAATTATACTGATTAACGAAAGTTAATTACCAGCCGCCCTTGACGATAACCTTGTTTGAAAAACACGATTAACAGACAAACATCCGGGTTCAATTAGCCAGTTTCAGTCCCAAAACACCAATAAAAATCAACAGCAAACTGCCGATTTTCATCAGACTGGCACTCTCGCCGAATAGCCAGATCCCCACCAATGCCGTGCCCATAGCGCCAATGCCTACCCAAACACCGTAAGCCGTGCCTATAGGCAATGACTTGGTCGCCAGCCCAAGCAAACCGACACTGATAGCCATAGCGCCCAAGGTCAACAGACTCGGAATTAACTTGGTAAAACCCTGGGTATATTTAAGGCCTATGGCCCAACCTATTTCAAACAAACCTGCGAGGATTAAGAGTAACCAGTTCATGAACCCGTCCCTTTTTAAGAGGGGTCGTCCCCGATAGTGGAAAAGGCGCTTACAGGGTCGTCCCTGCGGCCAGAGTGATAAGGCTACATAGTGAGCTTAAGTTGCAAGCCTGAATGTAAAACTTGGATGCTACTACTTTGTATGTAACTACTTGTTGTTGCCCCGAACGGAGCAGCGGCATCTTAGCAAAGGCCGACTAAAAGGGCAAAGTGTAAGAGGCGCGCCTTTGCAACATGAAAAACAGTTAAAAAAACGCCTGCCGACGGCAGGCGCAAAAGGAGAAAGTCAGCCTCAGGCGTGCTCTTTCACCAGAGAATCGGCATAGCCCATACGGGTCAGTGCGGTGCGTACCAGATCCAGAGTAGCGGGATCTTCTATGGTCGCGGGCGCCTTGAACTCCTGATTGTCGGCAATTTTACGCATGGTGCCGCGCAGTATCTTGCCGGAGCGGGTCTTGGGCAACTTGGGTACAGCGCTCACCAAACGGAACGCCGCCACCGGGCCTATTTCCTGGCGCACCAGGGCCACCAGCTCCTTGTGTAGCTGTTCTTCGCTCAGGGTATTGCCCATCTTGAGCACCACCAACCCCAGCGGCACCTGGCCCTTTAGCTTATCTTCGACACCGATAACCGCCGCTTCAGCCACCGCCGGGTGCTGACAAAGCACCTCTTCAAAGCGCCCGGTCGATAATCTATGACCGGCCACATTAATGATGTCATCGATGCGACTCATGATGTAGAGATAGCCCTCTTCATCCATATAGCCGGCATCTCCGGTGAGATAATAGCCGGGATACATGGCCAGATAGCTGTCATGGTAGCGCTTATCATTTTGCCACAGCGTGGTCAGGGTTCCAGGCGGCAGAGGCAGCTTGATAACCACATTGCCCGACTGCCCGGGAGCCACCTGCTCCCCCATTTCGTCCAGTACTTCCACCTGATAACCGGGCACGGCTCTTGCCGGTGACCCGGCTTTGACCTGAATAGGGGCAACCCCCATCAAGTTGGCAGCAATGGCCCATCCGGTTTCGGTTTGCCACCAGTGATCTATTACTGGCTTGGCCAGCTTCTCAGCCGCCCACTTCAGGGTATCCGGGTCACAACGCTCGCCGGCCAGAAACACGTTTTTCAGGCAAGAGAGGTCACTTTGAGCCACATAGCTTGCCTCCGGGTCCTCACGTTTGATAGCGCGAATCGCAGTCGGTGCGGTAAAGAAACTCTTGACCTTGTACTTGGCTATGGTGCGCCAAAAAGTACCGGGATCCGGGGTGCCCACAGGTTTGCCTTCAAACAGCAAGGTGGTGGCACCTACCAGTAGCGGTGCATAGACAATATAGGAGTGACCCACTACCCAACCCACATCCGAGGCTGCCCAGAAGACATCTCCTGGTTCTATGTCATAGATGGCCTTCATCGACCAGGCCAGCGCTACCGCATGACCACCATTATCACGCACAACCCCCTTTGGCTGCCCTGTGGTGCCTGAGGTATAGAGAATGTACAAGGGATGGGTGGCTTCGACCGCCACACAATCGGCAGGAGTCGCCTGACAGATGGCACTCTGCCAGTCATGATCCCGCCCTGGCTGCAACTCGGCCTGATACTGACTGCGACCGAGAATAAGACAGTTTTCCACCTTGTGCTCGGACTGTTCCAGCGCCTTGTCCAGTAGGGGCTTATAAGGCACAACACCTGAAGGTTCTATGCCGCAAGAGGCAGACAATACCAATCTGGGTTTGGCATCGTTAATCCGGGTTGCCAGTTCATTGGCGGCAAAGCCGCCGAACACCACTGAATGTATGGCGCCTATGCGGGCACAGGCCAGCATGGCAAACACGGTTTCCGGCACCATGGGCATATAGATAACGACTCTGTCGCCCTTATTGATGCCGACAGATTGCATCCAGCCCGCCAGGCGACTCACCTGCTGCTGTAATTCGTTATAGCTGATGCCGTACTCGGTATCGGTTACCGGACTGACATATTGAATGGCGGTCTGTTCGCCGCGCCCGGCGGCCACATGTCTATCCACCGCGTTGTAGCAGGTGTTGAGCATGCCACCGCGAAACCAGTGATAAAATGGCGCTTCACTCTCATCCAGCACCTGCTCCCAGGGCTGTTGCCAATCAATGGCGCGGGCACACTCACCCCAAAACTGTGTCTTGTCCTCGAGTGACGCCTTATGCATGGCTAAACCCGGATCTATCATTATCTTTCCTCCCAAAGGACGCCGTTCTGCGACGGCACTGCGTTCCCTTCCTTCCTGTGACAATTAAAGTCCTTTTTGGTCTTGTCCCCAATTAGACGTTAGCCTAAAACCCTGTTCGAACTGCGCCTTTTGGCTTCCGAGTATTTTGCTGTCCATCCGAAGCGGACATCAAAACGATTGGAATGCAAACATGCATAGTGAAGGATGCCATGTACCGTTACCCAGATTGGAAGACAAATAAACAGGTTACTGAAGCAAGTGTTTCAATACGGGCAAAGGCCGATGGCAGCGGCGGTGGACACCAAGCTGCTCGCAAAATGCCACAACAAACTTTACCTTTACGTAAACTTCATATATCTTGCCAAACAGGTTCAATTTTATGGTGTTATCGATGAGCGCAAACCACAATCCACAAACCACTTACTCCATCAGTGATCTGTCAAAGGAATTTGATATCACCACCCGTAGCATCCGCTTCTATGAAGATCAGGGGCTGCTCAAACCCAGGCGTCGTGGCCAGACCCGTATCTACAGTCTCAAGGACAGAGTCAGACTGAAACTTATTCTGCGCGGCAAGCGTCTGGGCTTTTCCCTGGCGGAAACCCGCCGACTGTTTGAACTCTACGATGCCGACAAGAGCAGCCATGCACAGCTCAATACCATGTTGGCCCTGATTGAGGAAAAAAAGACCTCACTGCAACAGCAGATGGACGATATCAAGGTGGTGTTGATGGAACTCAATTCTGCCGAACTTCAGTGCCGTCAGGCGCTGGATGACATGGAGCAGGAAAAAGCCTGAGCCATTGACCAAACACCATAATAATAAAATAAAAATATTAACTTACAGGACATCAAGCCAATGAACTCTCTCTACTCAAGCCTCAACTTTGGACTCGGTGAAGAAATCGATATGCTGCGGGATGCAGTCAACGGTTTCGCCGCCAATGAAATCGCCCCCATTGCCGCCAAGGTGGATCAGGACAACGCCTTCCCCAACGAGCTTTGGCCTCAGTTCGGCGACATGGGGCTGCTTGGGATCACAGTCCCCGAAGAGTTCGGCGGTGCCAACATGGGTTATCTGGCGCACGTTGTCGCCATGGAAGAGATCTCCCGCGCTTCGGCGTCCATAGGTTTGTCCTACGGCGCCCACTCCAACCTGTGCGTCAACCAGATAAACCGCAACGGCAATCAGGCCCAGAAAGACAAATATCTGCCCAAGCTGGTCAGCGGCGAGCATATAGGCGCACTGGCGATGAGTGAACCCAACGCAGGTTCAGACGTGGTTTCCATGAAGCTGCATGCCCGCAAGGAAGGCGACCGTTACATTCTCAACGGCAACAAGATGTGGATCACCAATGGCCCGGATGCCCACACCTATGTGATTTATGCCAAAACCGACTTGGACAAGGGCCCGCACGGGATCACTGCCTTTATCGTCGAGCGCGGCTTCAAAGGCTTCTCCCAGGCACAGAAGCTCGACAAGCTGGGAATGCGTGGCTCCAACACCTGTGAACTGGTATTCGAAGACTGCGAAGTCCCGGAAGAGAATATTCTCGGCGGCCTCAACCAGGGTGTGAAGGTACTGATGAGCGGCCTCGACTACGAGCGGGTGGTGCTCAGCGGCGGCCCTCTTGGGATAATGACCGCCTGCATGGACATAGTGATGCCCTATATGCACGAGCGGGTGCAGTTCGGCAAATCCATCGGCGAATTCCAACTGGTGCAGGGCAAACTGGCCGACATGTACACAGGCATGAATGCCGCCAAGTCCTATATCTATAACGTCGCCAAGTCCTGCGATCGCGGCGAAACCACACGTAAAGATGCCGCCGGTGCCATTCTCTACAGCGCCGAGCTCGCCACCAAGATGGCACTGGACGCCATTCAGCTGCTGGGCGGCAACGGCTATATCAATGAATACGCTACAGGTCGCCTACTACGCGATGCCAAGCTCTATGAAATCGGCGCCGGTACTTCGGAAATCCGCCGCATGCTCATCGGCCGAGAGCTGTTCAACGAAACCAAGTAATGCCGAATACCGGGGCCGTTCAAGCGGCCCTTCACGCTCCCCCATTCAGTCGAAAAGGATGACAAGCCGTGCCTCAAATCAGCAGTAGAATCAACGCCCGCAGCGATGAATTCAGGGAAAAACAAGCCGCCATGTCCCACCTGGTGGCCGATGTCCAACAAAAACTCAACAAGATAGTCGAAGGCGGTGGCCCTGTGGCCATGGAGCGCCATCTGTCCCGCGGTAAACTGGCGCCGCGTACCCGGGTAGAGAAACTTCTGGATCCCGGCTCGCCATTTCTGGAACTAAGCCAGTTTGCCGCCTTCGAAGTCTATGACGAAGAAGTGCCCGCCGCCGGCATCATAACCGGGATCGGCCGGGTCAGCGGAGTCGAGTGCATGATTATCGCCAACGACGCCACAGTCAAAGGTGGCACTTATTATCCGCTAACGGTGAAAAAACACCTGCGGGCTCAGGAGATAGCCGAGCGCTGTCACCTGCCCTGCATCTATCTGGTGGACTCGGGCGGTGCCAACCTGCCACGCCAGGATGAAGTGTTCCCGGACAGGGATCACTTCGGCCGCATCTTCTTCAATCAGGCCCGCATGTCCTCCAAAGGGATCCCGCAAATCGCCGTGGTCATGGGCCTGTGCACCGCAGGTGGCGCCTATGTGCCGGCGATGGCCGATGAATCGATTATTGTCCGTGAACAGGGCACCATCTTTTTGGCCGGCCCGCCGC
Source organism: Shewanella sp. MSW (assembly GCF_007636515.1). Classification (NCBI taxonomy): domain Bacteria; kingdom Pseudomonadati; phylum Pseudomonadota; class Gammaproteobacteria; order Alteromonadales; family Shewanellaceae; genus Shewanella; species Shewanella sp. MSW. Next base: position 287,353 of record NZ_LVDR01000004.1, read on the forward strand.
TGGTGAAAGCCGCCACAGGTGAAGAGGTCAGTGCCGAAGAGCTCGGCGGCGCCGAGGTACACACCAAGATAAGCGGTGTGGCCGATCATCTGGCGCAAAACGACGACCACGCGCTGGAGTTGGCCCGCAATGCCGTCTCCCGCCTCAATCACCAAAAACAGATTGCCCAAACACTGAGCCAGGTAAAGCCGCCCAAGTACGATATTCATGAGCTCTACGGCATAGTCGGCACCGACTTGAAAAAGCCCTTCGATGTCAAAGAAGTGATTGCCCGCATCGTCGATGACTCAGACTTCGACGAGTTCAAGGCCGGTTATGGTGCCACTCTGGTATGCGGTTTTGCCCGTATTCATGGCTACCCGGTTGGCATAGTGGCCAACAACGGCATTCTGTTTTCCGAGTCGGCGCAAAAAGGCGCTCACTTCATCGAGCTTTGCTGCCAGCGCAAGATCCCGCTGCTGTTTTTGCAAAACATTACCGGCTTTATGGTCGGCAAGAAATATGAGCATGAAGGCATAGCCAAACACGGCGCCAAGATGGTGACCGCAGTATCCTGCGCCACTGTGCCCAAGTTTACCGTGATCATTGGCGGCTCCTACGGCGCCGGTAACTACGGCATGTGCGGCCGCGCCTTTGAACCCACCATGATGTGGATGTGGCCCAACGCCCGCATCTCAGTCATGGGGGGGGAACAAGCCGCCGGAGTGCTGGCCACAGTGCGTAAAGACGGCCTGGCCCGCAAGGGGCAGACCATGAGCGCCGAGGAAGAAGCCGCCTTCAAGGCTCCGGTGATAGCCCAGTACGATAAAGAAGGGCATCCCTACCATGCCAGCGCCCGCTTGTGGGACGACGGCATTATCGACCCGGCCCAGACCCGTGATGTGGTTGGCCTGGCATTGTCGGCGGCGCTGAATGCGCCCATAGAGGACACACGTTTCGGCGTGTTCCGCATGTAATGGAGGCCGGTATGGATTATCAATATCTGACCTTAACCACCGACTCCCGCGGCGTTTCATCCCTGGTGATGAATCGCCCGCAGCTGGCCAACGCCTTCGATGAAGTGATGATTGCCGAGCTCATTGATGCGCTGGAGTCCCTGGCCCGGGATCCCGCCTGCCGGGTGCTGCTGCTGAAAGCCAACGGCAAACATTTCAGCGCCGGCGCCGACCTGAACTGGATGCGCAAACAGGCGGCGATGGACTTTGACGACAACCTCAAAGACGCCGCCGAGTTGGCCCGGTTGATGGCAACCCTGGATCAATTCCCCAAGCCGTCATTGGCCCTGGTACAGGGCGCGGCCTTTGGCGGAGCGCTGGGGCTGGTGTGTTGCTGTGATATCGCCATAGCAACACCCAAGGCCAGCTTTTGCCTGTCAGAGGTGAAGCTTGGCCTGATCCCGGCGGTTATCAGCCCCTATGTGCGCCGCGCCATGGGCGAGCGTCAGGCGAGACGCTATATGTTGACCGCAGAGCGTTTCGATGCCGAAGCCGCCAAAACTTTGCAACTGGTGCATCAGGTAGCAGACGATCTCGAGGCCGCCGCCGCGCCCCTTATCGAATCGCTGCTGGGCAACAGTCCGCAGGCACTCAACTGGTGCAAACAGCTGATAAGCGATATCCGCCACGGACTGATAGATGAACAGACGCTGGCGCTCACCGGCGAGGCCATCGCCCGGATCCGGGTGTCTGCTGAAGGCCAGGAAGGGCTGAACGCCTTTTTCGAAAAACGCCCGCCGAGCTGGCAAGGCTCAAGTGACAATCCGGGCAATAACTCCAGTTGCAATCCAGGCAATAGCTCAAACCCGCCACAGCGCCGTGACTAAGGAAGGATGTAAGATGTTCAACAAGATTCTGATTGCCAACCGCGGCGAAATTGCCTGTCGCATCATACGTACCGCCAGGTCATTGGGAGTGCGCACTGTCGCACTGTTCTCGGATGCCGATCGCCATGCCGCCCACGTGGCCATGGCCGATGAAGCCTTTTATCTGGGGGGCTCGGCGCCGGCCGACTCCTACCTCAAGGGCGATGCCATTATCGATATCGCCAAGGCCTGTGGCGCCGAGGCGATCCACCCGGGTTATGGTTTTTTGTCGGAAAACGCCGGTTTTGCCGCTGCCTGTGAACGGGCCAATATCGCCTTTATCGGTCCCAAGGCCAATTCCATAGAAGCCATGGGCAGCAAGAGCGCCGCCAAACTCATCATGGGCCGCGCCGGAGTGCCGCTGGTGCCCGGCTATCACGGTGATGACCAGAGCGATGAAGTGCTGCTCAGTGAAGCCGAAAAAATCGGTTTCCCGCTGCTGATCAAGGCCGCCTTCGGTGGCGGCGGCAAGGGAATGCGGATTGTCCGCAGCCTGACGGAAGTCAAGTCGGCCATCGACTCGGCCCGCCGTGAAGCCGCCTCCAGTTTTGGCAATGACAAGCTGTTGATGGAGCGTTACCTGGAGCAGCCGCGCCATGTGGAGGTGCAGGTATTTGCCGACACCCAGGGCAATGCCATCTATCTATCAGACAGGGACTGCTCGATTCAGCGCCGCCACCAGAAAGTGGTGGAAGAAGCGCCGGCCCCCGGCCTCAGCGACGCCCTGCGCCGCCGCATGGGTGAAGCCGCCGTGGCTGCCGCCCGCGCCATCGACTATGTGGGTGCAGGCACGGTCGAGTTTCTGCTGGACACCCATGCCACAGAGGAAGACGGAAGCTTCTTCTTTATGGAGATGAATACCCGTTTGCAGGTAGAGCATCCGGTTACCGAACTGGTGACAGGGACAGATCTGGTGCACTGGCAACTGCTGGTCGCTGCCGGAGAGCCTCTGCCCCTCACTCAGGAGCAAGTTGCCATTAATGGCCATGCCTTTGAAGTGCGAATTTATGCCGAAGATCCGGATAACGACTTCCTGCCCGCCAGCGGCAAGCTCAACTTCCTGCGCGAGCCCAAGCCATCGAGCCATGTGCGTATCGACTCGGGGGTCCGTGAAGGCGATGAAATCTCCAACTTCTACGACCCCATGATAGCCAAGCTGATTGTCTGGGATGAATCACGCCCAAGAGCGCTGCAGCGCCTGCAAAGAGCTCTGGATGACTTCCAGCTCACCGGCCTGAAACACAATATCGGTTTCCTGGGTAAAATCGCCGCTCACCCGGCCTTTGCCAGCGCCGACTTCAGCACAGATTTTATTGAGCGTTATCAAGCACAGCTGCTGCCTCAAGCGAAAGACAGCACTCTGCCCTTGCCGCTGCTGGCCAAAGCCGCACTGTATGAAATGCTGTGGCGCAAACGCGACTCCCGGGCCAAACAGACAAACAGTCAGGACCCATCCTCGCCCTGGGGCAGCGCCAATGGTTTTAGACTCAACAGCGCCAAGCGCCACGATATTGCCCTGATGGACGATGAACACCATATTCATCACCTTCAGCTGACTGAGCTGGCCAAGGCCGATAGCTGGCAATTGACACTGGATGGCCAAACCCTGGTTATCGAAGGCGAGTTGAGCACAGATGAGGCCGGTGGTGACACGCTTCGCTGTGTGGTCGATGGACATATCAGCAGCCAGCGAATCAGCCGCCAGGGCATGGACTTTACCCTGCTTGGCCGCTCCGGCGAGCTTAGCGCCTGCCATTTCCGCGCCATTCAGAATGAGCTGGAAGAGGAGCAGGCCAACCATGCCGATCTGCTCAAGGCGCCGATGAATGGCACCATAGTCACCCACCTGGTGGCTGTAGGCGACAGCGTTAAGGCCGGCCAAGGGCTGATGGTGATGGAAGCGATGAAGATGGAATACACCATAGCCGCGCCTTTCGATGGCACTGTGAGTGAGTTTTTCTTCCAGCCCGGCGAACTGGTCAGCGATAGCGCCCAGTTGCTGGAGCTCAGCGAACAACTCAAGGAGGCTTAAAATGCTGCCTCCCAAGGTAAGCCTGTTTGAAGTGGGCCCAAGAGACGGCCTGCAAAATGAAACCTCGGTCAGCACTCAAGCCAAGATAGCCCTGATTGAAGCGCTGGCCGATGCCGGGGTGAAGCGCATCGAAGCCGCCAGCTTTGTGTCGCCCAAGTGGGTGCCGCAAATGGCAGACTCGGGCGAGGTACTGCGTGGCATTTCACGCCGCGCCGGCGTCTGCTACAGCGCCCTGACTCCCAATCTCAAGGGCCTGGAGTTAGCGCTGGCTGCCGGCGCCGATGAAGTAGCGGTATTTGCCGCCGCCTCCGAAGGCTTCAGCCAGAAGAACATCAACTGCTCCATCGAAGAGTCCATCGCCCGCTTCGAGCCCCTGCTGAGCCGGGCCAAGGAGCAAGGCATTCGGGTTCGCGGCTATGTTTCCTGCGTATTGGGTTGCCCCTATGATGGTGAAATCGCCCCGGCAGAAGTGGCTCGGGTCGCCGACATTCTGCATCAATTGGGCTGCTATGAAATATCCCTCGGCGACACCATAGGCGTAGGTACACCGCTCAAGGCCCGCAAAATGCTGGAAACCGTGGCCGAGCGCGTACCGGTAGAGCACTTGGCGCTACACTTCCATGATACCTATGGTCAGGCGCTGGCCAACATTCTCGCCTGCCTGGAAACCGGCGTCAGTGTAATAGATACCTCGGTCGCCGGACTCGGTGGCTGCCCCTATGCCAAAGGCGCATCCGGTAATCTGGCCAGTGAAGATCTTGTCTATATGCTGCATGGTATGGGTATAGACACAGGCATAGATCTCAACAAACTGGCCCGGGCCGGACGGCAGATAAGCCAGCAGCTTGGCCGGGAAACCGGTTCAAAAGTAGCCAGAGCCCTGGGAGCTTAAGGCCTCCAGGTGGCACAACAGATAAGCAGTATAACGACAGATAATAAACAGCAAGGACATCACTATGGCAGGACTCAATAAAGTCGTCGGCAGCTACGACGAAGCGCTCGCAGGTCTCACCAATGATATGACAGTCATGGTGGGTGGTTTTGGCCTTTGTGGCATTCCCGAAGGCCTTATCAATCAAATGGTCAAGCTGGGTGTCAGCGGCCTGACCGCCATCTCCAACAACGCCGGGGTGGACGACTTCGGGCTGGGGCTGCTGCTGCAACATAAGCAGATAAGCACAATGATCGCCTCCTATGTGGGTGAAAACGCCACCTTTGAGCGGCAGATGCTCAGCGGCGAGCTCAATGTAATCCTCACTCCGCAAGGCACTCTGGCGGAGAAGATCCGTGCCGGCGGCGCCGGGATCCCCGCCTTCTTTACCGCCACCGGCTACGGCACCCCGGTGGCCGAGGGCAAAGAGACCCGCGAAATCAATGGCCGCCACTATGTGCTGGAAGACGCTCTGACCGCCGACTTCGCGCTGATCCGCGCCTGGAAGGCCGATACCATGGGTAACCTGGTATTTCGCAAGACAGCCGCCAACTTCAACCCCATGATGGCCACCGCCGGCAAGATCACTGTGGTGGAAGTGGAAGAGATAGTCGAGCCGGGTGAGCTGGACCCGGATCATATCCACACCCCGGGCATCTATGTGGATCGCGTCATCAAGGGTGTGTTCGAGAAGCGTATCGAACAGCGCACAGTCAAACAGGCATAAGGGCAGGAGAGCAAAATGGCACTTTCAAGAGAACAACTGGCCCAACGCGTCGCCAAGGAACTCAAAGACGGTTACTACGTCAACCTGGGGATAGGTATCCCGACTCTGGTGGCCAACTATATCCCCGAGGGTATGCAGGTGATGCTGCAATCGGAAAACGGCCTCTTGGGCATGGGTGAATTCCCCACCGAAGACACTATAGATCCGGACCTGATCAACGCCGGCAAGCAAACCGTTACCGCCGTCAAGGGCGCGTCTTTCTTCTCCAGCGCCGAGAGCTTCGCCATGATCCGTGGCGGGCATGTGGATCTCACGGTACTGGGCGCGTTCGAGGTGGATGTCGAAGGCTCTATCGCCTCCTGGATGATCCCCGGCAAGCTGGTTAAAGGCATGGGCGGCGCCATGGACTTGGTGGCCGGTGCCGACAATATCATAGTCACCATGATGCACGCCGACAAACACGGCAACTCCAAACTGCTGAGCAAATGCGAGTTGCCGCTCACGGGTTATGGCTGCATCAAGCGGGTACTGACAGACCTGGCCTTTATCGAAATCAAGGACGGCGCCTTCCACCTGCTGGAGCGGGCGCCAGGTGTGAGTGTCGAGGAGATAGTTGCCAAAACCGCCGGCAAGCTTATTGTCCCCGAACATGTGCCAGAGATGGCCTTGTAAGAAATTAAGTCTCTGAGGCCTATTATCACTCACAATAGGCCGACCTTGACCGGGCCGATTTTCAGCGGACCATAGTTTTTGAGTCGCCATCGCGACTCAAAAACCCCCGGATAATATTGGGTGTGACGGTTTTATCTCAAAACTTGCAAAACGCCACTTTTAGCTGCTGAGCAACTCACGGGCATTGGCCAGGGTATTGCTGGTGATGGTATCGCCACCAAGCAACCGGGCCAACTCCTGCACCCGCTGCTCTTTATCCAGCGCCACCATAGAGGTTTCAGTACCGCTGCCCTTGGCATGTTTAGCAACAAACATATGCTGATGGCCGTTACCTGCCACCTGCGGCAAGTGAGTCACACACAATACCTGGGTCGACTCTCCCAGGGTACGCAACATGCGGCCCACCACGGCAGCCGTCGGTCCGGAAATCCCCACATCCACCTCATCAAAAATCAGTGTCGGAGTCGCTACCTTACGGGCGGTTATCACCTGAATACCCAGGCCGATACGGGAAAGCTCGCCCCCCGAGGCCACCTTGGCCAGACTCTGCAGTGGCTGCCCCGGATTAGTGGTCACCAGAAACTCCACCCTGTCACTGCCGTTGACCGACATCTGCCCAGGATTAAACTCCACCGCTATGCTGAACTTGCCCTTGGGCATATTGAGCTCATGGATGGAAGCTGTGACCAACTTGTCCAGCTCTTTGGCATAGCGGCTACGGCTCTGACTGAGTTTCTGCGCCTGGGTCAGATAATTCTGTTTGCTGGCTTCCAATTGCTGCTCTATCTCTTCAAGCTTCTGCTCATCCGAGTCGAGACTCCCCAGTTCGGCCAGCAATTGCTGATGGTGTTGATACAGCTCTGAGGGCATCACCTGATGCTTGCGCGCCAGTTGCATCGCCTTGGAAAGTCGCGCCTCCAGCATGGCAAAGTGTTCAGGGTCCAACTCGAGCTTGTCCAGATAGCGCTGCAGTTCGCTGCTGCTTTCCTGCACCTGGATCAGGGCATCGTTGAGCATGCCGCCGACATTGAACAGCTCAGCATCGACACTCTCAAGATCGGCACTGATATGCACGGCCCGGTTCAACAATGACTCTATGTTGGCTTCTTCGCCCTCACTGAGCAGCATCAAGGCCAACTGACAGGACTCGATCAGCGCCGTACTGTTGGCCAGACGCTTGTGCTCCTGCTCTATCTCGGCAAATTCATGCTCCCCGAGAGCAAAGTCATTGAGTTCTTCCACCTGATAGCTGAGTAACTGCTTGCGGGCAATTCTCTCCTGCTGCGACAGCACCAGTTGCCGCAGTTCCTGCTCGATTTGGCGATAACGCTGATAGGCACTGCTGACCCCATCGAGCAACAGCTTATGATTGGCGTAGCTGTCCAGCAGGTAAAGTTGCTGCTCTGTCTTGAGCATGGCGTGATGGGCATGCTGGCCGTGGATCCCCACCAGCAAGGGTCCCAACGCCTTGAGCTGAGTCAGCGGCACAGGGTTACCATTGATATAGGCGCGGGAGCGGCCATCGCTGCCAATGGTGCGCCGTAGAATACATTCATCTTCGAGTTCGAGATCATTATCTTCCAGCCAACGCTTGGCCAGAGGGACATCCGCCAGAGAGAAACGGGCACTGACTTCCGTCTTGCTGGCGCCGGGGCGCACACTGGCGGCATCGGCCCGGTTACCGAGACAAAGCCCCAGGGCATCGATGGCAATGGATTTACCCGCCCCGGTCTCGCCGGTAATACTGGTCATTCCCGGACGGAAGTCCAGCTCCAGAAAACGCACTATGGCAAAGTTATTGATGCTGAGTTGGCAAAGCATAATGAATTCCCAAAACACTGTATTGATAAACAGTATATACTGATTTTTTATACAGTAAATATCTGTCGATTAATTATTCCCTGTGTTCTACCCAGCCTAAACAGCCCATGCCGCTATCAAAGGCAAACTGATAAAGGTGATTAGCGTGCCCAGTAATATACCCTGGGCACTGACCCCAGCCTTGGTGTCATAACGCTGCGCCAGTAAGTATACACTCGCTGCAGTAGGCAGGGCCGCAAGAATAACCCCCATCTGCAGATTGGTGCCGCTGATCCCCATGGCTTTCAATAATAGATAAGCCAGCAGAGGTTGCAGTAGTAGCTTGCAAGCGTTGATACCAAAAAGCTCGGCCAACTGCCAAGGCCCAGGTAAGCGGGTGGCGCCGCGAACCCGGGTCGCCTTGGCCAACACCATACCTATGGCAAACAGGGCGCAGGGACTGGAGGTAGCGCCTATCTGACTTATCATCATCGCTATCCCATCCGGCAGAGCCATACCGGAAGCCGAGACAGCAACGCCCAGGGCGCTACCGATAACAATCGGGTTTTTCGCCAGCGCTTCAACAATAATCAGCAAGGGATGCGCCTTGTTTTCTGTATCTCTGGCAAGCTCCAGCGACACCAGTGCGATGGCAAACATCACCACAGACAACAGGCTGGCAATGGCCGCCGCAGCCAGCGCCAACTGGTTTCCCGGGTAGACTATCATCATCATGGGGATGCCGATAAAGGCGGTATTGCCAAAGGTGGCATTCAAGGCGCGAATTGCCCCAACCCCCTGACCGGCCCTGAAACAACCGGAAATCAGCAGTACCAGCAGATAGGTCAGCATCATTGCCACACTGAAACCGACGATGAAATGCCACTGGAAGATCTCCTCGAAAGAAGTTCTTGCCAGCACTATCATCATAATGGCCGGAAAAGCTATGTAATAAACATATTGGTTGAGGGCGGCGTCCGTACCATCCGGCAGGATTTTGCTTTTCTGTACCAGTGAACCTGCGAGCATAATGCCAAACACAGAGATCAGCGGAGTAATGATTCCAGTCATACTTCTTCCATTTTGCTGACTTTGGCTGTCGTACTCCCGCCGAGGATCTGCGAAAATGGCGGGGAATTCTGTATCTTGCCTGCCCTTATCAGTACAGCTAAGTAAGTTCGGCAGAGATTGCCGACAAGTTACCACAGCCGTTATCTGCCAGCCATTGCGCTATGGTCGTAGACATCGGCAGACAAGCGTTTTAAACATATCCTTGGCACATTGAGGAACAGCAATGAGTGACAATCAGGCTCCCGAACTGCAACTGCTCTACTTGTTTGTACATCTGGTCAATGCCGGCAGTTTCTCCCAGGCCGCCAAAGTACTGAATATGCCGGTGGCCACCGTCAGCCGCAAACTAGCCAAGCTGGAATCTGTGCTGGATAAACAACTACTGATGCGAACCACCCGCAAACTGAGGTTGACCGAAGAGGGACTGGAGTTGTTCCAACGCTATCAGCAACTGATAGCCCAGTTTGATGCCCTGGCCAGCGGCACCTGCGCCGACAAGCCCGAAGGCACCCTGAGAATTGCCGCTCCCATCTCGATTATCTCTATGATATTCATCGAGACACTGAACGAATTTTGCGAGTGCTACCCGGATATCAAGCTGCATATCGCTCAAAGTAACGAGGTGGTGGATCTCATCGATAAAGGCATAGATGTTGCCATAGTCGGCGGCACCCAGCCTGACTCCTCCTGGGTTTCCTGCTCTCTCGGAGTATTGGATTATCGCCTGGTGGCTTCCCCTGGGTATCTTCGAAAAGCGCCGGTATTTAACCATCCGCAACAGCTCAGTCAGCACAAGGTTATCAAGGTCTGGCCTCTGTTCAACTGGTCGCTGCGCCATCCCGATGGCGATGCCTTCTATTATGATGGCCCAGCCAACCTAACCCTGACGGATCTCCACGGTGCCATCCGCGCGACCTTAAATGACGGCGGCATTCTTTACGGCCCAGAGCTATTTTGCAAACAGGAGTTGAAAGATGGCCGGCTACAGGTATTACTGCCGGAGTGGAAAGGAGAAAAACGGCGTATTTCCCTGCTCTATCATCAACGCAGCCAGCAACCTCTCAAGGTAAAACTCTTTATCGAGTTCATGCAGCAGCGCGCCCCTGCGCTGTTTTCCATGGACTGATACCCAGACGCAAAAAAGCCCGCATCGCGGGCTTTTCTTCGAAGGGGTAAGTCTTACAGACGGATACCAGCCTTCTCCAGGTCTTTGGCAATCACACTTCTTGGCAGTGCAACATAACCGTCTTTCTCAACAACCTGCTGACCCTGCTTGGACAGGACATAGCGGACAAACTCGCGCTGCATGGGTGACAGCTCTTTGTTTGGGTGCTTGTTGATGTAAACGTAGAGGTAGCGTGACAGTGGGTAAGTACCGCTGGCAGCATTCTCAGGCGTTGCCGCGATATAGTCGTCGCCCTTCTTCGACAGAGCCACAGCTTTCACACCGGCAGTCTTGTAGCCTATGCCTGAGTAACCGATAGCGTTCAGCGACTGAGATACAGACTGAACCACCGAGGCGCTGCCTGGCTGCTCGTTCACGTTGGCTTTGAAGTCGCCCTTACACAGCGCTTTCTTCTTGAAGTAACCGTAAGTACCGGATACTGAGTTACGGCCGTACAGCTGAATGTCTTTGGCAGACCAGCTTCCGTCCAAACCGGCATCACCCCAACGAGTGATATCGCTGCCACCACACTTGTGGGTAGAGGAGAAGATGGCATCAACCTGCTCTATGCTCAGCCCCTTGATGGGGTTGTCCTTGTGCACAAAGACTGCCAGAGCATCAATGGCTACACGAATCGCAGTAGGCTTATAACCATAGTGCTTTTCAAACGCTTCCTCTTCGTTTGGCTTCATCTTGCGGCTCATAGGGCCGAACTGAGAAGTCCCTTCGGTCAGGGCTGGAGGCGCAGTTGAAGAACCGGCAGCCTGGATCTGGATGTTGACGTTAGGGTACATCTGTTTGAATTCTTCTGCCCACAGAGTCATCATGTTGGCCAGAGTGTCAGAACCGACAGAAGACAAGTTACCGGATACGCCACTTGTTTTCTCGTAGGTTGGCAGTGACTGATCGATAGCAGCCATAGATGCTGCTGAGAATACACCAGCGGCTGTAAGAGTCACCGCACCGACAAGCTGTTTCAATTTCATTATTTGCTCCAGTGTTTACCGAAATTGGTTTCTAAAACGCAGCCAGTATCAATTGCCACAATGACAAGTCTATGACTTTAAAATGACAGTTGCATGACAGGCCAAGATAAATTCGCAGCAAATGAGGGATTGAAATTAGCGGATAGCACAGTTTTCAATAGTTTCAACATTAAGGGCCTTCGAGTAAAAGTATTGTTTAAGCAGCTCACTTTCTGTAGCGAAGAGTTTGTATAAACATAATCTGAAGCTTGCTGCTGGTGACACAAGCAGCAAAATAAATCCCCTTCGCACCAGATAGTAAAAAAGGAGCCTACGGCTCCTTAATAACATTAGTCTATTCCAGCGCTTCAAGAATCTTGCTGCTCCAGCAGATGCTGCGGGATCACAAAGCTGAAAGTACTGCCCTTACCCAACTCGCTGGTCACCTTGAGTTCACTGTGGTGATGACTAAGGGCGTGTTTCACTATCGCCAACCCCAAACCACTGCCACCGGTTTGCCGCGAGCGGGCACTGTCGACCCGATAGAAACGTTCAGTCAGTCGACTGATATGCTGCGGTGCAATTCCTTCACCACTGTCTTTGACGCTGAACATGGCGCCGGTTGCCACCCGTTGCCAGCGCACCTCAATACTGCCGCCCGGTTCAGTGTAACGTATGGCATTGGACAACAAGTTGGAGCAGGCACTGCGCAGTTGCAACTCGTTGCCATGGGTATTGAGCCCGGGTTCGGCATGGAAGCTCAGTTGGTAGCGGCCACGGGAGAGCGCTTCGCCCTCCTCCTTTAAGGTGGTCATCAACTGCTTCATATCCACAGTGTGTTCCAGATTGATATCGGCGGCATCTTCTATCCGCGACAATGCCAACAACTGCTCTACCATGGATTGCATTCTGCCGGTCTGCTGCTGCATCAGCTCCAGCGCCTTGACATTGGGGGAATCAGGTTCGGCCATGCTCTGCATCATCTCAAGATACCCCTGCAGCACAGTGAGCGGCGTCTTCAGCTCATGGGAGACATTGGCAACAAACTCCTTGCGCATTCCCTCGAGTTGCCTAACCCGGGTAATATCCCGGGCAATCAGCAACAGCTGCCTGTCGCCATAGGCCATCAAACGCACTTCCAGCAAACGTCTATCCGAAACCGGGGACGGCAGCTCCAGCGGCTCCTTGTAATGACCCTTTTTCAAATAGGCCGAAAAGTCGGGATGCCGGATAAGGTTATCTATTCGCTGACCATTATCCTGCGGCCAGACAAAGCCAAGCAGCAGCTGCGCCAGCTTATTACACCAGAGAATATTGTGCTCTGAATCGAGTACCACTGCCGCATCAGGAAGCGCTTCGGCCCCCTGACGAAACCGTCCCAGCAACCCTGCCAACTGACTCACCCGCTTGCGGTTTTTACCCTGCAGGCGATAGATGCCATTGAACACCCCTTCCCAGCTGCCGCTGCCCTGAGGCGGCGTTAAGCGGCGATCGCGCCACAACCAGTAATTGAGCCGAATAAGCTGGCGATAGTGCCAACCCAATAATAGAAAAGCTCCCAGACACAACACCAGGAGCAACTGACCAAGCAGCAACCCAAGCAGCAGACAAGCCGCCAGGTACAGCATCAGACGGGAAAACAGCCGATAACCCGAATAGGAATCAAACATAGAAAATGCCCAGGCAAAAGGCCGATGGTTGCACAAGATAACGCAAAAACCGACCCGTGCCCATTGTTACCCCGCTAGATACGGGTAGAGAAGCGGTAACCTGCGCCGCGAACCGTTTGGATCAGTTTATCGTGCCCGGACAGCTCCACGGCTTTCCTTAAGCGACGAATATGCACATCCACGGTTCTGTCTTCGACATAGACATTGGTACCCCAAACATTGTCCAGCAGCTGCTCACGGCTGTAGACCCGTTCCGGGTGAGTCATAAAAAAGTGCAGCAAACGAAACTCAGTCGGCCCCATCTCCAGCACTGAATCCCCCACAGTGACCCTATGGCTGACAGGATCCAGAGTCAGGCCCTGCACATCTATGGTTTCTTCCAGGCGGGTTGGCGCGGCGCGTCTGAGAACCGCCTTGATGCGGGCCACCAACTCCTTAGGGGAAAACGGCTTGGTAATATAGTCATCGGCGCCCACTTCCAGGCCTTTGACCTTGTCCTCTTCCTCACCGCGGGCGGTGAGCATGATAATGGGGATCTGACGGGTAAACTCATCTTGCTTCAATCGCTTGGCAAACTGAATACCGCTGCCGCCCGGAAACATCCAGTCCAGCAGAATAAGATCCGGATAAGGTTCCTTGAGCAGTGCCAGGGCAGAGTCAAAGTCCTCGGCGGCACTGGTGGTGTACCCGTGTTGTTCCATAACAAAAGTCAGCATCTCACGGATAGCCAACTCATCTTCTACTATTAAAATCCTTGCAGTCATAACGGTTTCTGTCAGTGAATTTCCACGTGGCCATTATTGGACAGTTTTATTACAAAATTATGAAAAAGACTCGTTGAAGCCCTATTAACGCCACCATTTTGTCATAATTTTCCGGATTAAACACTTGAAACCCTGATAAAAATATCTTTAAAACCTCTCCATTAGCCGCTATCGACAACAATCCTAATGCGTGTAAATCCATAACAAAAACATATACCAAACAATATCTTACCTGGAAATAAATCCCACATCTCCCAAAAGATAATAATCAAGTTAAACCAGGCTCGGAACATATGACACAGACCAAGGCGCTGACACATATTCTGCCGATGCTTAAAGTGATCGCATGTCCGGTCCAACTTGCCGGTCTGAAATCAAGTCAAATAGTGTGATTACCGGCGATTTTTGGCGATAAACAACCACAGGAGTTCAATGAAGCGCCACCAGGTTAATACCTGAAACCGGCCCGAAAACGAAAGCAGCTCATCACCTTAGAGTACGAACCTGAGGCTGGCGACGCCATGCTAACGAGTTTTATTTACCAAGAGGCTTGATGATGCTGGGGAACAATGAAGCCGAGTAACAAAAATCCGATGACATATTTACATCGGATTTTTATCTTTTGCATGAACCCCTTAAAGTCGCCAGATAGATATGTTCGGGATTGCATTCTTTGGGCATTATTGCAAACTTATCTAGGCCTTGAACAAGGCCTCTACCGACAATCCCTGAGAGGAGAGTATGTCGCGCAGGCGTTTCAATGCCTCCACCTGAATTTGCCGCACTCTTTCTCGGGTCAGGCCAATTTCCGAGCCTACATCCTCCAAAGTGGAAGGTTCATATCCCAGTAGGCCAAAGCGTCTGGCAAGCACTTCTCTTTGCTTGGTATTGAGCTCATTAAGCCACTTAACCACAGAGTTGGAAATGTCTTCTTCCTGCACCTGGGCATCCGGTGTCATATCATCATCGTCTGCCAACACATCGAGTAGGGCCTTGTCGTTGTCACCGCCTATCGGGGTGTCGACCGAGGTGATCCTCTCATTCAGCTTCAGCATCTTGCTGACATCGCTGCTTGGTAGTTCCAGCTTTTCGGCTATCTCTTCGGCTGTGGGTTCGTGATCCAGCTTATGGGCCAACTCCCGGGCAGTACGCAGATACACATTGAGCTCTTTAACCACATGAATAGGCAGGCGTATAGTACGGGTCTGATTCATTATGGCTCGCTCTATGGTCTGGCGGATCCACCAAGTGGCATAAGTGGAGAAACGGAAACCGCGCTCGGGGTCGAACTTTTCTACGGCACGGATCAGACCAAGATTGCCTTCTTCAATCAGATCCAAGAGTGCCAAGCCACGGTTGTTGTAACGACGGGCTATTTTGACCACGAGGCGTAAATTACTTTCGATCATGCGGTTGCGTGATTTTTCACAACCTTTGAGGGCCTTGCGCGAGAAAAAAACCTCTTCTTCTGCACTCAGCAAAGGGGAAAATCCGATTTCACTCAGATAAAGTTGGGTCGCGTCTAAGTTTTTTTGCAGGTCATCCTGAACCATTTCGGCCAGAGCTTCTTCCTTCTTTGACGCCACTTCCGTGTCGTTTACGGATAAATCTACAAGCTCTTCCACGGGTGCGCTAGCATTTTTGCGGCTCATAATATTCTCTCCCAAACCTTAACAAACTAATTTACATCGTTTTTTATCCTCCATATGCCAATTTTGGCTCCCAAACAATCAGCGTTTGGGTAAATAATTGAGTGGATTGACAGACTGACCATGGTAGCGGATCTCAAAGTGCAGCATGACCTGGTTGGTGCCTGTGCTTCCCATCTTCGCAACCGTCTGCCCGGCAGACACATGCTGCTTTTCCTTGACCAAGATCTTATCGGCGTGGGCGTAAGCACTGAGATAGTCATCACTATGTTTGATAATGACGAGGTTTCCATAACCCCGCAAAGCATTACCCGCATAGACCACCCGACCATCGGCAGTGGCTTTAATAATATCGCCTCGGTTACCGGCTATCTTGATTCCTTTATTTCCCTGCTCTTTGGCAGAGAATGCGCCAATCACCCGGCCATTGACCGGCCATATCCAGCGACTGACTTTGTCCGGCAGAGTCGAACTCGGCTTATGGACAACATGGTTAACATTTTGTTTACCATTGGATACAGGGTAAGCAGACTTTGATTTGGGATCAAGTGTTTTTTTCGGCTTATTTTGCTTGGCTTGAGCAACGGCCTGCTTCTGTTTAACCGTTTGTTTTTTATAGACCTTATCTTTTGATTTTTGAGGTTGAGGTTTGGAGTTTTTACTCGAGTTCAGCCACGAACCGTTTTTAACATTTTTTTTACCTCCCAGGATGAGTACCTGTCCAGGGTAGATGGTATAAGACTTATCTAGCTGATTTAACTTGGCTATTTGCGCATAGTCTTTACCGGCTCCCCAGGCGATGGAATAGAGGGTATCGCCTTTTCTCACCTTGTAAGTATCAGATTGGATTGAGCCTCTTTCGATTGCCGGCCGTTTTACACCATAAATAGATTCGACCGGAGCGGGTCTGTGAGCCTGAAAACTACATCCAGAAACCAGAGTAACCAACAGCACTGAGCCAAGACGCCAAAATAATGATGTCTTTCGTTGCAATAACCGGCTGAAATGCAATGGATTCAAGAATACTCCTGCACGCTGTAATAACTATCAGGCTAAGCCGCCACTGATTAAAGGCACAAATTTCACCGCCTCGATAACCTGAGAAGTAAACTGTCCCTTCTCCCGGCGGATCTTCAACAACTGCTGGCTCTCATCACCGACAGGGATCACCAATACGCCCCCCTCAGCCAACTGTTCCAGCAGGGCGGCAGGGATATCAGATGCCGCCGCGGTCACCATGATGGCATCGAAGGGCGCCCTGTTGGGCCAGCCTTGCCAGCCATCACCATATTTGAAATGGACATTATGCAGATCCAGCCGCTTGAGACGTTGACGAGCTTGGATTTGCAGACTTTTGATCCGCTCGACCGTAAAAAGTTCAGGCACCAACTGCGCCAATACCGCCGCCTGATACCCGGAGCCGGTACCAATTTCCAGCACCTTGGCAGGATTATGCTCCAGTAGTAACTCGGTCATTCTCGCCACAATATAAGGCTGGGATATAGTCTGACCCGAGCCTATAGGGAGAGCAGTATTTTCATAAGCCTTATGCGCCAATGCGCCATCAAGAAACAACTCTCTGGGGGTTTTGGCCACCACCTGCAACAGACCCGGGTGACGGATCCCCGCTTCCTGCAGTTTTTTGGTTAAATTCAATGCCGATGTGGAGGCTACCCGGGTCATAGTTTTTCTATCCAGTGTTGCAATTGAGAAAGCTGCCGATAGGCGGTTAAATCTACAGTTAATGGGGTGATGGACACATATCCCTGAGACACAGCATAAAAGTCGGTGTCTTCACCCACATCCAGTTCAATCCCGGGGGGCCCCAACCAAAATACCTCGCGGCCATGAGGATCTCTGGCTCTGACCATCCCCTCCGCCTTATGGCGGGCGCCGAGCCGAGTAACCCGTATCCCCTTGATTTCATCGAGAGGCAGATCCGGCACATTGATATTGAGGATCTGATCCGAGGCAATGGGATGCTTCTTAAGCCCCATAATGATCTTCACCGCATAGGCCGCCGCAGTGTCATAATGCGTAAACTCACGCCCCACCAAGGATACGGCCACCGCCGGTAACCCCAGAAAACGCCCTTCCATCGCTGCCGCCACTGTGCCTGAATAAAGGGTATCGTCTCCCATATTGGCACCGGCATTGATCCCCGAGACCACCATGTCGGGTTCGCCTTCATAGAGTTCACGAATCGCCAGATGAACGCAATCGGTCGGCGTACCGTTTACCGAGACGTAGCCATTCTCTAACTTATTAATCCTTAAGGGGTTCGTCAAGGTTAAAGAGTTACTGGCGCCGGAGCAGTTGCGATCCGGTGCCACAGTCAGCACTTCGGCAACGGCTGACAAGGCTTCTGATAGAGCGCGGATCCCAGGTGCCGTTACCCCATCATCGTTGCTGACCAAGATTTTCATGCGGGATTTCCTTCCTGAGCCGCCTGGCGCTCACGCCACAGACGTTCGGTCACATCATCATAGTCGAGCAGTTCCCGCAGCACTGAGGTTGCAAAGCTGCCCGCGGGAAGGCTGAACTCCAGCTCCAAAGTGTCCGGCTCGATAAATTGGTACTTCATCCCCTCGGGACGCAGCAACAATGGTCGCCTTTCCTGCTCGAGCCCGGCTTTTTCCAAACCTTCACAATCGGCGCTGTATTCGGCCAACACCTGAGTCTCAAAGGCCAAGGCATCGGCACTGCTGAGTGGCTGGCCCCTACCCCACATGGGCGCCGACAACAAAATATCTTTCTCTGCCAGCCTTTGTTGCAACACCTCATCCCAGCGCTCGGCAACAAAGAAGCTGCGACTGCCGGCCAGCATGACACAATCACCGTCCAGACACTCAAGCCCATGGGTCGCCAGGCGCTGAGAGACCAGTTGATTGAACAATAATGAGCGCAGCGCCGACAGGTAGATGGAGCGCTTGTTTCTGTCTTTCACCTTGCGCCCCTGTAACATCTGCCGCGCCATTTCTATGTTACGGCCGTTGTGACCAAAGCGCTGTTCACCGAAATAGTTGGGTACGCCGCTCTCGGCAATCGATTCCAGCCGCTGCAATACATCTGCCGGCTGGGTTATCTGGCGCAGAACCAGCTTGAAACGGTTACCGGAAAGCGCACCAATACGCAGCTTCTTGTTATGACGCGCCGCACTCAATACCGTGATGGACTCGCTATTGAGGCTCAGCCAATCCGGCGTTTCCTTGCCCGGAATTCGTACGCCGAACCACTGCTCTGTGATGGCATTCTTATCCTTCTGACCGGCAAAGGTCACCTCTTTGGGGTGCACCTTGGCCAATTTGGCCAGCATCTCGGCCACCTGAACCGTATTCAGGCCATCTTTACGAATATGCAGCAGATGGTGCTCACCCTCGCCCGAGGGCAGAAAAGGCAGTATTTCCTGCACCTGAAAATCGCTGTTGCTGGTGCGCATATCGCCTTTGGAGAGCGGCTTGCCATAGAGAAAGTGTAATGAATTCATCTTATTTGAAATCTTTTCCTGTAAATGAGTCGGTATTACATACCGAACATCAGCACCACGGCTTCTACCGCAATGCCTTCACTGCGGCCGGTAAAGCCGAGTTTTTCTGTCGTGGTCGCCTTGACGTTGATGGAGTCAAGATCTGTGTGCAGATCTTCGGCCAACATCTGTCGAATGGCTTCAATATGCGGCGCCATCTTGGGCGCCTGGGCAATAATGGTCACATCCAGGTTGCCGAGACGAAAGCCCTTGTCCAGCGCCAGGCGGTAACAATGACGCAGCAGCACCCGGCTGTCGGCTCCCTTGAATTCGGCATCTGTATCGGGAAAGTGTTTACCTATGTCACCAAGTGCCATGGCGCCGAGTATCGCATCTGAAATCGCGTGCAATACCACATCACCATCGGAGTGCGCCAACAAGCCTGTGTGATGCGGTACTTCCACCCCACCCAGAACCAAGGGCGGCTCACCACCGAATTTATGTACATCAAAACCGTGTCCAATACGTATATTCATTGCTTGTTCCTGTATTCAGTTACCCCGCTGATGCGCCAGATAAAGCGCTGCCAGCGGCAAATCGTCCGGATGGGTTACCTTGATATTGTCGCTACGGCCGCTGATAAGCGCCGGGTGTACCCCGCGCCACTCCATTGCCGAGGCTTCGTCTGTCACCAGCACACCGGCGGCCAACGCAGCTTTCAGCGCCTCGGTCAAAGTAAGCAGTGGAAACAGCTGCGGCGTTAGCGCATGCCAGAGCGCTTCTCTGGCAACCGTTTCACTGATGCAACCATCGATGCCGCTGCGTTTCATGGTATCGCGCACCGGCGCTGCCAGTATCGCCCCTTGCGGATATTGTTTTCGTGAAGCAAGCAACTTATCAATATCGCCATGGGTCAAGCAGGGTCTGGCGGCATCATGCACCAAGGCCCAGGTAGTGGCAGGCAATGGCTTGTCGGCAACCAGACTCTCAAGCGCCGCCAACACAGAATCCGCGCGCTCTTTACCGCCAGTGACAGTCTCCAACTTGGGATGACTGGCCACAGAGAGTTTGCCAAAGAAGCTATCTTCCGGGTTCAGCGCCACTATCACCCTTGAAATACCACTGTGGCTCAGCAAAACCTTGAGGGTTTGCTCCAAAATGCATGAGCCGGCAAGCGGCAGATATTGCTTAGGGCAGTCAGCGCCCATGCGACTGCCTATTCCAGCGGCCGGTACTATGGCAATCACTTGTTCATCACTGGGGAGCCCGGCCTTTATGGCTCGGGAGGAAATAGCTTCACTCATGGATATCCGTTATGTTGAAATTGGGCCGTTATTGATTGGCCAAAGACATAGAACGCTGTTCACCACCAACAACCCGGTAAAAGGTTTCACCCTTCTTGATTAACCCCAGCTCATTGCGGGCACGCTCTTCCAGGGCTTCGGTACCGCTGCGCAGATCGCGGATCTCCTCTTTCAGTACCTGGTTGCGTTCTTCGAGCCTGGCATTGCTGTCATTTTGAGCCGCTATCTGCTGCTCAAGATGAAAGTACTCCGGCAGACTGTTTTCTCCCAGCCAAAGACGATATTGCAGTAACCCCAGCAGCAAGACGATGACAAAAAGCAGTCGTTTCATGGTGATAAATTCAGCTCATGCCCTAAAAATACGATTAGTGTTGATAGTACAACAAAAAAGGCCACCAAGTGGTGGCCTTTTGAAACTGGAGGCGAAAATTACGCCTGACCTTTGATCTCACTCAGGCCACGGTAGGCTGCCTTGGCACCCAGTTGCTCTTCAATGCGCAGCAGCTGGTTGTACTTGGCAACACGATCAGAGCGGCACAGAGAACCTGTCTTGATCTGGCCGGCTGCGGTACCTACTGCCAAGTCGGCAATGGTCGCATCTTCAGTTTCACCTGAGCGGTGAGAGATAACGGCGGTGTAACCGGCTTCCTTGGCCATACGGATAGCGGCCAGAGTCTCTGTCAGAGAACCTATCTGGTTGAACTTGATCAGAATCGAGTTGGCAACGCCCTGCTCGATACCGCGAGACAGGATCTTGGTGTTGGTCACGAACAGGTCATCACCCACCAGCTGGATCTTATCACCGAGGATCTTGGTCTGGTAAGCCCAGCCATCCCAATCAGACTCATCCAAGCCATCTTCGATAGAAACGATAGGATACTGCTCGGTCAGCGACTTGAGGAAGTCAGAAAAACCGTTGGAATCGAATACCTTGCCTTCACCGGCCAGGTCATACTTACCGTCTTTGTAGAACTCGGAAGCGGCACAGTCCAGCGCCAGAGTCACATCAGTACCCAGTTTGTAGCCTGCGGCTTCAACGGCTTCTTTGATAACCGCCAGGGCGTCGGCGTTGGATGACAGATTAGGCGCAAAACCGCCTTCGTCACCCACGGCAGTGTTCAGGCCCTTGGACTGGAGCACTTTCTTCAGGTTGTGGAAGATTTCAGCGCCCATACGCAGGGCTTCACGGAAACTCTTGGCACCGACTGGCTGTACCATGAATTCCTGAATGTCGACGTTGTTGTCGGCATGCTCACCACCGTTCAAGATGTTCATCATAGGAACCGGCATGCTGTACTGACCAGGAGTCCCGTTCAGTTCGGCAATATGAGCGTAAAGCGGCATACCTTTGAAGGCAGCAGCGGCCTTGGCGGCAGCCAAAGACACAGCCAGAATGGCGTTGGCGCCCAGCTTGTCTTTGTTTTCGGTGCCGTCCAGCGCGATCATAATGCCGTCCAGCTCGGCTTGAGCCGTGGCATCTTTACCCAGCAGGGCTTCACGGATAGGACCGTTGACATTATCAACAGCCTTGAGCACGCCTTTACCCAGATAGCGAGCCTTGTCGCCATCACGCAGTTCCAGCGCTTCACGGCTACCGGTAGAAGCGCCTGATGGAGCGGCTGCCATACCAATGAAACCACCTTCCAAATGCACTTCAGCTTCTACAGTGGGATTACCGCGAGAATCCATGATTTCGCGTCCTATGACGTTAATGATCTTAGCCATAATGTCCTCGATTAAAGTTAAAGAAAAAAACCATACCCATCTGAGCGTTCAGCGTCTCTCATATGGGTATTGGACTTTCACTTCACACTTCCCGGTGCAGCGGGGATGAAAAAGCCGGAGCTGCCATAGCAGTCCGGCTCTTCTAGTTTAACCCAGATTACGCTTTTGGTAAGTACTGGCAGCGGCGACAAAACCTTCAAACAGAGGGTGACCGTCGCGAGGTGTTGAGGTGAATTCCGGATGGAACTGACCGGCAACAAACCAAGGATGTGCCGGGATCTCAATCATCTCCACCAGCTTGCGATCGGAAGACAAGCCGCTGAATACCAGACCAGCCTTTTCCAAACGCTCACGGAAAGCGTTGTTCACTTCGTAACGATGACGGTGACGCTCAATACAGGTGTTGCTCTTGTATGCGGCAGCGGCCTTGGTGCCTTCAATCAGATGGCACAGCTGAGCGCCAAGACGCATGGTACCACCCAGATCAGAAGCTTCATCACGCTGCTCCAAATTACCTTCTTCATCAACCCATTCGGTGATCAGGCCCACAACAGGGAAAGGTGTTTCCTTGTTGAACTCGGTAGAGTGGGCACCTTCCATGCCGGCGACATGACGGGCGAATTCAATCAGGGCAACCTGCATCCCCAGACAGATACCAAAGTATGGCAGTTGGTTTTCACGGGCATATTGAGCGGCAAGGATCTTACCTTCAACACCACGCTCACCAAAGCCGCCGGGAACCAGAATGCCGTCCAGGCCTTCCAGCACTTCAACGCCTTTGACTTCAACCGTCTGGGAGTCGATATACTTGATGTTCACTGAAACCCGGTTTTTAAGGCCGGCATGCTTCAGCGCTTCGTTGACAGACTTATAGGCATCCGGCAGTTCGATGTACTTGCCGACCATACCTATGGTCACTTCATTGTTTGGATTGGCTTCCTGATAAACCACGTTTTCCCATTCGGACAGGTCGGCTTCAGGGCAGCTCAGGCCAAAACGCTTGACGACCAGCTCATCCAGACCTTGTGAGCGCAGCAGCGCCGGGATCTTGTAGATGGAATCCACGTCTTTAAGGGAGATAACCGCCCGCTCTTCAACGTTACAGAACAGGGAGATCTTGGCTCTCTCGGTAGCCGGAATGGCGCGGTCGCCACGGCAAACCAGGATATCCGGCGCAATACCGATAGAACGCAGCTCTTTTACCGAGTGCTGAGTCGGCTTGGTTTTCACTTCCTGAGCCGGGCCGATAAAAGGCACCAGAGTCAGGTGCATAAACAAACTGCGCTCGCGGCCCAGTTCAACAGCCAGCTGACGGATAGACTCGAGGAAAGGCAGAGATTCGATATCCCCCACAGTACCACCGATTTCAACGATGGCGACATCATGGCCTTCACCGCCTTCGAGGACTTTTTCCTTGATGGCGTTGGTGATGTGTGGGATCACCTGAATGGTGGCACCCAGGTAGTCACCACGACGCTCCTTGCGCAGCACTTCCTCGTAGATACGACCTGTAGTGAAGTTGTTGCGACGGTTCATCTTGGTACGGATGAAACGCTCGTAGTGGCCCAAGTCCAGATCTGTCTCTGCGCCGTCCTCAGTGACAAACACTTCCCCGTGTTGGGTTGGGCTCATGGTTCCCGGATCAACGTTGATGTAAGGATCCAGCTTCATGATGGTTACATTCAGGCCTCTGGCCTCTAAAATTGCTGCGAGCGATGCCGCTGCAATGCCTTTACCTAGTGATGAAACAACGCCACCAGTAACGAAGATATACCTTGTAGTCATGCTGAACCTGAGAAAAAAGAATGATAAATAGGTGCTCGAATGAAAGCACCAGGACGGGGCGACAGTATATCAAAGCCCCTGCCATTTACCAAACAGGAATGACGATAATTTTTACGCGCTGATCTCATTCGCGCATTTTTAATCCAGGCTTAGCCTGCTACTGGATTTCACCGCGCTCTTCACGCTTGACCTGATCCCAATAAGCATCCAGAGCCTGCAGATCGTGTTCTGCAAACGGCTTGCCGCTGGCATTGGCTTTTTGCTCAATAGCACGAAAACGCCGCTCAAACTTGTTATTGGCCCCTCTGAGGGCCTGCTCGGGATCCACCCCCAAGTGGCGCGCCAGATTCACCGCAGCAAACAGCAAGTCGCCCACTTCATCCTCAACTCTGGCCTTATCCGGCGTGGTTTGACGCGCTTCGTGCAACACCTCTTCAATCTCTTCCTGTACCTTGTCGACCACAGGCTCAAGCTCGGGCCAATCAAACCCTACCCGGGCGACCCGCTTTTGGATCTTACCCGCCCGCGCTAACGCCGGCAGCGCCTTGGGAATATCATCCAGCACTGAGTGCAGCTCGCGCCCGGCGCGCTCTGCCGCTTTAATGCGCTCCCAGTTGTTCTTGGCATCCGGCGCCGAGTCAAAACTCAAGTCGGTATCGGCGGCAAACACATGGGGATGACGATTGATAAGCTTGTTACATATCCGCTCGAGCACAGTGGCGAAATCAAACCAGCCCTTTTCCTTGCCAAGCTGGCAATAGAACACCACCTGAAACAGCAGATCACCAAGCTCAGAAGGTAACTCCTGCCAGTCGCGGCTTTCTATGGCGTCAGCCACTTCATAGGCTTCTTCCAGGGTGTAGGGCACTATGGAGTCAAAATCCTGCGCCCTGTCCCAGGGGCAACCCAGCTCAGGATCCCTGAGCTTTGCCATAATCTCAAGCAATGCATTGATATCTGCCGCCACCGCCATTACTCCTTTATTGCTAATACGCTTACCAATCCAACGACTCTTTGATAAGTCTTAAACAACAGCAGGACGCAACCTAGGCGTCCTGTTTTAAATACCGGTCGAATACCGAACTGGCCTCAGAGCCTGCGGGCTTCTATTACCCCGTCTATCTGGGTCAGCTTGGAGATAACCCTGGACAAACCGTCTAGGTTATAAAGCTCCATCTCAAGTTCAATGGCCGCAGTCTGGTTCTTGAGATCCGATGAGGAACTCATCGCCAGCACATTGGACTTTTCCGCCGCCAGCACAGAGGTGAGATCCCGCAGCAGACCGGTTCTGTCATTGGCCACCACTCGAATACGGATTTTGTAGCCGCCGGAGTAGTTTTCGCCCCAGACCACATCCACTACCCGCTCGGGATGGGCACGCATCAGTTCCTTGACCTGCTCACAATCGGCTCTGTGCACCGAAATACCGCGTCCCTTGGTGATAAAACCGAAAATCTCATCCCCGGGCACCGGCTGACAGCAGCGCGCCAGATGGCTCATCAGATTACCGACACCATTGACCTCTATCTGGCCGCGATTGGCACCTATGGGCTTCTGCTGACCTTTCTTGACCAGCTCTTCCACCGCCTCTTCGTCGGAAGGCTCCTGAGTCCTGAGTCGGCTCTGTACATGATTGACCACTTGGTTGAGGCGCACATCGCCGCCACCTATGGCCGCCAACAGGTCATCCATGTTGGTCATGTTGAAGCGCTCAATTGCGCTGCCGACATCCTTGAGTGTCAGCCCCACCCGCGCCAGTTCGGCTTCCAGCATCTCGCGTCCGGCCACCAGGTTCTTGTCCCTGTCCTGCTGCTTGAACCAGTGTTGGATCTTGCTGCGGGCTCTGGAGGTCTTGATATAACCCAGGTTGGGGTTGAGCCAATCGCGCTTCGGATTGGGATGCTTGGAGGTGATAATCTCGATGCGCTCACCGGTTTCCACCTGATAAGTAAACGGCACTATGCGGCCATCGACCTTGGCGCCAATACACTTGTGGCCCACCTGGGAGTGGATATAGTAGGCAAAGTCCAGCACGGTTGAGCCGGCTGGCAAATCCACCACTTCGCCGGACGGGGTAAACACATAGACCCTGTCTTCGAAGACCTGAGCCCGGATCTCCTCCACCAGGTTGCCGCTCTCGACCACATCTTCCTGCCATTGCAAAATCTTGCGCAGCCAGTTGATCTTCTCTTCGTAGCCACTCTGTTTACCGGAGTGATTACCCTCTTTATATTTCCAGTGAGCCGCCACCCCGAGTTCGGCATCTTCATGCATCTGCTGGGTGCGAATTTGGATTTCGACTGTCTTGCCCTCCGGTCCCACCACCACAGTGTGAATCGACTGGTAACCGTTTGGTTTGGGGTTGGCAATATAATCGTCAAACTCTCTGGGAATATGGTGCCAAAGGGTATGCACTACACCGAGCGCGCCGTAGCAGTCCTGCAGCCGGTCGGTGACGATTCGCACTGCACGCACATCAAACAGCTCGTCAAATTTAAGCTGCTTGCCGCGCATCTTGCGCCAGATGGAGTAGATATGTTTGGGGCGACCATAGACCTTGGCACGAATCTCTTCTTCATCCAGCCGCGTTTGCAACTGATTGACAAAGTTGTCGATAAAGACTTCTCGGTCCAGGCGCTTGCCGTCCAGCTGCTTGGCAATCTCTTTATAGGTTTCGGGATGCAGATAACGAAACGAGATATCCTCCAGCTCCCACTTGAGCTGACCTATACCCAAACGGTTGGCCAGCGGCGCGTAGATGTCGGCAATTTCCCGGGCCAGCAATACCCGGGTTTCTTCATCGTCGTTTTTCACGGCCCTAAGCAGGCATACCCGCTCGGCCAGTTTGATCACCACGGCGCGTACATCTTCCACCATGGCCAGCAACATCTTGCGGATATTGTCGATTTGCGGCTCACTGCTGCGGCTGTCATTGCCCACCTTGAGTGCACCTATGGCATCCATGGTCTTGACGCTGTTGACCAAGGTAGCCAACTCGGGACCAAAGTCTTCAGTGAGCTTGGCTTCATCGACTATGCCCACCTCGAAAAACACAAATAAGATGGCGGCCTGCAGGGTTTCGATATCCATGTTGAGCGGCGCGAGGATCTCTATCATCTCCCGCGCCTTGGCCTGAAGCTCGGCTTTAGGACGCTTGCACTTGCCCATAGGCAGTGCTTCCACCTTGGCTATCAGCTCCAACAAACGCCCGGCATCGGCGGAGTCGGCCACATAACGATTAACCCACTCATTCAGATTGAAATCAGGATCCTTAAAGTGTGCTTCGCGAACAGATACCATCTCACCTTCCTTTAGTGTCCGATTAACAGACTCAACAAGACTCCCTATCTTGAGCATACCCGATGGTATGTCAAACCCCCGTGAGTACCTTTATTGATAAAATTGACTCGATAGACAATAAAAGCATCAATTCCGCACAAACAATGCCATGGCTTCGGTGTGATGAGTCTGGGGGAACATGTCCAACACACTGAGGCGCTCCAGGCGATAGCCTTGCGCGAGCAATAACACGCTGTCCCGCGCCAAGCTCGCCGGATTGCAAGAAACATACACTACTCGCTCTGGCGCGATGTTTTTCAGGTAAGAAAGCGTCTCATAGGCCCCGGCACGGGCGGGATCCAGCAGCAGCTTATCCACCTTGCCAAGCCAGGGCTCGGCCGAAAGGTCGGCGCTAAGATCGGCGCAAAAGAACTGCACACCTTCAAGCCCGGCTTGTTTGGCATTTTGCCTGGCCTGCTCAACCATGGCGGGCACACCCTCGACACCTGTGACCCTGGCGCCGGTGGCCGCCAGCGGTAGGCTGAAGTTACCCATGCCGCAAAAGAGATCCAGTATGTGCTCACCGGCCTTGGGTTGCAGCCAATCTATGGCCTTGGCCACCATGGCGCGGTTCACTTCGCCGTTGACCTGAATAAAATTCCCCGGATTAAACTTAAGCGTCAGCTCATCGCCATCGACGCCGGGCAAGCGGTAGCTTGGCTGACTGCCCGCAAGATATTCACACTCGCCCTGATTGTCCTGCAGCACCAACTGCAATCCTTGCTGCCCGGCAAAGGCCTTGAGCTTTTCCTTGTCTTTATTCACCAGTGGCCGGGTAATTCTCAGCACCACAAAACGACCGACTTCGGTTTCAATCAGCTCCACATGACCAAGCTGAGCCACGCCCTGCAGGTGCGCCAGTTGCGCCGCCAACGGTTTTATCAGCTCAGACAACGAAGCCGCCAACACAGGGCATTCGCCGATGGCAACTACCTTACTGCTGGATTTAGCCCTGAACCCCAGGGTGAATTCGCGACTTTGTTTGTCATACCAGGTCGCCAGTCTGGCCTTGCGTCTATAATGCCAAGGGGCTGAAGCCAACTCGCCTATCTCCGGCAGTTCGGATAAGCCAGAGAGCTTGGCAAACAGCTCGGCCAGGGCCCGGCGCTTGTGCTGCCGCTGGCTCAAATCTGACAAGTGTTGCAGATCGCAGCCGCCGCAAAGCGCATAATGGGGGCATTGGGGTTCAACCCGCTCCGGGGATGTTTGGCTGATGCGGATGAGTTTACCCCTGGCATAGTTCTTTTTTTGTTCGGTGAGCTGCACCTCGGCGCTCTCACCGGGCAATAAGCCGGGAATGAACACCACTTTGCCCTGATATTGACCGATCCCGGCACCCTGATGATCCAATCCGGAAGCCGTGAGTGACAGTTTTGCGGAAACTTTCTTGGATCTGTTTGGTTTTTCTCTAAAAAATTGTGCCATCTAGGCCCCTGAAACAATAAAAAACTGGCAAAGACGCCGGGATATCTGGCAGTCTATCTATAGCCGTAAAACAAACTAGCTGGAATACCTATACCGCCCATGAACAGTGCGAATAACATGACCAAGTACAGCCTCAGATCCTGGGTGCTGGTATTGGCCCTGGCTCCTACCATTTTGGTCGGTATTCTTCTGGGCAGTTACTTTACCATAAATCGCTTTTATGAGCTTGAAGATACGCTCATAGAACAGGGCAGTAATATCATAGAGCCGCTGGCCATCGCCAGCGAGATAGGCCTGGCTGCCAACAACCGCGAAGCCACCAAACGCCTGCTCGCCGCGGCTCAGCTCAACAAGTCGACCTTGGTGAAATCCATCGCCATCTTCGATGCCGACAACCAGCTGTTTGTCACCTCCCATTATCACAAAGACTTTGAGATAATGCGCTACAAGGGCGCCATCTCGGATCTGGCCCGCACCGAATACGATCAGCTAGGCGACAGCCTGGTGCTTAGGGCACCGATTTTCGCTGCCGGTAGTCTGCTGGCGATAGACGACGCTCCCGGCTTCAATGAAAAACCCCTGGGCTATATCTCTTTGCTGCTCAACAAGGAAAAGGCGCTGCTGGAACAGCACAGAGCCGCGGTGGCGGCTTTTATCATAGTGCTTATCGGGGTGCAGCTGAATCTGCTGTTCACCTTCCGCCTGGTAAAGAATGTCACTCAGCCGATCACCGACATGGTGCGGGTGGTGGCCAAAATCCGTGAGGGCAAGCTGGATACCCGACTGGAGGGTAATCTCATCGGTGAGCTGGATCTGCTCAAACGGGGGATTAACGCCATGGCGGGCTCCTTGTCGGAATACCATGACGAGATGCAGCAAAATATCGATCAGGCGACCTCGGATCTCAGGGAAACCCTGGAGCAGATTGAAATTCAGAACGTCGAACTGGACTTGGCCAAGAAACGAGCGCTGGAAGCCAGCCGGATAAAATCCGAATTCTTGGCCAACATGTCCCACGAGCTGAGAACGCCGCTCAATGGCGTGATAGGTTTTGCCCGTCAACTATTGAAAACACCGCTGCACGCCAGCCAGATGGAATATATTCGTACCATTGAACGCAGTGCCACCAACCTACTGGGGATCATCAACGACATCCTCGACTTCTCCAAGCTGGAAGCCGGTAAAATGGTGCTGGAAACCATGCCATTCGCCCTCAGGGAAACCCTGGATGACACCCTGATGCTGCTGTCCGGTTCCGCCCACGAGAAAGGGCTGGAACTTGTCGTGGATGTGGCCCCGGAAGTGCCGGATGCCGTTAGCGGAGACGCCATGCGGGTTGGCCAGATCATTACCAATCTGGTGGGTAATGCCATCAAGTTTACCGATCAGGGCAGTGTGCTGTTGAAGGTGGATATCAGCAACATCAAAGAAGACAAATTGCTGCTGCACTGTGAGGTATCGGATACGGGGATTGGCATTGAAGAGAGTCAGCAGGAGTTGCTGTTCCAGGCGTTCGGCCAGGCCGATTCATCCATCTCCCGCCGCTTTGGCGGTACTGGTCTTGGATTAGTGATAACCAAGCGCCTCATTAATCAGATGGGCGGCCAGATAGGCTTCAGTTCCAGGGTGGGCAAAGGCTCTACCTTCTGGTTTACCTTACCACTGATGACCAGCCAATTCTCCATAGGTGAACCACTGCCACTGGAACAGCTTAGCGCCAAGACGGTATTGCTGTTTGAACCCAGACCCTTGACCCGCTCTGTGCTCAACCGCCGCCTGCAACATTGGCAGATGCAGGTCAACAGTGTCCACACTGTGCCGCAACTGGAAGCCGAGCTTGCTCAGAACAAGGCACATTTCGACTATGTGCTGCTCGGTTGTCACGGCTTCGATGGTCCATCACAATTGCAGTCAGTACTTAAGAGCGCCAGACAAGTCACCGAGGCCCTTATCGCCCTATTTGACTGCCATGACCAGGAAGCGTTGGAGCGTTATATCCGTCCCGCGGTGGATCTGGTGTTGAGTATCCCCGCCAGCGAATACCTGATGGCACGCAATATGATTTATCTGCCACAGGAGTCGGAGCTCAAACCCGCCCGCCCCCAATTGGTAGAGCCGCAGCCACGCCACAAACTCAATGTGCTGGCGGTGGATGATAACCCGGCCAACCTTAAGCTGATTGACACCCTACTCGATGAACTGGTTACAGGAGTAACCACGGCCAGTAATGGCGAGCAGGCGGTCAACCTTGCCAAAAAACGCAGTTTTGATTTGATCTTTATGGATATTCAAATGCCGGGGACTGATGGTATTACCGCCACCCGGCTCATCCGTCAGGACTCGCTGAATCGTAATACACCGATAGTCGCGGTCACGGCTCATGCCATCAATGAGGAGCGCGAGCGGATCCTCAATAGTGGCATGGACGGCTATCTGCCCAAGCCTATCGATGAAGCCGCACTGAAAGGAGTGATCAGTCGCTGGATCACCCGGCCCAAGTTTACTCATTTTGATCAACATACCCTCAACTGGGAACTGTGTTTGACCCAGGCCAACCAGAAGCAGGATCTGGCACTGGATATGCTCAGAATGTTGATTGATTCCATGCCCAAAACCAGAGCCACCATACAAGAGTCACTGGAACAAAATGACGTAGAAGAAATGAAGGCCTGTGTTCACAAACTGCACGGTGCCTGTTGCTACTGCGGCGTACCGACGCTGCAAAAACTCTGTCAGACCGTGGAAGGCGGTCTCAAGCAAGGCAATAACATTACCGAGCTGGAGCCGGAAATACTGGAGTTACTTGATGAGCTAACTAAGGTAGAATCCGCGGCAAAACAAGTGATATCCCAACTTTCGATGGATTTAACCGATGACAACTAAACCTGGCTTCTTTAAACGCCTGAAGGCACTGGAACTGCCGCAAAAAAAACTCTTTGCCGTGGCATTATGCCAACGTATGTACCCCAACTACCAACTGTTTTCCGAAGTGTGTGAGTTCGGAGATCCCCAAGTATTGGATACTGTGCTGAATCTGCTGTGGCAGTCTTTGTATGACCGTAAACTCAAGTTGAACCTTGAGCTGCAGATGGCTAAATTGGAAGAAAACACCCCGGAACCGGCCCAATTCGACGCCTATGGAGTCTACCCTGCCATGGATGCTGCTGTGGCGCTCAGTTCACTGCTTGGCGCGCTGGAAAGCAAGGTGGAAGACGACATCACCAATATCTCCAAGTTGTCATCCGGTACTGTTGCCAACTATATTGAAGCCATTGCCGATCCCGAATTGGACGGTGAAGCATTGGACGAGTTTGTCTTCAGCCACGAAGTAATGCAGGAAGAGCGCGAGTTGCAGGCATCCTTGCTGGAAATTATCGAGGAAAACCCGCAGATAACCGCAGATTTTGTCAAAGCACTGCGCAAGGAAATCGTCATGAACGGCGTATCCAACATAGGAATAAGCGTTCAACAAGATGCGTAAGCTGGTTTATCGCGGTTATATCCTCAGTAATACCGATGGCCTTACCGACAGCTGGACCCTGACCATAGGCCAGACCAGCCGCACCGGCTCTTTGTTCGAACTGAGAAGGCAAATCAACTTCTTTGAAGAGTTGGGGGTATTGCCACAGCCCAGAATGACTGATCAGCAGGTCACAGACAATTCATCGGCTCCCCAAGGGAAGACAAGAAATAAACAGCTCTCCCCAAAGCAACATTTCCGCAAAAGCAGTAAACCATAAGGCCGGACGGGCAAATAGTCCGGCTTAGGGTTTATCTATTTCAAGCATATCCAACATCCATAAACCCTGCCCTTTTGCGGTTTGGATGCTTTGAAGGGTTGGCTCTCCAGGGCCTTGAATTTAATCAAATCATTCTTGTCTCCCTCCTGGCTATCAATTACTCTGAAACCATATTGGCAATGGATAGCTTAACTTCAGCCCATAAGGTCCAAACCTAAGAAGCGACATAAAGCTTGATGTAAAGCAACCGCTTTAGGCCGGGACGTGAAGGCTAGATGGGATGCCCTCAGGATCATCCACCAAGTAACAGGGAAGTTTGTCATCTCTCCCAGTTGCAATAAATCAACTCAACATACTGTCTGGCGGAATTCAAGATGCTTAGTTCATCAGCATCATCCAATAGTCTCTGTGTGAAAAGTTAACCAGAAGTTTCTCTACGGCCAGTATTGTTATATCTCTACCATCTCAGGTATTAGCCAAAAACAATCACTTTTGGGAGACTCAACTTGACCATTAAAGCGCTGCTTTTTCTTATCTGCCTGTCGGCATCGGGTATTGCCCATATAAAAACGGCCAAAGCAGACACTGTCGCCGATCAAGCGCCAAGGTCTGAACATGCACTGTAAAGACTCAGTAGCAAAAGCCAGCCCAAGACCCAGGTGATGATACTCGGCACCCTGCACCTAAGCAGTATTCAACAGCAATTGGACAGCCGCTCGCTATCCTCCATCCTTGAGCCCCTCTCCCGTTACCAGCCTACGGCCATAGCGGTGGAGTCACTGCGGCCACAGGATATCGCGGCCATGATCAACGGCTCTGGCGAGTATCAAACTGTGTTGGATCATTTTGTGGGACAAAGATTTCTGGCGCTGGCGATAAAAGAGCAGCAGGCGTTGCGACTCTCGGCGCAAAAGGCGCTTGAGAGTCTGGAGCCCTTATTGGACGAAACAAGCCTTGAACCTGTGCAGCGAGCAAGGCTCATCAAGTTAGCCGTTGCCGCCTATCACAAAGAGTTAGCCCTGCTGCACTGGCATTATTTGGACAAAACCGCAGCGAGTTCAACTATTTCCACCGAGTTGCAGCACTATCTGGAGCAACTTGCCTCGAGCAATAACGAGAAAAACACCCTTGGCAACAACCTGGCCATGACACTGAAGCTCAAGCGGATTTATCCGATAGATGATCATCTGGATAAAGATCTCTACCGCCCCATCGAAGCGCGACTGCTGGAGTCTTACAATCAGTCGCCCCATGCCGCCGCTTTGGCCAAAAGCGACTATATCAACAAGCCACAAAGACTGAAGACAGAGGCGCTTGAAACAGGCAACTGGTTGCCGCTCTTTTCCTGGCTAAACAGCCAGAAGTACCAGACGGCCGTCATTGACCAGGAGTGGAGCCTGTTTATCGATAAAGATTTACCCCCGGATGCGGCGCTCTCCCGGGTTGCCCTTTGGGAGATACGCAATCTCAACATGAGCTCCCACATAATGCGCGTGGTGGCGGCTAACCCTGGAGGTCGGGTGCTGGTGATAGTCGGAGCCAGCCACAAGGTGTTTCTGGAGCAGTATTTGGCCAATATGTTAGGAGTTAAACTGATCCAGCCGCAGCAGTATTTTACTCCCCCCAAAAGTCCACATGACAACCACTAAAGAGCCAATGGCTGGTTTTAGTTGTCAACAAGGAACCCCATGAAACAATTACAAAGTGTCGCCTGGCTACATGAGAAAAACGCTGAAGTCTTGTGTGTCAAATCCAAGGGCAAAGATAAATTCTTTATTCCCGGCGGCAAACCTGAACCAGGTGAAACCCTTGAACAAGCCCTGACTCGGGAGTTAAAGGAAGAACTCAGCATAGAACTGCAGCAAGACACCATTTGCTACAGATTCAGCATCACGGATAAGGCCTTTGGCCTTGAGAACACTGAGCTGACGATGCACTGTTTCAGCGCGGGCTTTAGTGGCAACATCAATTCTGCCGCCGAGATAGAAAGTCAGGAGTGGATAGGTATAGCAGATATGGCAAAATGCGCACCGGCGGCGCAGCAGGCGATTGCAAGACTGCTTGACTGTGACCATTGAATCGACGTTTGCTAAAGCAGCCTTGTCCAACTTGGTCTATCCAGCCGCCAGATAACACAGAGTCAGGCTCGCACTCGCAAGCGAGCCAGGGAGAACACAAATGGACAAAAAATGGCAACAAACTGACGGTAGCGTTTCTATCGACCATAAAATTGCTGCCTTGGGCGGCTGGCGCGCCGAGATGCTTGGCCATATCCGTGAACTTATCAAGGCCGCTATTCCCGAGGTAGTTGAAGAGTGCAAATGGGTAAAGCCAACCAACCCGTCCGGTGTACCTGTATGGTCAAGCCAAGGCATACTCTGTACCGGCGAGTCATACAAAGCCAAATTAAAACTGACATTTGCCAATGGCGCTTCGCTGGCGGATCCCCACAAACTGTTTAATGCTGGCCTTGAGGGCAAACAGCGTAGAGCCATAGATATTACCCAGGGCCAATCTTTGGATGAAACGGCTTTCAAGGCACTGATAAGCGCCGCTGCCGACTTCAACCACAACAAGGCACTGAAACAATCAAAGCGCTAAAAGGGCTGCCACAGCGGCAGCATAGATGCAGCAAGCTAAAGATATACAAATCTAAGGAAGAACAATGAATAACCCGTTTATTCGCCGTTTAGCAATATTATGTTTGCCCTTATTTTCCCTCTGCCTGGCGCCCGCGGCATTTGCCGAAACGGATGAGCTTTTTAAGCAGTATCTACAGGGCCATTATCAGCTGGTTGGCAAAGCCATTGATTCAAATGCCAGCTACATCGGCAAGATGAGCATTTATGAGCAGGGCGGCGAACTTAAGGTACACCGGGAGATAGAAGGCTTAAGCATTCAAGGGACTGCGGCGATAGAGCCAGTGCTGAACGGCGATGCCAAGGTGCTTAGGATCCGTTTTCAGCAACAAGAGCGGGATATTGAAGCCAGCTGCCTGTGGCGCGGCGATCTGGATAACTATGCCCGCATCAGCTGCTACCTGTATCATCCGGGGCAAGACACAGAAAACCCAGGTTTGGAGGCGCTGTTTCACTTGAGATAATTGCCAGGATTAACAACCCGGCTTGCCAGTACGCGTTCAACACCTTTAACTCTCTTTAACAATCAAACAGGGAAGTCACTATGAATCGTAAGCTCATCACCTTAATCAGCAGCGCCTTAATCCTGGTTTTCGGCACTACTGCGCAGGCCTGCACCCGCGCCGTCTATCACGGTGAACAGCAGTTGGTGATCACCGCCCGCTCCATGGACTGGCGCGACGAGATCCCGGCGAGTCTGTGGCTGTTTCCCCGCGGCATGCTGCGTCATGGGGCAGTCGGCGACAACTCAGTCACCTGGACCTCACGCTACGGCAGCCTGATCACCAGCGCCTTTGATATCTCCAGCACCGACGGCATGAATGAAAAAGGTCTGGTGGCCAATCTGCTCTGGCTGGCAGAGTCGAGTTATCCCGAGTACCAGGGTAAACGAAAAGGCTTGTCGGTTGCCGCCTGGGTGCAATATGTGCTGGATAACTTTGCCACTGTTGCAGAAACAGTCGAGGCGCTGAGAGCCGAACCTTTTGTGGTGGTTTCCGCCAATATTCCCGGTACTCAACGCTTTGCCACCCTGCATCTGTCGATTTCCGATGCCACAGGTGACAGCGCCATATTCGAGTATATAGACGGCAAGCTGGTGATCCATCACGACCCAAAGTACCGGGTCATGACCAACTCCCCCATCTTCGAGCAGCAACTGGCACTGAACCAGTATTGGCAGCAGATTGGCGGCTTTACCATGTTGCCTGGAACCAACCGCGCCGCCGACCGGTTTGTCAGGGCCTCTTTCTATATGGATGCCATTCCCAAGACAGCCAATACCCGGGTGGCGGTAGCCGGCGCCTTCAGCGTCATACGTAACGCCTCTGTGCCTTTCGGTATAGCTTCCGAGACCGAACCGAATATCTCTTCGACCCGTTGGCGCTCGGTCTCTGATCATAAAAATCGGGTGTATTACTTTGAAACCGCCTTGACCCCCAACACCTTCTGGGTCGATATGAAAGGCATCGACTTTGGTAAGCTGCAAGAAGTGAAAAAGCTGGCCATCAACAACAGCAGCATCTACTCAGGTAATGCGTTGCAAGACTTTGTCACGGCCAAGCCCTTTACGTTCGCGGGACTTTAATCTCTAAACAGACTGGGAGCCTAAGACTCCCAGTCTGCCTTGCCCAACCTGCTATTGAATGCACCTACCGAATAAAGGACTCAAACTGTTCAGCCCGGCTTAAGGCTGATAGCTGATACTGTGAACTCTAAGAACCTTTGCAGGAGTCCTGTGGATGAAGCAGTCCAACACCTTAGGCAAAAAATATTTCCCCGCCAAAAAAACTGTACTCTGGATGTTTTCGGCCCTGGCCCTTGGCTCACTCTCCGGCTGCGGCTGGTTTGCCGCAGATGAAAAGACACAACTGGAGCAGCAGTGGCTCGCCAAAGATCAAGAGTTACAACAAGCCATTGAGCAGATCCGCTCTCAAGGTCTGGATGCCATCAATCGCAGCGCCGAGGTCAGCTCAATGACCGCCTGCGTCGCTGAAAAGCTCAGTCACGATCCGCTTGGTGAACTGATCCAGGTCGATGGCGTCCTGGCAGAGCCCGCCAGGGTCAGCGAGCTGCTCGGCCAAATTCAACAGCTACTGGAGCAAGGCTTCAGCTTTGAAAACGCGGCCGCACTACTGAATAAGGGTGCGGATCTCGCCGCCTATGTCAGCACACTTATCGAATCCCAGGGAATAGACAAGGCTTTGGCAGATGTCGAACAGCTACTGAAAAACGGCACTGATATTAAGGATCAGCAACTCGGTGGCCACCTGCAAACCCTGCTGAACCAATGCCGCCAATCCTCTCCTAAAGGAAATGGATAACGGCTGAACGTCATTCCGCTAGAAAAGGTGGCGGCTATCCATTACCTGCCACCAGCTTAAGCAAAGCTCAATCACTGTTGGGATCTTACCGCCGCTCTCCCCTCCCCTTGCTCGCCAAGGACTTGGCTACAGGCGCCACAGACTCACCAAATAAAAGAGAAATCCCAGTTACCCAATTAGACACTCAAACCAAAAACCAGTTTTTATCGCCACCAAAACAACAAAAACCAGACAATTGCGCCATAGCTTTAAATCTTAGCTGTGATAGAGTCTCTATGAACAAGGATCCGAGTCTGAACGTAATGGAGGCCATATGAGCACAGCAGTTCCACGTACCGTCACATCTCCCAAAAAGTTCATTATTGGCAAAGGCTTATTGTCAAAAATGCATGAATATGTACATGACTTCGGCGACAATGCTTTTATTATCGCCGATGAGTTTATTCTCAGCAGGCTTGAGGATGAAGCCCTGACGGGGCTTGAGCAAAACGGCATCAGCAACCAACTGGAAAAATTCAACTACGAGTGCAGTGAAGTCGAGATCCAGCGCCTTGTCGCCCTGGCTGAACAAGCCCACGCCAACGTCATTGTCGGTGTCGGCGGCGGTAAGACACTGGATGCCGCCAAGGCCGTTGCCTTCCATCTTAAGCACCCTGTTGTCCTGTACCCCACCATAGCGTCAACCGATGCACCCTGTACGGCTTTATCAGTGATTTATACCGAAGCGGGTGAATTTGAACGCTATCTGTTCCTGCCACAGAATCCGGATGCCGTGATTGCCGACACCAGCATCATCGCCGCCGCGCCGGCACGTTTCTTTGCTGCAGGCATAGGCGACGCTCTGGCCACCTACTTTGAAGCCAGGGCCTGTTATCAAGCCGATGGTGTCAACCTGGTGCTAAAAAAGCCTTCGCGTACCGGTCTTGGTCTGGCACAACTGTGCTATCAATTGCTGAGTGAAAACGTGGCCGCCGCCATGGATGCGGTAAACAACAAAATAGTGACCCCGGCGCTGGAGCAAACCATAGAGGCAACCATCTATTTAAGCGGTGTTGGTGCCGAAGCCGGCGGCCTGGCGGCAGCGCACGCCGTCAATAACGGCATGTCGGCGGTTGCCGATCTGCATGGTGCCCAGCATGGCGAAAAGGTGGTCTTTGGCCTCTTGACCCAACTGGTGCTGGAAAACGCCCCACAGAGCGAAATCGACAATGTTGTCCGTATCATTAAAACCGCAGGTTTACCGCTGACTTTGGCGGATATGGGGCTGAAACACTTCCGTGAGGAGGAGTGGCGTAAAGTTGCCGAAATTGCCTGTGCCGAAGGCGATACCATGGGCAATATGCCTATGGCGGTCAGTGCCGATGATGTTTATCAGGCGATGATCGCAGCCAACGCCATGGCCGAGCGCTATAGCCACCGAAACTGACGATATACAAACAGCACAACCCCTCTCCCGAAAGGGAGGGGTTGCATCTTTCCTCACGCAAGAACAAGGCGATAGGTTGCACTTTTGTTAACCGCTGCTGTTTTTAAGTTTTTTAAAAACAAAGAACTAACAAGAAAGGATTAAAAATCACCAACCGGTAGACATCAGACTGCCGACGTGACCAAGATCACACAAACATCGCCATTTAAAGCGTAGAAAGGTTTGAGCTTTTTTTGCCACTCGCCCCTGAGGGGCAGAACCCACGATAACTTCAAACATTTTCACCCGATGCCAGGAGTTGGCGTCAATACCCTATTACTTGCAACGCTGGGAGGAACACATGGCATATGCAACAATTAATCCCTTCACGGGAGAGCTCATCAAAGAATTTCCCAATGCCACTGACGCCGAAGTCACACAGGCAATTGAGTCGGCCCACCAGGCCTTTTTAAGTTGGCGCAATACCTCTTTTACCGACAAAGCTGAAATACTCAATCGGGCTGCAACCCTGCTCAGAGACAGCAAGCGCCGTTACGCCGAACTGCTGACCCTGGAAATGGGTAAAGTCATTGGAGAGGCCGAAGCTGAAGTCGAACTGTCGGCGCAGATCCTCGAATACTATGCCCAGCATGCCGAGAGACTGCTGGCACCACAGAAACTGCCGGTGGCCGATCCCGCCGAAGGGGAAGCGCTGCTGGTCAATGAACCTCTTGGGGTCTTGCTGGCCATTGAACCCTGGAACTTCCCCTATTACCAGATAGCCAGGATCTTGGCACCGCAACTTTCTGCCGGCAACACCCTGCTGCTGAAACACGCTTCCAATGTGCCTCAGTGCGCCGCCGCTTTCGAGAGCCTGATGCGGGATGCCGGCCTACCACAGGGTGCCTTCCAGAACCTGTATGCAACCCGGGATCAAGTCGAGCAGATCATCAACTCACCCAAGGTACATGGCGTGGCACTGACCGGCTCTGAAGGTGCAGGCGCCGTTATTGCCTCTCAGGCCGGTAAGGCACTGAAAAAATCCACCCTGGAACTGGGCGGCTCTGACGCCTTTATCGTGCTGGAAGATGCCGAGCTTGAGAAAACCATAGATTGGGCGGTATTCGGCCGTCACTGGAACGCCGGTCAGGTGTGTGTTTCATCCAAACGGATGATCCTGGTGGAAGCCATCTATGACAAGTTCATGGAAGGCTATACCAAAGGCGTAGCCGCGCTTAAAGCCGGTGACCCTATGGATCCGAATACGACTCTGGCACCTCTGTCTTCCCAGGGTGCTGCCGATGAAGTGAAGCAAAAAATTCGTGAAGCGGTTGAGCATGGTGCCACAGCCACCGAAGTTGGCCCCAAAGTGCCGGAGCAAGGCGCTTTTGTACAGCCAACCATACTTACCAATGTGACCCCGGACAACCCGGCTTACTATTGGGAGTTCTTCGGCCCTGTCTCAATGATCCTCAAGGCCAAGGATGAACAGGAAGCGATTGCCATTGCCAACGACTCGCCCTTCGGCCTCGGTGGCTCTGTGTTCACCGCCGATGAACAACGCGGTCTGGCGGTAGCCAAGCAAGTCTCTACCGGGATGATGTTTGTGAACCATCCCACCATGGTTAAGGCTGATTTGCCCTTTGGCGGTATCCGCCGCTCCGGCTATGGTCGTGAGTTGATAGACCTCGGATTGAAAGAGTTCGTTAACCACAAGCTGATCAACGTGGTGGATATCAACGCCCCCTTCTGATCTCGCTTGAAGCATACTTGATTAGATTAAGACCCGGTCACCTGGCCGGGTCTTTTATCGCCACAATCAAATCGACTTGCAAACTGACAGGTTTCGGCACAAAGCACAGAACGCGGCAGCGCCCAAAGCGGAATAACCAATGGTATGACCCTTGTATTCAGTACCTTGCCCATGTCATCTTAACCGATACCTAATACTCAAAACCGCGTAATTCATGTCCGGACTGGAAAAGAAACTGCCGCCCCTGGCGCTCTTGCTGCTGTTTGCGCTACTGTTGCAGCTAACATCCTATTATTTGCCCTCTTCAAACCTGCATCCGACCTTTAGTTTGGGGCTCGCTGTTTCTCTGTTGACTGCTGGGCTGGTTATTCCTTTGGCTGGAGTACTGAGCTTCAAACGCCATGGAACCACGCCAGATCCCAGGGTGCCCGAACAGAGTTCGGCCTTGGTGACCTCAGGTATTTACCGCTGCTCACGCAACCCCATGTACCTGGGGTTTGTATTCTTGCTGCTGGCACAGGCCGTCTTTCTCAACTGCCTCTGGTTACTGTTTTTAATCGCCCTTTTTGTTGCCTATTTGCAACGCTTTCAGATCCTTCCGGAAGAAAGGGCAATGCAGCAACTCTTTGGTGACAGCTACCGCTTGTATTGTCAAAAAGTCAGACGCTGGATTTAGCCGCTTATTTGGCGAAGGAAAGCATAGCTGCCCCTAAGATTCTTGCTCACAAAGCACTATGGCTGTGACCCAGTTCACAACCATATTATCCGCCGCTAATTCAGCTTCCCAGTTTGCATCTTTAGCTCATACCCGAGACGCTATCACTGCACATCTCTGGCATAATTGATGCTGACGGTCAACCACATATTTTTGAGACACTGCCATGCCCCTGTTTGCCAGAGCCTCCGCCTTCGCCGATTTTATCTACCGCCATTCCCGTGCCGTACACACGGTAAAACTGGCCTTGGCGCTGTTTATTGCCGCCGCCATCAACGCCATCTGGTCCCTGCCTCACTTTGTCTGGAGCATGGTCACCATAGTGATCATCATGATGGGCCTGCCACAAGTGGGCGGCGCTATCGAAAAATCACTGCAGCGGGCCATAGGCACCTGCCTGGGCTCGGCTTACGGGGTCTCATTGGTGATCTTGATGAATGGCTATTGGGATCTGATGGGGTTGCTGATCCTCGGGGTCAGCATAGTCTGTTATCTCAACGCCGGCCGTTACAGCTATGCCTATCTGGTGGCGGGATTCACCATGATTATAGTGATAGGTGACGCCAACCACGACACCTCGGAAGCTCTGTGGCGTACCGCCAATATTCTTATCGGATGCGTGATTGCCGTGCTGGTCTCCCTGTTTGTATTGCCAATCAAGGCCAAACAAGACTGGCGGGCACAGCTGGCAAGCTCACTGAAAATCATGACCCAAGTGCTGGAACAACATCTCAATGCCGGCCAGGAAGAGCCGGAAAATGCCCGTAAATCGCTGGAGACGGCAATGAAGGCGGTGCTGGCGC
Organism: Shewanella sp. MSW; assembly: GCF_007636515.1. Taxonomy (NCBI): domain Bacteria; kingdom Pseudomonadati; phylum Pseudomonadota; class Gammaproteobacteria; order Alteromonadales; family Shewanellaceae; genus Shewanella; species Shewanella sp. MSW. Next base: position 329,080 of record NZ_LVDR01000004.1, read on the forward strand.
AGAAAAAGCTGCTGTTTTCGCTGGAATGGGAAAGCCAAACATTAAAGAAAGAGGCCGCTACTCTGACCGAGCTGGCCAACAAACAGATAAGGGTGATCACGCTTTTGGAGCTGCTACTGCTCACCCGCTGGAAGGCCGAAGAAGATGCGGCTTACGCCAGAGTCAAACAGGTGGCCTGTGGGCTACAGCGAGAGTTCGCCTATCTGGCGGACTATGTGGCCGGCAACACACCCGACTGCCCCAAACTCCCCCTGGGACTTGGTTATCAATTGCAGCAACAGCTACTAAAGCAACTGCCATCTGAGCCGAGCGACGACTCGCCGGAAGCGGCCCATCAAGACTTTGCGCTCAGCGGTTACAGCTGGCTTATCTATCAACTGGCCCAGGCACTGTTAGCCATTCATGGCGAGCTGGCCAGCCTGGATCTGGCCTATAAGCGCAAAGCATCTTCCCAGCGCCAGTTGGATATTCCCGATTAACCCGTCAATTGCCGGGCGTTACAGTCGCAACAGATCCTGCTGATGAAAGTGGATCACCACCTCGGGGTCGAGCTTGAGTGCCAGATCCAGGATATGGCTGATGCTGATGGGTGCCTCGCCCATCTGACTTAAGCTATTGTAATAACCGAGTAAGGGTAAGGCCCAGTCGCGGCGCCTTTCTATCAGCTGTTGGTACAACAGGGCCGCCTCTTGGTATTGTTTCTGCTCATAGCTCAGCATGGCTTTGAGATAGACAAGCTGCAAGTAAGCACGGCCCTGACGCTTCAATCCCTTGTCGAGCTGCGCCAGAGCCTCATCGTACCGCCCCAACGCCCGCAAGCTGACAGCCTGATAGAACTGCAGCTTATCCAGATAGTCATACTGCCTCGCAGCGCGTTGATAACTCTTGAGCGCCACCTCATGCTGGCCCATTTGTGCCAGGATATTGCCTTTGAGCATCTGGCCATCGGCCCAAAGCTGAGGCTGGTTATTGAGATAGCGGTTTATCTGCTCCAGCGCCGCCGGATAGTCCCGGGTTTCATAGAGTGTCCTGGCAATATCCAACCTGAGATCCCGCTCCGATCCCAAAGCCTCGGCTTTGCGGTAATCGGCCAGTGCGCCGATATAGTCCGGGCTCAGGCGCTGGGAATAAGCGGACAGCACCTGAGCCTTGGCCGCGGCGCGGAAAAAATACAGCTCAGAGTCCTTGGACAACATGGACTCGGCCTTGTCATAGGCCGCCACCGCCTTGGAATAATTGGGGAGATTGCTGAAGTAATAAAGCTGCCCAAGCAAAAATGCCAGCCGAGCGGAGTCCGGGTAATTTTCTATGGCCGCATCCAGTCTGGGCGCCGCCTCTGCCATCTTCCTTTCAAAAATAAGCTTTTGAATCACTTTAATTTCTGAGTTTGGCACTTTCTGCCCGGCGACAGCATGTTGCAACAGGCTTGAGCCCAGTGACAGACTCAACAATAAACCCGGCAACACCCGCCAGCATAGACGATTTACGATGAGAGAACTGGACGACATAAGCTTCCTTTCTTTATATCTTTGGCTTTTCTCGATTAAATTTGTATCTTTCGAGTTTTCAAATACTGCGTCTTGGCATCAGTCCCAAATCAGTTCGCGATAGTGCTTGCGACATACAGACTCATAACTCTCGTTGCCACCTATGGCTACCTGCTCTCCTTCTCGTACCGGGTTACCTGAACCGTCACGACGGATCACCATATTGGCCTTGCGACCACAGTGACAGATGGTTTTCAGCTCTACCAGCTTATCGGCCCAGGCCAACAGGTACTGGCTGCCGACAAACAGTTCGCCCTGGAAATCGGTACGCAAACCGTAACAGAGTACGGGAATATCCAGGATGTCGACCACATAAGCCAGCTGCTTGACCTGCTCTTTACTGAGGAACTGGGATTCATCAAACAGCACGCAGTGCAAAGGTTGGCGCTCATGTTCGGCGCGGATCATCTCAAGTAGATTATCGTCATGGGCAAAAATGCGTGCATCACATTCAATACCTATCCTGGAGGCGACCTTTCCCACGCCAAAACGGTCATCTATCGCCGGGGTCATCACCAGGGTGTGCATGCCGCGTTCACGATAGTTATAGGATGACTGCAGTAAAGAGGTGGATTTTCCGGCATTCATCGCCGAATAGTAGAAATAAAGTTGCGCCAAAACGGCTCTCCCCTGAGAAAAATTCCGGCCGCAATTTTACACTTTTTACCACATAAATACAGGACGCGTGCCCCTTGCGGCCAAACTTGGGAATTGATTCAGCATTCACTAAATCTACTCATTAAAATCAATTTGTTACACTTCTATCTCAATCAGCCTCTGGCATATAAACATCCGGATTAGGTAGGCTATAATCATCAAATTCAGCCACTTTTAAGCAACAAGTGCTAAATTGCGCTAAAAAACTCATAACTAAAGATGGAAGTCATATCAATGCGAAAATCTCTTCTGGCGCTAGCCGTTGGCGCCACTCTGGCTATTTCTGGCTGCAGTACCCACACGCCTCAGGATACCAATCTGACAAGTGCTGAAGCCACCCAAAACAACCCACTTTTTGCCAAGAGCACCTTGCAATATCAGGCTCCGGATTTTCGGCTAATCAAAGATGAACACTTCAAGCCTGCACTGGAAGCCGGTATCGCCGAGCACTACCAGGAAGTGCTGGCCATTGCCAACAATCCAGAAAAACCCACTTTTGCCAACACTATCGTGGCGTTGGAAAAGTCCGGTGAACTGCTAAACCGCGCCTCAAGCGTTTTCTATAACCTGACCAGCTCCAACTCCAACCCTGAACTGCGTAAAATTCAGGGTGAAATGGCGCCCAAGATGGCGGCCCATTCAGACAACGTCAACCTCAACCCAGAGCTGTTTGCCCGTATCGACAGCCTCTACTCCCAGCGTCAGCAACTGAACCTGAGCAGCGAAGAAGTGCGCCTTATTGAGGTGTACCACCAACGCTTTGTGCTCGCCGGCGCCAAGCTGACCGAGAGCGAGAAAGCCCAGATCCGTGCTCTGAACGAAGAACAGTCCAAGCTGGTGAACGAATTCCAGCAACGATTGATGCGGATGAACAAAGAGATTGCCGTAACTGTGACTGACGTCGTCCAATTGGAGGGTCTGTCCGACTCGGCCATTCGCAATGCCGCGGCCGATGCCAAGGCCGCCGGTCTCGATGGTCAATACCTTATCAGCATCACCAACACCACTCGCCAGCCTGTGCTGACGCAGCTGAAAAATCGAGAGCTGAGAAAGCAGATCTGGGAAGCCTCGGCCTACCGCGGTCTTGAAGGTGAGAATGAAACCGCCTCTCTGGTGGCTCGTCTGGCGCAGCTGCGCGCCGAGCGTGCCGCCCTGCTGGGCTTTGATAACTGGGCCAGCTACCGCCTGAGCCCACAAATGGCCAAGACACCCGAGGCCGTCTATGAAATGTTCGGCTCCATGGTGCCGGCCGTTGTCGCCAACACCCAGAAAGAAGCCGCCGATATCCAGGCGATGATCGACAAGACAGGTGGCAATTTCCAGCTCAAACCTTGGGACTGGGCCTTCTACGCCGAGCTGGTGCGCCAGGAGAAGTATGATCTGGATGAGGCCAGCCTCAAGCCTTACTTTGAATTCAATCGGGTGTTGGAAGATGGCGTCTTCTTTACCCTCAACCAACTCTATGGGGTGACCTTCAAGCCTCGGCCGGATCTGCCGGTTTATCACCCTGACGTCAAAGCCTGGGAAATGTTTGATGCCGATGGCAGCAGCATGGCCATCTTCTACGGCGACTATTTCGCCCGCGAAGGCAAGCGTGGCGGTGCCTGGATGAGCTCTTTCGTCAGTCAGAACCTGCTCAAGGGTGAAAAGCCTGTGGTGGTCAATGTAATGAACATCAAGAAGGCGCCTGAAGGCGAAGCCACCTTCGTCAGCTATGATGAAGTAACCACCATGTTCCACGAGCTGGGCCATGGCACTCATGGTATGTTCTCCAAGGTGACTTACCCTAGCCTGTCCGGTACTGCAGTATCCCGTGACTTTGTCGAATTCCCATCCACCTTCGAAGAGGACTGGGCCGGTCATCCACAAGTGTTGGCCAACTACGCCAAGCATTACCAAACCGGTGAACCTTTACCCAAGGCGATGCTGGACAAGTTGCTGAAGTCCCGCAGTTTCAACCAGGGCTTCGACACCCTGGAGTATATGGCAGCCGCCCTGGTAGACATGGAATGGCATTCGCTGGACAAGGATGCACCGCTGCAAAATGTGGCCGAATTTGAAGCCAAGGCGCTTGAAAAACACGGCCTGAATATTGAAGCCGTGCCACCACGTTACAAGTCAACCTACTTTGCCCACGCCTTCCCGGGTGGCTACAGCGCCAGCTACTACGCCTATATGTGGAGCGAAATCCTCGCGGCCGATGCCTTTGCCTATGTGCAGAGCCAAGGCGGCCTCAAGCGGGATATCGGTATGAAGTATCGCAAGACTATCCGCGAAGTGGGTAACAGCGTGCCACCTATGGAAGCCTACAAAAACTTCCGTGGTCAGGAGCCTACAACCGATGCCCTACTCAAGCGTCGCGGTCTGCTCTAATAAGCCTTCACCTAAGCCATAGAGACACCTCTGTGGCTTAAATAACAAAAAGCACCTTGGTTGTTACCTAAGGTGCTTTTTTATTCGTTTCCTAAAAGCGTCACGATTATCTGGCTAACAATCCAGTTGCCGCAACATCAGGAGACCAGTTAAATAGTATTGCTTGCGGAAGTCATCAACTCAGAGACCGGTTTCATCCATCCGATGGCGCCATACCGCTGCCGCCAACAATAGCCAGCCCACCAGGAAGCAGCTGCCACCGAGGGGGGTTACCATGCCCAGCCACTTGGTGCCTGTCAGGGCATACAGATACAGCGAGCCGGAAAACATAAAGATCCCGACGATAAATAGCCCGGCAGCCCAGTCAATCAGACGCGACTTGAACCAGTGACCGGCAAAGGCCAGGGCTATCAAACCAAAGGTGTGATAGAACTGATACTCTACCCCCAGGTTGAATATGGCAATCAACTCGGCAGGTGCAATGGTCTTGAGTCCATGGGCGCCGAAAGCGCCCAAAGCAACGGCAAAGAAACCACTGATGGCCGCTAATAACAATAACCCCTTACGCATAACTAACTCCCGATAAATAAAAGTGATTCTTTCACAGCGTCCTGCAGGTTAGCCTTAAGATCCGTTCCCGACGACTTGCGCGGCACAAAACTATGATCTCCGTCGGTAATAAAGCGTACTTTGGCCTGCTCGGGCAGCGCCCAGGAGGCCAACTGCTCGCGCTTGCCGAAGCTGTCGCGCTCGCCCTGCAGAATAAGCAGAGGCGAGGCACACTCCCACAAGGGCTCAAGTCTGGGCTCGGTTTTCTTCGGCGGCAAAAACGGATAACCAAGACAGATAACGCCGCTGGGGGGCATCGCCAGTTTATCATTGGCCGCCAGCATGGCCGCCATCCGCCCGCCCATGGATTTGCCCATCAAAAATAGTCGCTTGGGCGCAAACTCGGCAACCGCAGCCGCCAGCGTCTGCTCGAAGGACTGCAGCAGCACCTGTGCCCGGTCCGGCGGGCGCCGCTTACCATCCTCGCTGCGCTTGACCATGTAAGGAAAGTTAAACCTTAGCACGCTCGGGCCGCTGGCGGCCAACAGCGCGGCATAATCCGCCATAAAGTCGCTGTGCATATCGGCACCGGCACCATGGGCGAACAACACCAGAGTGTCACTGTCCTTACCTTGATCCAGCAGCCAATTAGTGTTCAATTTCATCATCAACCCTGTCCGAAAATACAATAATTCTCATGCTTGGATTCGAATAAGCCACAATATTAAATATTGTACTTACCTAACAAATTAATTTATTAACAAACAGCACGCCAAAACGCCCGTGTGGCAATTACACCCCTCTTACCCAGACTGTCTTTACATGTTCTTTCAATAAATCAATCACACTTTGGTGAATAAATACCAAACCAAAGTCTTCTTCCAGTTTAAATATCAATCTTTGTTCCACAGGAATATTTTCCAGTTTAGAAAAATCGAACTCTGTCGAATCAGTATCTAACCAATTCAACTTACCAAATTGCTTTTCTTTATCCGTCAATCTGTACGTCTGCTGGATATAAGGCATTCGATAGTTGTCATATACCTCGAGTTGTTCATCCGAAGGTTGACTTGGCGAGTTGTCAACACGAGCATCCAGCCATTCGGCGCCATGCTGCACCAATGGCTCCAGTTTGGATGCTATATCACCAATAATGAACAGCTTTGGAGAAAAGGTCATTTCCAATAACAGATCCGGTGCTGCAGCACCTACTGGTGCAGGTGTTTGTTGGAATGGGAAAGTATCCATATTTTGTTTAGTGAGTATCGAGTATTCATCTTTCACTTACTATTATCTCCTTGGTGCTTCATCATCGACATCAAACTTAAAAGCGGTCAGTCCACAAGCTAACCCCTGTCGAGCGATAATATACAATTCATCATATATTTCTGAAGAAAAGAAAAAGCTGTTGGTGCCTTTAACCCTAAAAATATGCCTGCGGTTCATAGGGTAGGTTTCGAGTTTTTCCCGGTCCAGATATAATTTTTGAACTAGAACGGAATGAAACGACTCTCTCTCTTCAAGAGGCACATCATAACCATGTTCTTTGGGATCGTAATGTTCAACAAAAGATTCAATATTTGACTTTTCTTGATCCAATACATCCAACTCGTTATTTATCGCGATAATATATCGCTGCTGAGTCGACAGACCATCCATGCACTGTAATTTATTGGGCAAAAAAGCGACGCCATATGGGTCAAAGCTCATAAAAACGTCTGCTATAGGTTTGGTAACGCTTAAATCCCCTGAATTTGTGATATCGAAAACAGCTTCTGAATAACTGTCTTCATCCTCCCAAATAACCGCACTCAATGCGCTCACTGGAATGTAGTCCATGTCTTCGTACAGGTGCCCTCTGTTATCAGAGCAACTAAACATGGCATCACTCTCTTCCGTGTTTTCGTTTATGTAAGCCAGTTCCATCAAAGTTCCCTATAAACTGCAAGCTTTCACTTCTTTGTAGTGCCTTCCTGTATATGCAGAGAAACGTGTTACCGACTTATCCCGGCAACAATTCACTACGTGACTCCTCAGCAAACATATCCAGCATCCATTCGCGGAACGCGACAATTTTACCTAACTCGGCATGCTTTTGCTGGCACACCAGATAATAGGCATCTTTGCTGACCAGAACCTCCTGGAACGGACAGACCAAACGCCCGGCCTTGATGTCGGGGCGGGCGAGCACGCTGTAGCCCAGAGCTACCCCCTGGCCATGGGCCGCCGCCTGCAGTACCAGAGATGAGTGGCTGAATATCGGCCCCTGATTTACATTGACATCTGTTACGCCACATTGGCGGAACCAGGCCTGCCAGTCATGACGGCTCATATCGTGCAGCAGGGTATGATATTTAAGATCGGCGGGCTTTTCCAATGGCTTGGGGCCGTTGAGCAGCATTGGCGAGCAGACGGGGATCAACACTTCGTTGCGCAGTTTGTCGGCCCTGAGCCCGGGCCAGTTACCCTGACCATAGTAAATTGCCACATCCACATCGTCGGACAAGGCGCTGAACTCGGCATCCACCGCCTTGATCCGCACATCGATATCGGGATTCTTCTCGCTGAATTTCGCCAGACGCGGCACCAGCCACTGAATGGCAAAGCTGGGCGACATGCTGACAGTCAAGGAACCCACGGCGCTGCGGGCCAACAGCCTGTCAGTGGCATCCGACAGTTGGGTAAAAATATCCTTGATATCGAGGAAGTAGCTTTGCCCCTCTTCGGTCAGTAGCAGCGAGCGGTTCTTTCGGCGAAATAATTTTAATCCCAGAAAGTCTTCCAGCGCCTTGATCTGATGACTCACTGCGGCCTGGGTAACGAACAGTTCTTCGGCGGCGCGGGTAAAGCTCAAATGCCTTGCTGCTGCCTCGAACGCCTTGACCGCATTCAGCGGAGGGAGTCGTTTTGACATAGTGATCCACTTCTCATTTTTTAATTAGTTTTTCTAATCCAGATTGTTACATTTTATCGTTTGTTAAAGCCAGCGCTTTTGGTTAAATTTTGCGCCGAAAAGTTGAATATTCAGACAATCTCTGAGCAGTCGAAGGGAAGGTCTGACACTGGCACTCAGTGCCCGTTCTCACCCGGAGGCATCCCATGTTGAACTTTAAATCCGCTTTTGTGCTCCTGCTGTTTGGCATGAGCACCAGCGCCATGGCTGCGGAAAGTCTTTCTGCACCGGCGCAAGCTCGTCCACTGCCCAGAGTCGCTGTCGAAGCCCCTGCGGTGCAGATAGACTTCAAACTGCTTGAGCAGGAGCTGAGCCGTAACATTGCCGCCAGCGGCGAAGAGCTCAGAACCCATGCGCTGGACGAGCCGACACTGCTGTTGGCCGAAGACGCGGCAGCCAGTCCATCAAAGGTTCAGCTTAACTGAGCCCCATTGGATTTCGCTGAGCGTCAGCAGCAAAAAAGCCGCTTCGAGAGAGGCGGCTTTTTGTTTATCAGGGGCGGTAAACCTTGACGTTACCGTGCCCTTGCTCCTGAAGGTAGAGCGCCTGCAGTTTACTCATAACGCCGCGGTCGCAATAGAGCAAATAGGTCTTACTGCTATCAAGCTCGGCAAAGGCGCTGGCCAGCTTGAAGAAAGGAATATGAACTATCTCGGCACCTTCCAGTTGCAGCGGCTTGCTCTCTTCCTCTTCCGGCGCCCTGATATCCAGCACCACTTCACCCTGACCGACACTGGCGACGGTTTCGGTTTCCGTTACTTTGGTATCCATGTCGGTTGCTATCTCCCGAATATCCATGACCACGGCATCGGCGATGATCCGGTCCAGCAGATCTTCGGAAAACTTGGTTTCCTCGGCTTCAACCTTGGACAACACCGCCTTGACCGTGGGTTTTTGTGAAATCACACCGCAGTATTCAGGCATGGACTTGGCAAAGTCTTCTGTACCTATCTTGCGGCTCTCGTTGATGATGTCCTGCTTGTCCATGGTGATCAAAGGTCTGAGGATCAGGGTATCGACACAACGGTCAATCACATTGAGGTTGGTCAGGGTTTGGCTGGATACTTGCCCCAGGCTCTCGCCTGTGACCAGCGCCTGAATTCCCATACGCTCTGCCACTCTGGCGGCGGCGCGCATCATCATCCGCTTGAGTATGACACCCATCAAGCCGTTGTCTATGCGCTCGAGAATTTCGGCCACCACAGGTTCAAAGGGAATGGTCACAAACTTGACTTTATGTGACTCGCCATAGGTCTTCCACAAATGGTGTGCCACCTGCTTAACCCCGATTTCGTGCTGGGCACCGCCCAGGTTGAAGAAGCAGTAGTGGGTACGGGAACCCTTCTTGATAAATTGGAAACTGGACACCCCAGAGTCAAAACCGCCGGAGATCAGGGACAGCACATCTTCCTGAGTGGCAATCGGGAACCCACCAAGGCCAGGGATCTTTCTCTCTACCAGGTAGAGCTTATCGTTGTTGATCTCCAGATGAATGGTCATATCCGGTTTTTTGAGGCGCACACCGGCCGCTTCGGTAAACTGGTTAAGGCCACCACCTACGTAACGCTCAACATCCTGCGAACTGAAGTCGTGCTTGCCACTGCGCTTGGCGCGGACACAGAAGGTCTTACCCGCCAGTTCATCGGCATACACCTTGAGTGCCTGTTGGTAGATATCATCAACGGTTTCAAAACTGTATTCATTGACTTGGCTGATGGTGGATATTCCGGGAATACAGGCCAAACGTTCGGCAAAAACTTGTTTTAGATGGGGTTTGTCTTTGGGAACCTGCACCATAATCCGATCCCACTGACGGGTAACGGCAGCGTCTTCATCCACTTTTTTGAGTACATTGCGGATATTGGACTCGAGCATCTTGGTAAAACGCATTCTTACCGGTTTACTCTTCATCATGATTTCTGGATACAGCTTTACGATAAACTTCATGGGGATCCCGAGGAAAAAATTTCAAACAGCAATCGTGGGATTATAACAAAGACCCGCTAACTGGCACAGAGATTTGCCACGCCAAAGCCGTGTCCGGATTGCAGATGCCCAAAAAAAGCAGCCGTTTTCATGCTGCTGTGATTCCGATGCTGCTGCGCCATCAAAGATTGGGATCGACTTCAATCTCATCAGACTCTTTGGCCTTGCCCTGCTCAATGGAGATTTCCACCCTGCGGTTACGGGCGCGATTCTCCGGCGAGTCGTTGGGCACCAAAGGCGCAGTGGAGGCCATGCCCACCACTTTCATTCTGCTGGCATCAAAGCCGGGCACCTTGACCAATTCGTGGGCCACGGCCACGGCCCGCTGGCTGGACAGGTCCCAGTTGGAACTGTACAGCTCATTGCTTATCTGCATGTCATCGGTGTGGCCGGAGACAGTGATGATCCCGGGCACATCTTTGAGTAGCTCACCAACCGCCTGCACCACAGGCTTGAACCTGGGCTGCAGGAAACCCGAACCTGAGGCAAAGGCGCCCTTCTCCCGAATACGGATGATAATCTGCTGTCCCAGAGACTCGATTTCAATAGCGCCGTCCACTATCTCTTTGTTGAGCGCCTCGGCCATCTTCTTGACCTGCTCGTTAATCTGATCCTGAGCTGCCTGCTGCTCCTGGGTCTTCTTGTCTTCGGCCTGCTCTTGCGCCGTGGCCGAAGCCTCGCCGCCACGCTGCTCGCCCCTTTGCTGCTGCACGCCACCGGCACTGTCGTCATCCCCTTCCTGATACTCGAGGATCTGCTGGGTCATCTCGTTGGTTTGCTGGTTAATTATTTCAATCGGGGTGGGATCCGGACGTCCGGGGCGAAACTCCAGCGCAATCACTGAGGTGCCTTTGGGAATATCTTTCACTTCCACCTTGTTCTGCACCCCGAAGGCGTATTTCATCGAGCCGGCTATCTGTTTGAACTTCATGACATCCATTTCAGAGAAAGCCAGCAGCAACACGAAGAAACACATCAGCAGCGACATCAGGTCGGCAAAGGTTGCCAGCCACATGGGTGCACCGGGTGGCGGACAATCACACTTGGGCTTGGCCATAGTGCTACTCTCCGTCCGTTGTATCTATTTTGCGCTGTTTCTCTGACAGGTAGTTTTTGAGGAAGCCCTCAATCACCCTGGGGTTCTGGCCATCCTGAATAGCCAGTACAGCGTCCATAATCAGATTGCGGTTAAGCATCTCTTCGTTCATCCGCAGCGCCAGTTTATCGGCAATCGGGATCGCCACCATATTGGCAATAATGGCGCCGTACAAGGTGGTCAACAAGGCCACCGCCATTGCCGGGCCGATGGATTTGGGGTCATCCATGTTGGACAACATGGCCACCAGACCAATCAGAGTACCTATCATACCCATAGCCGGTGCCACATCACCCAGAGCCTTGAAGATACTGATCCCCGCCTTATGGCGCTCTTCGGTCAGTTGAATATCTTTCTCCAGCGCTTCACGCACCACATCGCCGTCATGGCCGTCCACCAGCATATCAACCGCTTTTTGCATAAAACTGTTGGAAATTTGCGCCTCTTCCAGCGCCAGAAAGCCCCCTTTACGGGCAGCGTCTGCCATGGTAACCGACTGTTCAATCAACTCTTCAGGTTTATCCAGTTTGAACATAAACGCCTTGGCGGCAATCTTGACCGCCCCTAAAAACTGCTTGAGGTTGAACTTCATCATCACCACAAACAGCGAGCCGACAAGCACGATCAATACAGAGGGTACATCGATAAAGATGGCAATGCCGCCACTGCTGACCATTGCCATGATAATAAAAGCAAAAGCACCTACCAGTCCTATCAGGGTTGCTAAATCCACAGTGGCTCCTCACCTCTAAAGCAGACCCGACACAGTGTGGCCGGGATCTCTATCCCATACAAGCCGATCCGCCCCAAAGGGTGATATAGGATCTTGGCTATTCACAGGAGATGAATATGATAATTTTCAATAGTTTCTATTTTGAGTTATCGGACAGGGCTTAAGCAAGTTTAGGAAGATTTTAATTTTCTCTAAAAAAAATCAGCGACAAAGCGTGCTGTTGAGCAAATAACGGGCGCTTCAATTTGACCCTTATCGCGCCCTGATATACCTTGTGTCACGCTGAACATAACGCCAAGACACCTGCAGCCCTCCCTCTCTCCTTTTACCTTTGCACCGTGCCAATCAGGTCGCAGGAATGGGCCGGCAACCAAGGTGCATCAAGGAAACTGATTGTGGCCAAAAAACCCGAAAATCTGAGTTTTGAAGAATCTCTCAACGAGCTGGAACGCATAGTCGTCGAACTGGAACGCGGTGAAGTATCGCTGGACGACGCGCTAAAACAGTTCGAACGTGGCATAGGTTTGGTGCGCAGCAGCCAAGCCAAACTGGAACAGGCACAGCAGAAAGTAGCCATACTGCTTGCACAGGATCCCCAGGCGCCATTGAGCCCATTTACAGTCGAGGGTGAGTGAGTGTTAACCCAAGCTATTAACCAATACCAGCAGAGAGTCAATCAAAGAATTGCCACCATACTGGACACCCTGGATGATACCGAGCCCAGACTCAAGGCCGCCATGCGTCATGGAGCCCTGCTGGGTGGAAAGCGTATTCGGCCGTTTCTGGTCTACTCTGTAGGTGAAATGCTCGGCGTTCCCCTTGAGCGTCTCGATGATTGCGCCGCCGCCATAGAGTGTATTCACGCCTATTCGCTGATCCATGACGATCTGCCGGCCATGGACGACGATGCCCTGCGCCGCGGTCAGCCAACTGTGCATATCGCCTTTGACGAAGCCACCGCTATTCTGGCCGGTGATGCCTTGCAGACCTTGGCCTTTGAACTTATCAGCAGCGACATTGAAGGCCTCAGCGACCGCCAACACCTGCGTCTGGTACAGGCGCTGGCAAAAGCATCCGGCTACCGCGGTATGTGCGGCGGCCAGGCGCAGGATCTCAATGCCACCGACAAAGAGATCTCGCTTGAGCAACTCACCGCCTTGCACAGATTGAAGACAGGAGCCCTTATCCGCTGCGCCGTCGAGTTTGCGGTCATTGCCGCCGATATTGACGCCAAAGAAGAACAAGCACTGCTGGAATACGCCGATGCCGTGGGCCTGGCGTTCCAGGTACAGGACGACATTCTCGATATTACCGGCAGCACAGAAGAACTTGGCAAACCCCAGGGTTCGGATCTCGATGCCAACAAGAGTACCTACCCGAAACTGTTGGGGCTGGAAGGCGCCAAGACTACAGCTCAAAAACTGCTGGAAGATGCACTATCAGCGCTGGCAAAATTGCCATACAATAGCCAGTTAATTGCCGAATTCGCCCGCTATATCGTTGAGCGAAGAGTATAAAAAGAGACAAAGTATCTCGTTATGAGTCTGGATATCACTCAGTTTCCTGTGCTGGCACAGGCCAATACCCCGGAAGAGTTACGTCAACTTCCACAAAGCCTGCTCCCTCAGCTGGCCGACGAGCTCAGGGAGTTTTTATTAAAATCTGTGGGCATGTCGAGCGGTCACTTTGCCTCTGGCTTAGGTACGGTCGAACTGACCGTGGCGCTGCATTATGTCTACAACACCCCGTTTGACCGCCTGGTCTGGGATGTGGGCCATCAAGCCTATCCGCACAAGATCCTTACCGGTCGTCGCGATCGCATGCCTACCATACGCCAAAAAGGTGGTCTGCATCCTTTCCCCTGGCGGGAAGAGAGTGAGTACGACACCTTCAGTGTCGGCCACTCCGGCACCTCAATTTCCGCCGCACTGGCAATGGCGGTCGCCGCGGATAAAGAACAGGCCGGCCGCAAGGTAGTAGCCGTGATAGGCGATGGTGCCATGACAGGCGGCATGGTGTTTGAAGCCATGAACCACGCCGGCGATCTGCACAAAGACATGCTGATGGTGCTCAACGACAACGAGATGTCTATCTCGGAAAACGTCGGCGCCCTCAATAACCACCTGGCACAGCTGATGTCAGGCCGCTTCTACACCACGATACGAGAAGGCGGCAAGAAAGTACTCAAGGGCATGCCCGTCATCAAAGAGATGGCGCGCCGCACCGAGGAACACCTTAAAGGCATGGTGGTACCGGGAACCCTGTTTGAAGAGCTGGGATTTAACTACATAGGTCCTATCGATGGCCATGATGTGGATGCTCTGGTAGAAACCCTGCGTAACATGCGCAGCCTCAAGGGGCCGCAGGTGCTGCATATCATGACCAAGAAAGGCAAAGGTTATGAGCCTGCGGAGAAAGATCCCATCGGCTGGCATGCTGTGCCCAAGTTTGACCCTTCACAATTTTGCAAACCGGTCACCAAACCCGGGAAACCCAGTTTTTCCCAGGTGTTCGGCAAATGGTTGTGCGACATTGCCGCCAAGGATGACAAGGTACTGGGGATCACCCCGGCCATGCGCGAAGGCTCCGGCATGGTGGAGTTCTCCCAGAAATTCCCCGAGCAATACTTCGATGCCGCCATCGCCGAGCAACATGCAGTGACCTTAGGTGCCGGCTTTGCCTGTGAAGGCTATAAACCGGTAGTGGCCATTTACTCCACCTTCCTGCAGCGCGGCTATGATCAGTTGATCCACGATGTGGCATTGCAGCGCCTGCCAGTACTGTTTGCCATTGACCGCGGCGGCATTGTGGGCGCCGATGGCCCTACCCATCAGGGCGCCTTCGATCTCAGCTACCTGCGCTGCGTACCCAACATGGTGATAATGGCGCCATCCGATGAAAACGAATGTCGGCAGATGCTTTACACCGGCTACTGCTACGATAAGGGCCCAAGCGCAGTGCGCTACCCTCGCGGCAGTGCAACCGGCGCCGAGCAGGTTGAAGAGATGACGGCGATGGCGATAGGTAAAGGCCTTGTTAGACGTCAGGGCAAACAGATTGCCATTCTTAACTTCGGCACTACCCTGGCTGCCAGCCTGGAAGCCGCCGAAAGCCTCAATGCCACAGTCGCCGATATGCGCTTTGTCAAACCCTTGGATGAAGATTTGATCAAGGAACTGGCCGCCAATCACGACTTGCTGGTAACAGTGGAAGAAAACGCCATCATGGGCGGCGCAGGCAGTGGCGTGCTCGAGTATCTGGCCAGCCAGGGGATCAGCAAGCCTTTGCTGCAAATTGGTCTGCCGGATGAATTTATCAAACACGGCTCACCGGAAGAGATACTGACTGAACTCAAGCTGGATGCCAGTGGTATTCTCGAGCAGATCCAAAACCGGCTCGCATAAGGTAAGCATACGCTACCATTAAAAAAAACCGCCTCAGGGCGGTTTTTTGCTTCTCCGACCACAGGAAAGCCAACTAGAGTTAAACTGAGATAGCCAAGCCGTGTCTGCAAAATAATACCTTGGCATTCTCTTATGGTTTTGGGCTTTAGCAAAGGAGGCGCCGTGCCGGAAAGCAGGGCTTTGGTGTTGGGGGGCGGTGGTGCCAGGGCGGCCTATCAGGTTGGGGTGCTCAAGGCGCTGGTACAGTTTTATCCCCGCAATCACGCCATTCCATTCAAGATTGTTTGCGGCACATCGGCCGGAGCCATCAATGGCACCGCCATCGCTACCCACGCCTCCTGCTTTCACCTGGGACTGAGAAAGCTGGAATGGATCTGGCGTAATATCCACACAGAGAGAGTCTACCGCGCCTCCAATACCGGCGTGCTGGCACACCTGGCGAAGATGGCCCTTCGTGGCATGCAGGGAGATCTGGTCAATACCGACGCCGGCAGTTTGCTGGACAATGAACCCTTGCGGCAACTACTCAATGAGCTGATTAACTTCGAGCGAATCGATCGCAACATCCGCGGCGGCTCCCTGATGGCGCTGAGCATTGACACCTCTTGCTACAACAGCTCCCGCTCCGTGACCTTCTTTCAGGCCCACAAAGAGTTGGAAAACTGGCAAAGGGCCAGACGCAGCGGCGAGCGCACCCGGCTGCACACAGAGCACCTGATGGCCAGCTCCGCCATTCCTATGGTGTTTCCCTCAATTAAGCTGTCCCAGTCCTACTATGGCGATGGCTCAGTGCATCAATTGGCGCCGCTTTCCAGCCCGATACATCTGGGCGCCAAGCGGATCATGGTGATCAACCTGGACAGCCCACACAAGAACACGCCCGTTGAATTGGATTATCATCCCAAGACGGCCACCATTGCCGGTCATCTGCTGGATACCATATTTTCCGATACCCTGAACTCAGATCTGGAGCGGCTCAGGCGCATCAACAGCACTCTGGCGCTGGTGCCGGAACCGAGTCGCCAACAGTTGGATTTGAGGCCGATTGATACTTTGGTGATTAAACCCAGTGAAGATCTCAGTGAGCTGGCCAAGCGTTACTATCAGGAGATGCCCTTCGCCATTCGCCGGCTACTGGCTTTGATTGGCATAGATAGCCAGTCGGACACCAGTATTGTGTCTTATCTGCTGTTTGAAAACGCCTACACAGGCGCCCTGATAGATTTGGGCTATCAGGACGCCATGTGCCAGATTGATGAATTGAAAGCCTTTTTCGATATCAGTTGAACATGGATCAGGCGAAAAAGATAAGTAGAGCCAGCACCAGCAACACTGAGACCAAAGTTACGGCAAATGTTGGGGTGGTGCCTTGCTGTCGCTCATTGTCGGTCACGGTTATGTTCTCAGCGCCCTGCTGTAAACCACCGGCATCCGTCTCCAGGTTATCGACCCTGGTTTGCACTATCTGGTGGCGCTGAAACCGAATAAAGGGCTGGCTTGGGTCACCGACATAGAGACGCACTTCCCCCGTTTGACTTCGGCTCACCAGCGGCGGCAGTATGGTCAGCGCATCCAACTGATAATCCAAAGTCAAATCTTTCAGTTGGACAAGCGTATACCCCAGCGCCTTGGCCTGATCCTGCAAGGCGGCCGACATCTCGTAGCTGGCCAGCTCGGCATCGAGAATAATCAGCTTACCGGGTTTGCCATCGGCCTGTTGCCACAGACAGTCGGCCAGCCAGATCCCCTTGAGTGAGCCGTAACGGGCAAACAGTGCTTCCACCAGCTCCCAGGCGTCGGCTTCTCCGGTGAGCCAAGGGCTAATTTCCACATTGTTGACCCGCAGCACACAATCTTCCCCATTGAGGCGCGCCGCCATATAGCTCAGGTAGGTTTGCTGCTCTTCCCGCGGCAGCACGAGTTTGCCCGCCAGCTCCAGCAACAACACCTCATTGACATGAGCGGTCAGAATAAGCCGTTGCCAATGCATGGGTTTGAGATAGTAATCAGCCGGTTGTTTAAGATTCTCTGCAAGCACCCGGCTCGCGTCCTGCTCAGCCATCATGGGAAGGTAAGCATAACAATGACTGGCCTGTTCATTGCCATCAATATTCGCCGGCAGGATCAGCGGCACATCACCATCACGGCAAAACAGCAGCTGCTGGGTAGAAGTCAAAATCTCAAACAGTTCCTCGAACGAGATATCGGGGCCATCATTACTGTCATGGGTCACGGTTGCCAACTCCTTGTAGGTCACTCGGGTTTGCGCTTATTCAGAAAAAGTCGCTGCAACATGCAGCCAAGCGGTCCTTCCCGGCATTCAGCTCCACAAAGGTCGCAGAGTACCCCATTTAAAGTACAAATAAAACCAACGCCAACGGCCGGGCAATCAGCCTTGAAGCAAAATAACTTCGGCTTTCTCCACCCTTCTGGGCTTACCGCGAATAAGCAAGGTATCACCGGCGCGGAACTGCCAATCTTCATCCGGCGGCTCGTACTCCCTGCCGCCGCGGCGCACGGCTCTCAGTTCCACCCTGAGCTGTTGCCAGGGGATCTCGGCACTGAATTTTCCCACGGCGCTGGCGCCTCTTGGCAGAGCCACTGCATGTAGTAATTCGAGAGAGAAGTCGGCTTCCTCACCGGAAAAGAAACCGTGCAGATACTGATAATGGTTGCGCCGCTCCGACTCCAGCCGTTTGAGGATCCGCGACAAGGGTACCCCTGACTGATACAATACCTGGGACACCAGCATCAAGCTGCCTTCCAGAGTTTCCGGAATAACCTGACTGGCACCGGCCTGCTCCAGTTGTTCAAGTTCGCTGTCATCCCGGGTGCGTACCATGATCTTCGCCTCGGGTGCCAGTTGCCGACACAATACCAAAGCCTCTTCCAACTGCGGTTGCTCGCAAAAGGTCAGCACTATGCTCTTGGCGTGGCGCACATTGGCTTGTTTGAGCAAACTGCGCTTACAAGCATCACCGAAATACACAGGCTCTCCGGCCCGGCGCGCCTCGGAAACCCGGGAGGGATCCCGGTCGAGGGCAATAAAAGGGATAGCTTCGGCCTTGAGAAACCGCCCTATGGTCTGCCCAACCCGGCCATAACCCAGCAGCAGAACCAGATCTTGTTGAGGATCCAAAGGCGGCAGGTTTTCTGCCGGTTCCGGCCTGGGTTTAAGGCCCTGCAGCAGCCGGGCTATGTCTATGCTATGACGCACCAATGCCGGCGCCAGCGCCATGGACAGCACAGCCACCATCACCAAAGTATTACTGACACTGGGGGCCAACAATTGATAACTCACTGCCAGTGCCAGCACCACGAATGAAAACTCCCCCACCTGTGCCAGACTGAGGCCGGTAGACATGGCTACCCGAAAAGGCTCTTTAACCAACCTCAGCAAAGTAAAGACAATAACTGTCTTACCGACTATCACCGCCAACAGCAACAGCAAGATTTGCCACCAATAGGCCAATACCAATCCGAAGTCGAGCAACATACCAATGGAGATAAAAAATAGCCCCATCAAGAGATCCCGAAACGGGCGAATATCTGCCTCCAACTGGCGCCGGTACTGGCTCTCGCCCAGAAGCATCCCGGCCATAAAGGCCCCCAATGCCATGGACAACCCCAACCATTGGGTAAAGGCACCGGTCAAGAGCGCGACCACCAGAGTCGACAACACAAACAACTCGTTGGAGCGGGAACGGGCGACTTCATCAAACAGTTTGGGCAGAGCCCACTTACCAAAGGCCATCAGCATAATAAAGGCCAGGATCCCCTTCCCCAGCGCGGTCCCAAGCTGCAAGGCCGTCAAAGGTTCGCTACCTTCGGCCAGCAAAGGCAGCAAAATAAGCAAGGGCACCACGGCTAAGTCCTGGAACAGCAACACACTGACCGACAGTTCGCCATGACGACGCTTGAGCCAGCCCTTGTCGTTAAGCAATTTCAGCACTATGGCGGTGGAAGACAAAGCCGTCACTGAACCTATCACCAGCGCCTGAGTCACGTCGCTGATAAAAAGTAATCCGCCCCCCATGGCCAGCAAGGTGGTCAATACCACCTGAGCACTGCCGAGGCCAAATACAGTGCGGCGCATGGCCCAGAGCCTGGGTACGGAAAATTCCAGTCCCAGGGTAAACATCAGCAGTACCACTCCAAGTTCAGCTACCGACTGCATCTGGTGCTGCGAAAACCAATTGAATCCCGAGGGGCCGCTGATAACCCCGGTCAACAGATAAGCAAGAATAGCGGGCAAGCCTATGCGCCTGAGCAAGGCTATCGCTGTTATGGCGATAACCAGCATCAGAAGGATCTGGATAAAGAATCCATGTTCCATGCACACTCCCCCGCTATCAATGGTTCAGTTCATTATTCTGTCAGTGTCAAATACTTGTCACCGCAATATACTTAGCACTAAAAAGCTTAACTCAATGAGATCTCAATACAAATTAGCCCAAGGTCGACCAGGCACGAATCTTGCAGATTAACTATAGAAAAAGGTTCTGCCTTATTGGAGTATTTATGATGGACTTTGGTCTGGCAACAGAGTTTTACCCTGAAGACTATCAGTATCTGTCTGATCAACCTCAGGCTATCCACCCCAGAATGGATCTGCTGCAGGCGGTTCAACGGTTACACGCAAGTCTCGATCCGCGGACAGTATTTGCCTGCTATGGCAAGCTACTGCAACAATATTTGCCGGTACAGGGAGTGCAGTTACAAGTTCAAGGACATCAATTTCATTGGGGACGCACCTCTCAGAGCACAGTGAGCAGAGAACTGATCAGTAAACTGGGTACCGCCAAACTACTCTACCGGCTGCAAAGAGTATTGAGCCCGGTAGAGCAGGCAGAGCTTGAGCAGATAGAAGCCCTACTGTCACAACCGCTGTTCAACGCCATCGCCTATTCGCAGATGTCGGAGCAGGCGATGTTTGACTCCCTGACCGAGCTTGGCAACCGCCACTATTTCGGTCAGTGTATCCGCACCTCGCTCGCCAGAGCCGGACGGGCTCACAGCCCGATATCTCTGGTGGTGCTTGATCTGGATAATTTTAAGCAGCTCAACGACAGTCTCGGCCACAAGTTTGGTGACAGAGTGCTGACTCAGTTCGGCAAGCTGCTTAAGTGTGGCATCCGCAATGCCGACCAGGCTTTTCGCATAGGTGGCGACGAGTTTGTGGTATTGGTGGAAGGCGATCTGGAGTCGGCAGTACGCATGAGCGAGCGCCTGCTCGAAATGCTCGCCAACGAAACCCTGTTTCAGCGCCACGGCATTGCCAGCAGCATAGGTATCGCCGTCTGGAGCGCCGGAATCAATCAGGATCAACTGTTTGAACAGGCTGACCGCGCGCTTTATCGCGCCAAGGCCACCGGCCGTAATAGATATTGTGTCGCGACCCGTGACTGAGACTAGCCGGCGATTGAGACTAGCCTGCGATTGAAACTATAGGTCGCGGCGCTTTGCCCCTCGATTTGCCCCTCGACCAAGAGGACTCTCTTGGTTTTCATTTCAACCGCGCGGATTTGGTACTCAAATCCATCTTCGCTAGTGATGAGTATTCGCCCTCAGCCACGTTATTTGCGCCAACGGCTGTCGGCGACATCGAGGGGGAATTGGTGCAATTCTGTTAGCACTGAGTAGCTTGAAACATCTGAAGTGTCTTCAGACATACACCTCATTTCCAGGCACAGGCGGAACTGTGACCTTCCGAGCTAGGGATGGCGAGGCAGAGCTTACAGGGACGTACTCGCAACAACTTCCCTGTTTAACGGCCAGCTCGTCATCCATGACTCGCGCTCGAAAGCATGTTGCTATGCAACTCTCGCCGAGTCACAGGATCGCCTGTGCGAGAGCGCACCGCAGGTGATTGGCTACAACTTAGCTAGCCGCTAGGATCAAGTTCATTGGTGAGTTTTGGCTTAAAGCCATAAATAGCCGCTGTGCCAGCGGCCGAAAGTCGTGGTGTAAATGCCTCCATGCACAACGGCCAGTTCGCCATCCCTGGCTCTCGCTCGCAGCCAGTCGCTGCGCGACACTCGCCAAACCACACCGGGCAAGGGGCTTTGCTTGTCCAAAGCCCCTTGCATCCCCAAGGACACCCCGACGTAGCCGAAATCCCCACTGGCTTATGAAGCAAATTGGCTACACTCAGGACTCGCCAAATGCATCCATGCATAAGGGCCAGCTCGCCTTCCTTGGCTCGCGCTCATAAGCTTGTTGCTTCGCAACATTCGCCTTGCTCGACCTTCGAGCCTCGACATCCCTGTCTCGGCTACGCCGATTTGCAACAACGCCAGCGGCGGCTCCGAAGGGGAGCTGGTGCAATTCTGTTAGCGCTGAGTAGCTGGAAACATTTGAGAGTTCTGCAGACATACACCTCATTTCCAGGCACAGGCGAAACTGTGACCTTCCGAGCCAGGGATGGCGAGGCAGAGCTTACA